>NZ_CP101125.1:2500-303804 GCF_024296925.1 Pseudomonas nunensis
TAAAATTTGTGAGTTCTCTTAATTGAGAAATTCGAATTTTCGGCGAATGTCGTCTTCACAGTATAACCAGATTGCTTGGGGTTATATGGTCAAGTGAAGAAGCGCATACGGTGGATGCCTTGGCAGTCAGAGGCGATGAAAGACGTGGTAGCCTGCGAAAAGCTTCGGGGAGTCGGCAAACAGACTTTGATCCGGAGATGTCTGAATGGGGGAACCCACCTAACATAAGTTAGGTATCTTAAGCTGAATACATAGGCTTAAGAAGCGAACCAGGGGAACTGAAACATCTAAGTACCCTGAGGAAAAGAAATCAACCGAGATTCCCTTAGTAGTGGCGAGCGAACGGGGACTAGCCCTTAAGTGGCTTTGAGATTAGCGGAACGCTCTGGAAAGTGCGGCCATAGTGGGTGATAGCCCTGTACGCGAAAATCTCTTAGTCATGAAATCGAGTAGGACGGAGCACGAGAAACTTTGTCTGAATATGGGGGGACCATCCTCCAAGGCTAAATACTACTGACTGACCGATAGTGAACTAGTACCGTGAGGGAAAGGCGAAAAGAACCCCGGAGAGGGGAGTGAAATAGATCCTGAAACCGTATGCGTACAAGCAGTGGGAGCCCACTTTGTTGGGTGACTGCGTACCTTTTGTATAATGGGTCAGCGACTTATTTTCAGTGGCGAGCTTAACCGAATAGGGGAGGCGTAGCGAAAGCGAGTCTTAATAGGGCGTCTAGTCGCTGGGAATAGACCCGAAACCGGGCGATCTATCCATGGGCAGGTTGAAGGTTGGGTAACACTAACTGGAGGACCGAACCGACTACCGTTGAAAAGTTAGCGGATGACCTGTGGATCGGAGTGAAAGGCTAATCAAGCTCGGAGATAGCTGGTTCTCCTCGAAAGCTATTTAGGTAGCGCCTCATGTATCACTGTAGGGGGTAGAGCACTGTTTCGGCTAGGGGGTCATCCCGACTTACCAAACCGATGCAAACTCCGAATACCTACAAGTGCCGAGCATGGGAGACACACGGCGGGTGCTAACGTCCGTCGTGAAAAGGGAAACAACCCAGACCGTCAGCTAAGGTCCCAAAGTTATGGTTAAGTGGGAAACGATGTGGGAAGGCTTAGACAGCTAGGAGGTTGGCTTAGAAGCAGCCACCCTTTAAAGAAAGCGTAATAGCTCACTAGTCGAGTCGGCCTGCGCGGAAGATGTAACGGGGCTCAAACCATACACCGAAGCTACGGGTATCACTTAGGTGATGCGGTAGAGGAGCGTTCTGTAAGCCTGTGAAGGTGAGTTGAGAAGCTTGCTGGAGGTATCAGAAGTGCGAATGCTGACATGAGTAACGACAATGGGTGTGAAAAACACCCACGCCGAAAGACCAAGGTTTCCTGCGCAACGTTAATCGACGCAGGGTTAGTCGGTCCCTAAGGCGAGGCTGAAAAGCGTAGTCGATGGAAAACAGGTTAATATTCCTGTACTTCTGGTTATTGCGATGGAGGGACGGAGAAGGCTAGGCCAGCTTGGCGTTGGTTGTCCAAGTTTAAGGTGGTAGGCTGGAATCTTAGGTAAATCCGGGATTCTAAGGCCGAGAGCTGATGACGAGTGTTCTTTTAGAACACGAAGTGGTTGATGCCATGCTTCCAAGAAAAGCTTCTAAGCTTCAGGTAACCAGGAACCGTACCCCAAACCGACACAGGTGGTTGGGTAGAGAATACCAAGGCGCTTGAGAGAACTCGGGTGAAGGAACTAGGCAAAATGGCACCGTAACTTCGGGAGAAGGTGCGCCGGTGAGGGTGAAGCATTTACTGCGTAAGCCCATGCCGGTCGAAGATACCAGGCCGCTGCGACTGTTTATTAAAAACACAGCACTCTGCAAACACGAAAGTGGACGTATAGGGTGTGACGCCTGCCCGGTGCCGGAAGGTTAATTGATGGGGTTAGCTAACGCGAAGCTCTTGATCGAAGCCCCGGTAAACGGCGGCCGTAACTATAACGGTCCTAAGGTAGCGAAATTCCTTGTCGGGTAAGTTCCGACCTGCACGAATGGCGTAACGATGGCGGCGCTGTCTCCACCCGAGACTCAGTGAAATTGAAATCGCTGTGAAGATGCAGTGTATCCGCGGCTAGACGGAAAGACCCCGTGAACCTTTACTATAGCTTTGCACTGGACTTTGAATTTGCTTGTGTAGGATAGGTGGGAGGCTTTGAAGCGTGGACGCCAGTTCGCGTGGAGCCAACCTTGAAATACCACCCTGGCAACTTTGAGGTTCTAACTCAGGTCCGTTATCCGGATCGAGGACAGTGTATGGTGGGTAGTTTGACTGGGGCGGTCTCCTCCTAAAGAGTAACGGAGGAGTACGAAGGTGCGCTCAGACCGGTCGGAAATCGGTCGTAGAGTATAAAGGCAAAAGCGCGCTTGACTGCGAGACAGACACGTCGAGCAGGTACGAAAGTAGGTCTTAGTGATCCGGTGGTTCTGTATGGAAGGGCCATCGCTCAACGGATAAAAGGTACTCCGGGGATAACAGGCTGATACCGCCCAAGAGTTCATATCGACGGCGGTGTTTGGCACCTCGATGTCGGCTCATCACATCCTGGGGCTGAAGCCGGTCCCAAGGGTATGGCTGTTCGCCATTTAAAGTGGTACGCGAAGCTGGGTTTAGAACGTCGTGAGACAGTTCGGTCCCTATCTGCCGTGGACGTTTGAGATTTGAGAGGGGCTGCTCCTAGTACGAGAGGACCGGAGTGGACGAACCTCTGGTGTTCCGGTTGTCACGCCAGTGGCATTGCCGGGTAGCTATGTTCGGAATAGATAACCGCTGAAAGCATCTAAGCGGGAAACTAGCCTCAAGATGAGATCTCACTGGGACCTTGAGTCCCCTGAAGGGCCGTCGAAGACTACGACGTTGATAGGTTGGGTGTGTAAGCGCTGTGAGGCGTTGAGCTAACCAATACTAATTGCCCGTGAGGCTTGACCATATAACACCCAAGCAATTTGCTTGCTTCGAGCTGAAAGGCAAAAGAGCACCAGATTGCGGTGTGTGAAGACGAAACGAACCGAAAGTTCGAAGCTGCTCACAAAACACCGAGATCTATCACATACCCATTCGCTGGAGCGTAAACCCGCAAGGGCAAACGAGCCGGCTCCCGAATTTCTTGACGACCATAGAGCATTGGAACCACCTGATCCCATCCCGAACTCAGCAGTGAAACGATGCATCGCCGATGGTAGTGTGGGGTTTCCCCATGTGAGAGTAGGTCATCGTCAAGATTAAATTCCGAAACCCCTATCTGCGTATGCAGGTAGGGGTTTTGTTTTTGTCCGCAGGAAAGTACGCCCAGATAGCAGCACAAATTTGCACAGTTATTTTCGACTCAGAACACTAGAATAGGCCCATCTTTTTCGGAGCAAGAGCCTTTTATGCCAGATTCGGTTGACGCCCCCGGGCTGTCAGATTTACCGCTGGACGACTTGGTGGCGTGTCATGAGTGCGACCTGCTGATGCGCAAGCCCGAACTCGCCCATGGCGAGAAAGCCCTATGCCCGCGCTGCGGCTACGAACTCTATGCCCACCGGCACAATGTGGTTCAGCGCAGTCTCGCCTTGGTCATCGCCGCACTGTTGTTGTATATCCCGGCGAACTTTTTACCCATCATGCAGCTCAATCTACTCGGGCAATCGTCGCAAGACACTGTCTGGACCGGCGTTGTCGGCTTGTTCAATACCGGCATGCAAGGCGTCTCGGTCGTTGTATTTCTGTGCAGCATGGGGATTCCGCTGCTCAAGTTGCTCTGCCAGTTGCTCGTGCTCCTGAGCATTCGCTTCGATATCGGGCGCAGCTACGGTTTGTTGCTCTACCGCATTTACCACCACCTTCGGGACTGGGGGATGCTCGAGGTTTACCTCATGGGCGTGCTGGTAGCGATCGTCAAGCTGGCAGATATGGCAGCCATCACCGTCGGTCTTGGCCTGGCGTGCTTTATCAGTTTGTTGTTGGTTCAGGTGTGGTTGGAGGTTGTGATGTCGCCTCACCAGATCTGGCAGGCTTTGTCAGGAGAAGATGCCCATGCGGGCGATTGATGCAGGCATTCTGATTTGTATCGAATGCCACGAGTTGAACAAGCAGGAAGCTGATACCGACGAACAGGTCTGCACCCGTTGCGGTGCGCTGGTCCACGCCCGTCGTCCAAACAGCTTAATGCGTACCTGGGCGTTGCTGATCACCGCCGCGATTCTCTACATCCCGGCCAATGTGCTGCCGATCATGACCGTCAGCTCTCTGGGCAAGGGCGATCCCAGCACCATCATGTCCGGCGTGATCCAGCTGGTTCAGCACGGCATGATTCCCATCGCCGCCGTGGTTTTTATCGCCAGCATTCTGGTACCCACGTTCAAGTTGGTGGGCATCGCGTTGCTGCTGTTTTCGGTGCAACGGCGCCAGCCATTGTCGGCACGCCAACGGATTGTGATGTACCGCTTTATCGAGTTCATCGGCCGTTGGTCGATGCTGGATATCTTTGTGATCGCCATTCTGGTGGCGGTTGTTAATTTCGGACG
Source organism: Pseudomonas nunensis (assembly GCF_024296925.1). Lineage (NCBI taxonomy): Bacteria > Pseudomonadati > Pseudomonadota > Gammaproteobacteria > Pseudomonadales > Pseudomonadaceae > Pseudomonas > Pseudomonas nunensis. The sequence continues at coordinate 7,060 of NZ_CP101125.1, forward strand.
GCTTGCCAGCGTCGAAGCCAATCTTGGCGCCATCGCCTTCGCCAGTGTGGTGATTTTGACGATGCTTGCCGCAGTTACTTTCGATCCCCGACTGATTTGGGATAACACGGAGTCGGACGACGACCATGACTGATTTGCCTACAGCAAAAACCCGACCGGCCTCGAACTGGTCAGCTATCTGGGTCCTGCCACTGATCGCCCTGATCATCGGCGGCTGGCTCGGCTGGCGTGCCTATAACGAAACCGGCATCGAGATTCAGGTGCGCTTCGAAAGCGGCGAGGGCATCCAGGCCAACAAGACCGAAGTGGTCTACAAAGGCATGTCGGTCGGTAAGGTGAAGACTCTCAAGCTCGATGACGAAGGCAGCTCGAAAGGCGTGATCGCCACCATCGAGATGAACAAGGACGTGGAGCAATACCTCAAGACCAGCACCCGTTTCTGGCTGGTCAAACCAAGCGTGAGCCTGGCCGGTATTACCGGTCTGGAAACCCTGGTGTCGGGCAACTATGTCGCCGTCAGCCCCGGTGAAGGCGAGCCAACACGCAAGTTCAAGGCCCTGGCCGAAGAGCCGCCGCTGTCGGACTCCAAGCCCGGTCTGCACCTGACCATCAAGGCTGATCGTCTCGGCTCGTTGAACCGTGGCAGCCCGGTGTTCTACAAGCAGATCAAGGTCGGCCAGGTCAAAAGCTATCTGCTCTCCGAAGACCAAAGCACTGTCGAGCTCAAAGTCTTTATCGAGCCCACCTATGCCAGCCTGGTGCGCAAACACACGCGCTTCTGGAACTCCAGCGGCATCAGCATCGACGCCAATCTGTCCGGGGTGAAAATCCGCAGCGAATCCCTGGCCAGCATCGTCGCTGGCGGCATCGCGTTCGCCACCCCGGAAAACCGCAAGGACAGCCCGCCCACCGATCCAAGCCTGCCGTTTCGTCTCTATGAAGACTTCGACGCAGCCGCTGCCGGTATTCGGGTCAAGGTCAAACTCAGTGACTTCGAAGGCCTGCAGGCTGGCCGCACGCCCGTGATGTACAAAGGCATTCAGGTCGGCAACCTGAAGGCGCTGAAGATCGATCCGGACCTGTCTGCCGCCACTGCCGAATTGACGCTGGACCCGCTGGCTGAGGATTACCTGGTCACCGGCACTCAGTTCTGGGTAGTAAAACCGTCGATTTCCCTGGCGGGCATCACCGGTCTGGAAGCCTTGGTCAAAGGTAACTACATCGCGATTCGTCCCGGTGACAAAGGCAGTGCGCCGCAGCGCGAGTTCGTGGCGCGCGCCAAGGCGCCGCCGCTGGACTTGCGCTCACCGGGGCTGCACATGGTGTTGTTCACAGACAACTTGGGCTCCCTGGAAGTCGGTAGCCCGATCCTCTACAAACAGGTCAAGGTCGGTTCGGTCCAGAGCTATCAGTTTTCCAAGACCAAGAAACAGCTGATCATTGGTGTTCACATCGAGAAGGAATACGAGGGGCTGGTCAACGCCTCGTCGCGATTCTGGAACGCCAGCGGCATCACCCTCAGCGGTGGTTTGACCGGCGGTATCCAGGTCAAGAGTGAATCGCTGCAAAGCCTGATGGCCGGCGGGATCGCCTTCGAAACACCGGAAGCCAAGGCACCGTTGCAGAAGAAGATCCCGCGTTTCCGTCTGTTCCCGAGCCATGACGAGGCGAACCAGAAAGGCGCGGTGGTCACCATCAAGGTTGATCGCGCTGACGGCTTGCGCACCGGCACGCCAATCCGCTTCAAAGGGCTGGATGTCGGCAAGATTGAGGACGTCGACCTCACGGATGACTTGCAGTCGGTGGTGCTGACCGCGCGGATTACCGAAGTGCCGGAACGCATTGCCCGGGTGGGCAGTCAGTTCTGGGTTGTCAAACCAGAGCTCGGTCTGATCAAGACCTCGAACCTCGAAACCCTGGTCACTGGTCAGTACATCGAAGTGCAACCGGCCACGAAAAACCTCGGCCCGCAGAAAAACTTCGTGGCCCTGGCCAATCCGCCGGAATCCGCCAAGGTTGAGGCCGGGTTGAGTCTGGTGTTGAGCGCCGCTCGCCGTGGTTCGCTGAAAACCGGTGTGCCGGTGACCTATCGTGAAATCACCGTCGGCAAGGTGACCGGTTACGAGTTGGGTCAAACCGCAGACCGTGTGTTGGTGCACATCCTGATCGAGCCGAAGTACGCGCCATTGGTGCGCAGTGGCACGCGCTTCTGGAATACCAGCGGTTTTGGCCTGGACTTCGGTTTGTTCAAAGGTGCGACAGTGCGGACCGAGTCGCTGGAGACTCTGATCCAGGGCGGTATCGCTTTTGCTACGCCGGACGGTGAACGCATGGGCACGCCGGCCCGGCCAGAGCAGACGTTCCCGTTGTTCGATAAGTTTGAAGATGAATGGCTGACTTGGGCGCCGAAGATTTCACTCGGCAAGTAGTCTGTAATTGATTGGGCGTCTGTGCTGACGCCTTCGCGAGCAAGCCCGCTCCCACAGTAGATTTGTGCATAAAGCAGAACCCATGTGGGAGCGGGCTTGCTCGCGAAGAGTCCCTAAAGAACACTAAACACCTTCAATAAAAAAGGCCGCCATCCAATGGATCGCGGCCTTTTTCATATCTAACGGTTCAATCTAAACCGCATCCAGCTCCGGTTCATCCGCTTCAGCATTCAGCGACGCTTTCACCTCATCATGCCGGCGGATGTACTTCCAGTCCGCCTCATCGATGTAGATCCCGTTCGGCCCGCTGCCACCTTCCAGATCGATCGCCACACTGGCGCAGACCTGCGGCTTCACACTCGCCAGAATTGGCACGAAGCCCAATTGCAGGCTGGTTTCCAGCAATGCAGCCTGGTTCTTCTCATCGATGTCCGCCGCCTCGTCGAGGTAGTACGGCAGGCGCACGCGACCGGCCTGGTCGCGGTCCATCAAGTGCAGCAACAAGTACATGTTGGTCAGCGCCTTGATGGTCATGGTGGTGCCGTTGGACGCGGCGCCGTCGATGTCGGTGTGGATCACCGGTTGGCCGTTGACCTTGGTGATTTCGAACGCCAGCTCGAACAAGTCCTTGAGGCCGAGCTGGTTGTGGTTCGCCGCCACCAGCCGCGCCAGGTATTCCTTGGCTTCTTCGTTCTTGTTGTCCTGATCGGCGCTTTGGCTCAGGTCGAATACGGAAAGGGTTTCGCCTTCTTCGTACTGACCGGCGCTGTGGATGATCTGGTCGATGTGCTTGAGCGCTTCCTTGTTCGGCGCGAGGACGATGCGAAAGCTCTGCAGGTTGGACACCTGACGCTTGTTGATCTCGCGGTTGAACAGCGCCAGTTGATGCTCGAGGCTGTCGTAGTCGCTGCGGATATTGCGCAGGGTCCGGGCGATGTCCGTCACGGCAGCACGACGTGCCTTGCCGAGCGTCAGCGCTTCGTCGGTGCGGTGCGCATACGCGTTGATCAGCAATTGCAGGCGACGCTCCATATCGTCTTCGCTGTCGAACTTGGCCACGCCTTTCAGACGAACCTGCGCATACAGCGCCTCGATCTGACCATCGCTGCGCTGCAAACCCTGCCAGCTGTCCTGATAGTCGTTGAGCAGCGGCAACAGGTTGTCCATCGAATCGTCGATCGGGTCCATGAACGGCGTGCCGAACGGCAAGTCTGCCGGCAACAACTGACGGCGGCGCAAAGCGTCGTCGAGGGTGCGTTGCTTGGCTTCCATGTCGCCGATCTGCCGGCCGACCAGTTGCAGCTTGGCCGACAGTTGCTGGACGCGTTCGGTGAAGGCGTCGCTGGAACGCTTCAACTCTTCCTGCGCCGCTTCCATCTGCGCCAATTGCTCAAGCTTGTCGTCTTCCTCGGCGCTCAAGGTTTGTGCGCGACGGAAATCTTCCAGGGCTTTCTGCGCATCCAGCACTTGCTGGTACAGCGCTTCAGTCTGGGTCTTGCTCGCTGCGCGGTCAGCGACCACGGCAGCCTGGGTTTTCAATTGCTTGAGCTCTTTCTCCAGACGCTCTTTCTGATCGCGCAATGCGGCGCGGTCAGCCAAGGCTTGCAGGGCCGGCGGCTCGATGTGCGAGATATCGATGGCCAGGCCCGGCACTTCGAAACGCTCGCCTTTGAAGCCATCAAGAATCAGTTCCAGGGATTTGACCCACTGGCCGTCCTCGTCCAGCGTAATCCCGTGCTCGCCCAGTGGCAGGCTAAACAGCGCACTGTTGAACAGACGCATCAGGCGCTCGACGTCCTGTTGCGAGAACTCTTCACGCAGACGGGCGTAGCTGTTGTTGTCGGCGTGATCGAGTTGCTGCTTCACCGACTTCAAGCGTTTTTCCAGGTCCCGCAGACGCTCGTCGAGGTCTTCGGCGCTGAACTGCCGCGACTGGGCCAGCGCACCGGCCAGTTCATCGTGGGCATCCTTGGCCGCCAGCAATTGCTGCTCAAGGACTTTGACGTCCGTGACCAACGCGAAGCGATGCTTGAGCACTGACAACTCGCCGAGCCAGCGCTGGATGCCGGTGATTTCCCGCTCCAGGCGCATCAGTTCCTGAGTACCGCCGCGCTGATCGTTTTGCAGGGTGTCCTGCTCGCTGCGGTAGTGTTCGGCCTGAATCGTCAGCTCTTCCTTGCGCGCACTGGCGTAGTCCGACCAGGTGCCGAGCAACGAATCGAGCAGCGGCGAGATGCGATGCAACTTGCCGCGCAGGATATTGCGCTGGGTGACGCCGGAGGCCAACGCCTCGACCAATGGGCCGGCGGTGACCAGTGAGTTGTAGTCCTGTTCCATGCGGCGTACATCGCGGAACGCTTCTTCGCACGCCGCGATGTAATCGACACTGCCGGAACGCAGGCTGTGTTCGAAGGCATCGAGAAACAGTTGCTTGAGCTTGGCCGCAGTGATTTCGCGCATGTGCAACAAGTTGATGAACAGCGCGCGGAAGGTCTTCAGGCTCTGTTCGCTGGTGGAACGCAACGGGATCAGCGTCAGGTCCAGCGGAATCGAGGTGTGACCGCCGACCAGCAAACGCCGCAGTTCATCCGGCTTGAGTTCGTAGGCTTTCAGGCCTTCGCGCTCAAGGTTGGTGAACAATTCTTTCTGGCGCAGGCAGGTGTCGTTCTTCTGGTAATGGGCCAGGTCGAGTTTGCCGGCGTAGGCAAAGAACTGGTGACCGAAACCACCGCCCGGGCCGCGACCGACCACGCCAATCACGTGCGGGCCGTGGGGCAGCGAGACTTCGACCAAGATGTAACTGGTGTCCGAGGCGAAGTAGAAACGCCGGGATTGTTCCAGGCTGTACTTGCCGAAACTCATGTCCGACATGCGCGCCAGGATCGGGAACTGCAGGGCGTTGATCGACGCGGATTTACCGAGGTTGTTCGCGCCGTAGACCGACAGCGGCTCTTCCAGCGGAAACAGCCCGAGGCTGTAACCTGCGGTGTTCAAAAGGGCGAAGCGGCGAATGCCGTAGCGTTCCTTGCTCATGCGTCGGTCTCCTGTTCTTCGGCAATGGCGCGGGCCATGGCGTCTTCTTCGCTTTCTTCTTCGAAGTCGCTCAAGTCGAGCGGGTCATCGGTTTCCAGGAGTTTTTCGTCGCTGTCGTCATCGATCAGCACTGGAACCGGCAATGGCAAGACGCTGTGCAGGCTGGCCGCCAGATCACGGTCCTGCTGGACCGACAGGCAGACATCGAGGAAACGGTGCATCGGCGGCAGGAAACGGTAGATGCCGTTTTCTTCGCCGGCAAAACCGAGTTGGGTCATGCGGCGCATGATTTTTTCTTCGAGTTCTTCGACGGTCTGTACTTCGGCCTGGATAAACAGGTCGCGGTACTTCTCCAGCAGCGATGGCAATTCATCGCGGCCAAGGCTGCCACCGTCGAGCACGGCGACTGGGTCGCGGCCTTGGTCGGCCAGGTGCTCGACGAGGATGAAAGTGAACAGCGCCAGACGTTGCGCAGTCTTGTTCACCGCCGCCGCAGCGAGGTCCGGCACGAAGTAGTAGAAACCACGGGTGTCGCAGACCAGTTCAAAGCCCAGCGCCTTGAACAGCGTGCGGTACTGGTCCTGGAAGTTCGACAGTTGCGCGTACAGCTCCGGATCGCGGCGGCTGACGTGATAGCCCTTGAACAGCTCGCGAAAGATCGGCGCCAGCTGGGACAGTTCGTTTAGATCAAGATGCATTTGGGATGCTCGCAGAATCCTCGGCGGCGGTGTCGCGGGCCGAGAGCAGGGCGAAGGAGCGCAGGCTGACCTGATGCTCATGAGTGTGGTAATCGCGGCGTTCCAGACGCTCGCGGGTGAAGCGTTTTTCCCGCGACAGGCGCGAGAACCAGTACAGCAACTCGTCGGTGGCGCCGTTCGGCTCCTGCTCCAGCAACCAGGTCATCAAGTCCGGCATCGGCAGGGCGTCTTCGCAGCGTTCGAGCATTTCCCGAACCGTGCGTGGCGCGCGCGGAGCTTCGCCTTTCTGGGTCTTATGGGCCTTGGGGAAACGCGCCGGTTTCGGCTCGAAACGCGCCAGGGCGTAGACGTAGGCTTCGACCTGACTGGCACTGCCAAGAAAGGTGCTTTGCGGGCGAGTGAACATCGGCATCGCGGCTTGCGGCACCGCATCGATGCCTTTGCGACGAATAGCCGACAAGGCCAGCGCCGCGCCACGGGTCACGGCGTTGTGGCGACGGGCTTCTTCGCGCAGCGGCAGCAGCAATTCCCGGGCGTGACGCAAGGTCAGTTGGGCGCTGGTCTGCATTTCGAGGATGCGCGCGTGGGTGCGCAGCAGCATGTCGTCATCGACCAGATGGCCGAGGCGCTGCTGTTCGGTGAGCATCTTCAGCAGCACGTTTTCGACCTTGCGCACGCCTTGTTCGAAGGCGCCGTCGGCGTTGACCAACTGGATCATCGGTTCGACGTATTCGTCCCAGGTCGCCAACACTTCAGCATACCGCTGACGCAGCGGGATTTGCCGGTCGCTGGTCTTGGCGCGCTCGGCGACGGCTACGAGGGCCTGTTCGTCGTTGGCGAGTTTCTTCAGAACGTCGCGCACGCGCATGTCGAGCAAGCGCAATTGGCGCGCCAGGTCGTGGCCGTCGCGGATGTCGAAGGCGTCCTGGATATAACCGGCCAGGCGCTCGAGGTGGCGCAAATAGGCTTCGATTTCCAGGCACAGGCCCAGACGGTGCTCACGGCGCAGGTAGGCGAGGAAGTCGTGGATCTGCGCATTGAGCTCGAAACGGTTCGGGCTTTTCGCCACGGGCACCAGAATGTCGAGGCGGATCCACACGTCCAGCAGGCTGGTGATGTCCTGCGGTGTACTGTCCAGTTGCTGGGCGGCCAACTGTGAACGCAGTTCGTTGAGGCTCAGGGTGCCTTGGTCGAAGTGCTCGCACAGTGGCTCCAGAAGTGCCCAGTGTTCAGCGAGGGCGCGCAAGACGCGCTTGGGTTCGATCATCGGGATGGCCGGCTGGTTGTCGAATAAAAGCAGCGATTGTACTGCATCACGCCGGTTGCGATTCACTCTCGGGACGGACAGTCGGCTTTCTATGGATCAACAGCGGGCGATCTTGAGCGAAGGGCGGTAGAATCACCGCACTTTAGTTATCCACAAGTGGCCGACCTTTGCTTATCGAGTCCCGTCGTCGCGCTTATTTGACCGCCATGCAGGTGGTCAACTGGCTGCCGCGCACCGAATTGCCCTTTGCTGCGCCCTCGCGGCCAGAGCTGCTGGAAGCGCCCGAGCCGTTGGTCGTCGCGCCAGTGCTGCCGGCTGCCGTGGCTGAAACGCCCGTGGAGCCGCTGGCCAAACCAGCCGAGCGGGTGAAAATCGAAGTGCCGCGCCCATCGCTGGCCAGCACGCGCTCGGGGGCCAAGGTCGAAGAAGAGGCGGCGCCGGTCGTGGCCAAGGCGCCAGTCGTGCCGCCGCCGCGCTTCGCCCTGCAATTGCTGCGGGCCGGGCGTTGCCTGCTGCTGGTGGAGTTACCCACAGGCGAACCCTTCCAGACTCGCGACCCCGCGTACATGTTGCTCAAGGACATGTTGCGCGCCGCCGGTCTGCCGGACAGCCCGCAAATCGTCGGCGAACCGGTGCGCTGGCCGCTGTTGACCCGTGGCACGATGGACCAGGGGCCGGAAGCGGCTCGGGACTTCGTGCAAGGTTTCCTCTCGGCCCGGCTCGAAGACGCACCGTGCGTCTGCCTGTGGCTGATCGGCCTGCCGGCGGTGCGGTTTGCCGGCGAGGCCAACGCGGAATCGTTCAACCGTGAACTCCAGGTCGAAGGCCTGGGCTCGGTCTGGGCCCTGCCGGGCCTGGAACTCTTAATGGAAGAGCCACAGCGTAAGGCTGATGTCTGGCAAGCCATGCGTCGGCTGATGGCGCGTTGGAAAGAATCAAATGAGTGACGCTGTATCGTTCCGCCCAATGACCGAGGCGGACCTGGACGCTGTACTGAAGATCGAATACGCGGCTTATAGCCACCCGTGGACGCGGGGGATTTTTCTCGATGGCCTGGGCAAGTACCAGATCTGGCTGATGTTCGAAGGCTCGCAGCAGGTCGGCCACGGCGTGGTGCAGATCATTCTTGATGAAGCGCATCTGCTGAACATCACGGTCAAACCGGAAAATCAGGGCCGCGGCCTGGGTTTGACGCTGCTGGAACATTTGATGTCCCGGGCGTATGACGCCAAGGCGCGGGAGTGTTTCCTGGAAGTGCGCGACAGCAACCGTGGGGCGTTTCGGTTGTATGAGCGGTATGGGTTTAACGAGATTGGCCGGCGTCGGGATTACTACCCGGCGGTGGGTGGGCGGGAAGATGCCGTAGTCATGGCCTGCACTTTGGTTGACTGAAAGACTTTAAAAGCTTCGCGGGCAAGCCTCGCTCCTACAGGTTTTGTGGCGATCACAAATATTGTGTTCGACAAAAATCTTGTAGGAGCGAGGCTTGCCCGCGAAGGCGTCCGCTCAGGCGCTACAGATCAACGATTCCCGTCAATCGGATCGCGCTTCGCCAACTCCGCTTCATCCAACCCATTCCCGCCGCCAATGTCGTCTTCATCGACAATGCTCAGGTCCCAATCCGCCTGATTGCCTTCACCGGCTTCGTGGGCGTCCCGCGCGCCATCTTCATGGATCAGCGTTTCCGGGCTCATGTCATCGTCGGTAGACTCATGGTCGTCGGTGGAGGCCCCGGTCATGCCGGCTTCGCGCACACGTTCGCGGGGCATCAGGCGTTCGCGCTCGTTTTCCGGCAGCTCGTCACCGATTTTGGCGCTCGGTTCTTCCTCGTCAAAATCCAGCTCATGCATCGAGCCCATGCGGTCTTCGTTGTCGTCGATGGGCTCAGGTTGCACCGCATCGTACGGACGTCGTGATTCAGTCATGGCAATTCCTCATACTGTGGGCCTTACTAGGGTGGACCCACAGGGCGTGCGAGAATTCCACCGGCATGGAATGCCGATCATGGACGTTTGGGCTATCTGCATCATGCGCGTGACCTCGACGGACGGTCGTCTGTCAAACCTGCGCATCATTCTTGAGGCTTCATTGCATGAACGAATTACAAGATCTGATTGATAACAACGAGCGCTGGGCTGACGCGATCACCAAAGAAGATCCTGATTTCTTCGCCAAACTGGCCCGTCAGCAAACTCCGGAATACCTGTGGATCGGTTGCTCCGATGCGCGGGTGCCGGCGAACGAGATCGTTGGCATGCTGCCCGGTGACCTGTTTGTTCACCGTAACGTGGCCAACGTGGTGCTGCACACCGACCTCAATTGCCTGTCGGTGATTCAGTACGCGGTGGACGTGCTCAAGGTCAAACACATCCTGGTCACTGGCCATTACGGGTGTGGCGGCGTGCGTGCGTCGATGCAGGACCGCCAGTTGGGCCTGATCGATGGCTGGCTGCGCTCGATTCGTGATCTCTATTATGAGAAACGCGAAGAACTGGCCAAGTTGCCCACCGAAGAAGAACAGGTAGACCGCCTCTGCGAGCTCAACGTGGTCCAGCAAGTGGCCAACGTCGGGCACACCAGCATTGTGCAAAACGCCTGGCATCGCGGGCAGAGCCTGTCGATCCACGGTTGCATCTATGGCATCAAGGACGGCCGCTGGAAAAGCCTGAACGCGACCATCAGCGGTTTCGAGCAACTGCCGCCGCAATACCGTTTGCGTCCTGTCGGGGCGTTGTAACGCGCAAAAAACAAAACGCCTTTGCGTGTGGGCCATGGCTCACGCGCAAAGGCGTTTGTTGTTTCAGATGTGCGGTGCCGGGATAGCCGCCGCAGGTGCCGGAGCTTGCAACTGATTGAGCTCGGACTTGATCGGTGGGGTGGCGCACTTGGCTTCGGCCTGGGCTTCGGTCAGGTTGCGGATCGAGGTGTAGAACAGATCGCAGGTTTTCGCTTTCTGGGTTACCTGCCAGGTCTGGGTGCAGCTTTTCAGTAGCGCGGCCGGGTCGCTACCCGGTTTGCTGCCCATCCCGGCCTGCCAGCACGCGGCGCTCAAATCCTGGCCCATGACCTTCAGGCCCGCTGCGTCAGCTAATGCCTGAGCGTCAGGACCGGTGTAGGTTTCCGGGTCCGCGGCATACCAGATATAGCTTGGATGGTTGGAACCCAACACCGGCACCTTCACCCCGGCAGTCGGGCTGATTGTCGCCAGGCCCAGCACACCTACGGTTGCCCCGTATTGCTGCTTGATCCAGTTACGCACCGGCGCGCCAAACGCGACCATCGGCAACGTTGCGCCTTTGGCGTTCTGGCTGACTTCCTTGACCATGGTGGTCTGGTAGTCCTTGAAGTAGTCGTAGACGCCTTCCAGATCCTTGCCGGCGCTGGCCGGTGCGGCAATCGGCGCGATGTCGATGATGGTCTGGTAGCCCGGCGTCTGGGCGGTCGGAATGCCGTTGTCGACCAGCAGTGTGGCCCAGCGATCGGTGGTGGCGGAGCGCAGGTAATCCTGAGCCTGGGTCAGCGAATAATCCGGCGGGAAGTGCAGCAACTCGACGCTTTTGCGATTTTCCAGCGCCATGCCCAACGGCAGGAACAGATACCAGCTATAAGCCCATTTGCCATCGATGTTGAGCTTTTTGGCGCCGTTGTAGGCCAAGTCCCCGGCATCGAGCAACGCTGCCAGGGGTTTTTCATAACCCTTGGGCACGCCGCTGATTTCCGCATAAAGCTGATGGTTATCGGTTTTGACCCGGACTTTCGCGGCGCTGTAACCGTCGCGCTGCACGCTCTGGGTCAGGTAATGCTCGACGGTTTGCTCCAGCGTCCAGTTGCGGAAGCAGATCACGTTGCAGTTGTTGGGGTAAGCGAAGAGGCGGGTGACGCGTTCAGTGCTGCCCAGCTTGAGATCGACATCGGCGTGGGCGGCGGCACTCAGGGTGAGCGCGGCGAGGGTAAGTCCTGCGAGTTTGAACATGCTCAGATCCTTTTCAGCGTGGGCCCACGTAGGCGGGGGCGGGTACATACTGAAACCAGATGTGTCGAGCGGTCCAGTACCCGCGCAAAAAATCGCAGCCAATGACATTCCCCCGTAGGAGTTGCCGAAGGCTGCGATCTTTTGAGCCTCAATCAATCACGCCGGAAAGTGCAGCGCGTTGGTCAAATCCCCCATCGGCTTCTGGCCCCGGGCAATCATCGCGTCATCGCGCATTTTGATCCCGTCGAGGGTTTCCAGCTGAAAGGTGCGGGTGATCAGGCGCAGGATCGAGGCGGTGTCATACACCGTGTGATCCACCGTGCCCTTGCGCGAAAACGGTGAAATCACCAGCGCCGGGATACGCGTCCCCGGGCCCCAGCGATCGCCTTTTGGCGGCGCAACGTGGTCCCACCAACCGCCGTTCTCGTCGACGGTGATCACCACCACCATGTTTTTCCACTGCGGACTTTGCTGCAGCACCTTCAACGCCCGCACGATATGCCGGTCGCCCGAGGCGATGTCGGCGTAACCGGCGTGCATGTTCAAGTTGCCTTGGGGTTTGTAGAACGTCACCGCTGGCAGCTTGCCGGCCTCTGCATCGGCGAGGAATTTGTTGGTGCTCGACTCATCGCCCAACCCGCCATCGCGCAGGCGTTTGGCACGCTCGGCCGGGTTTTCAGGGCCCTGGCGCTTGAAGTAGTTGAACGGCTGGTGGTGGTACTGGAAGTTAGGGATTTTCGGAATCGCCCCCGAATCCTTGTACTCATCGATCGTGGCTTGCCACGCGCCGCCGTACCAGGCCCAGTCGACGTTCTTTTTCGAAAGCTTATCGCCGATGTGCTCGTGAGTTTGCGGGACCAGAACGCTAGGCAGAGGCTTGGCGTAATCCGGGCGCTCCGGGTCGCGAATCCAGGTCGGCCAATACGGCGGCGCCATGGTGTTCACCGCGTAGCCGTCTGGTGTCAGCAGGCTCGGGCCAAACTGCGGTGGGCCGGTCATGGCGCTGGCGGGCGAGGCGTCCAGTGGCTTGAGACGATTGTCGGTCGGATCATCGCTTTGCAGCGTGGCGATATTGGGCTCGGCGATCGAGTTGGCCGCATCCGGGTAGAACGGCACTTGGGCGCTGATCAGATATTGATGGTTCAGGTACGAACCGCCGAAAGCACCCTGGAAGAAGTTGTCGCAGAGCACAAACTCCTTGGCGACATCCCACAGACGCAATGAATAGCGGGTCTGGGTGTAATGGCCCATGGTCAAGGCACCGGAATCGGCCCAAGCGACAAAGCGGTCATTCTTGCCGCCGTTGATCTGCATCTGGTTCTGATAGAACACATGCCACAGATCGCGGGTCACCAGGCTCAGCGGCAAGTCTTCACCTTGCGGGCCTTTGAGGGCGAACGGCGCATTGGGCAGGTGTTCCTGGAATTGCGTACCGGCAGGATAGATCACACCGTCGAGGGTTTGCGGGCCAACTTGGTTCAAGCCACCCCACACCGGCGGCAGGGTCGACAGCAGATTGCCGTCGCGGTCCCGTTGCTGATAGTCGTCCGGCTTGAGCGCCGACAGCGGTTTCTCAATCCCCGGGAAATCCGCAAACAGGTTATTGAAGCTGCGGTTTTCGCCGTAGATCACCACGACGTTCTTCACGTTTTCGTGCAGGGCTTTATCCAGCTCGGTAGGCGTCAGCGGGCGCTCAACCGGTTTGCCGGTGTCATCACCTTTAGTGCCGCAAGCACTCAGCGTTGCCCCGACACCCAATACGGCAACGCCACCGAGGAAGCGGCGGCGACTGGTATCTACAGGTTGATCGGCGTCGGGGGAGGGGAGGTCGGTTCCGTCTTTTTCGTCGGCCATTTCGATTCCTTTTCACGAAATTGTTGCAATGTGTTTCGGCGGGACGCTAGCAGCGCGATGTGACGGGGAGGTTACACGAGAGTTTCGATTGGCTGGAACTGTGTAGGAAACCGTGGGGATTGGTACTCATCTTGTAACGGTGTGCGACTTTTAGCCTTCACGAGCACTGTTAGGCTAGCGCGATACCGATTTGGTCAAGGTGAGTCATGAAGCCCTCAATTGCTTTGGATCTCCAACGTGTGGCTGTCCTCGAGGTTGTTCGCAGGTCCCACGCTTCCAATCCCCGCGTCTTTGGCTCGGTAATGTTCGGAACGGATAAAGAGGGGAGTGACCTTGATCTGTTAGTTGACGCATTGCCTGGTGCAACACTTTTTGGCTTGGGCGGACTTCAGGAAGAGCTGGAGGAGTTACTGGGCGTAAGTGTTGACCTGCGGACGCCGCAAGACCTCCCATTGAAGCTCCGTCGGAGAGTCCTTAAACAGGCTCGCCCGATATGACCGAAAACCTACTCGGCGCATATCAGGCTAAGCAGCCAACCCGACTGCACTCGTTTCTCCCAAACAAGTGCAGTCCACTCGTTTAAGGCATCACCGGCGCCGTATAAACCAGCGTCGTCCCCAACGCCCACAGCAGGAACAACACCAGCGGCGTGTGCACCAGCAACTGCACAAACGAGAACCCGATCAAGTCTCGCGCCTTCAACCCCAGTACGCCCAGCAGTGGCAGCATGTAGAACGGGTTGATCAGGTTCGGCAGGGCTTCGGCGGCGTTGTAGATCTGCACGGCCCAGCCCAGGTGGTAGTTCAGGTCGGTGGCCACTTGCATCACGTACGGCGCTTCGATGATCCATTTGCCGCCGCCGGACGGGATGAAGAAACCGAGAATCGCCGAGTACACGCCCATCAACAGCGCGTAGGTGTCATGGGACGCGATTTGTACGAAAAAGGTCGAGATGTGGTGGGCCAGGGTCTGGGCGTCGGTGCCTTTGACCGTGGTCATCAACGCCGCGATCGAGCCGTACAACGGGAACTGGATCAGCACGCCGGTGGTGGTCGGCACCGCCCGGGCCACGGCATCGAGGAAGCTGCGTGGGCGCCAGTGCAGCAGGGCGCCGAGCATCAGGAACAGGAAGTTGTAGGTGTTCAACCCGGAGATCGCGCTGATCGCCGGTTTGGTCGAGAACTCATGAAACAGCCAGCCGCCCGCCAACAGCACCAGCAAAATCGTCAGCAACGGACTGTGTTCCAGCCATTCGCCGGGACGGGTGCGCGGTTGCAGTGGCGGCAGGTTGAAACTCGGGTCGATGCCGCAGGCCTTGGCGTCACGCGCAGAATTCGGGCCGGGGGCGGTTGCGTAGGCAATGATCAGCGAGACCACGATCAGCGCCAGCAACAGCACGCCGGACTGCCAGAGAAAGATCGTCTGAGTGAACGGGATGACCCCGGTAATCGACAGAATCGATGGCGGCAGGCTGGCCGGGTTGGCCTGCAATTGCGCGGCGGACGACGACAGGCCCAACGCCCACACGGCGCCAAGACCCAGATAGGCGGCGGCACCAGCGGCGCGGTAATCCATTTTCAGATCGGTGCGGCGCGCGAGGGCACGTACCAGCAAACCACCGAACACCAGCGAAAGCCCCCAGTTCAGCAGCGACGCGACCATGGAAATCAACGCGACCCAGGCCACGGCGGAGCGGCCGTTTTTCGGGATCCGCGCCAGGCGATCGATCAGCTTTACCGCTGGCGGCGAACTGGCCACCACATAGCCGCCAATCACCACGAACGCCATTTGCATGGTGAACGGAATCAGACTCCAGAACCCGTCACCGAACGCCATGGCCGCGTCGGTGGGTTTGGCGCCCATGGCCATGGTCGCCACGGCAACGATGATCACCGCCAGGGCGGCGAACACCCAGGAATCGGGGAACCAGCGTTCGGCAAAGCTTGAGCAGCGCAGGGCAAAGCGGGCATAGCGGCTATCGTCGATATCAGCGGCCACGGGACTACCTCGGATTTTTATGATTATTGTGATGTTCCGGGCCGCAAAGGCCCGTCTGGTCAGGTGTCAACAGTAAATCAATCGAAGTTTTTTTGCGGGGCAGTTTTACTGTTTTGTGTAGATTGCATCGCATCCCTCAAGGGAGGATGCTGCGCCCTGCTTACCTCCTCAGGAATGACCGCGATTGAACAAGGACAGTGCTTTCGCCTACCAGGCTGTGTATCGCTATCTGGTCGAGCTGATTGACTCGGCCAGGACTGACGGCGAGTTAAAGCTACCGTCATTGCGCCAGTTGGCGTTGCGCCTGAATGTCTCGGTGTCCACCACCAAATATGCCTATGCCTTGCTCGAGGATGAGGGACGCGTCTTTTCCCGGCCCAAGCTCGGCTATTTTTGCGCAGTGACGCCGATGCAACCCCCGGCACTGGCCGACAATCTGCTCGACAACATATACGCCTACGCGCGCCAGCCCGGCATGCTGGCGCTGTGCAGCGATGCGCCGTCGATGTTGCTGTCTTTGGAAAACCCGTTGCTGATGACCGAGCGCGAACTGTCGCGGCAATACCCGCGCTCGGCGGTGCCGTTGTATCAACCGTTCGGGGAGATCGAATTGCGCACGGTGCTGGCCGAGCGCTACACCCGTTCGACCGAGCATTATTGGCGTCCGGAACAGGTGTACATCGGTGCCGACCTGCGCAGTGTGTTGGACCTGTTGCTGGCCGCGCTGAACCTGCACGGCAGCGTGGCATTGGTCGAATCGCCGTGTTCCTGGGCGATTTTGCGGCAGTTGCACGCGGCGAAGATTCGGGTGATCGAGGTGCCTGTGCAAGCCGATGGACGCTTTGATCTGCAGCGGGTCCACGACCTGTTGCAGCGTGAAACCGTGGCGTTGGCGGTGTTCTCTTCGGCGGTGAGCATTCCCCACGGCAGCCTGATGCCGGCGGCCGATAAACAGCAGATATGTAATTGGCTGAGGGCGCAGGATGTCTGGTTGTTTGAAAACGACAGCTATGGCGAGTTTGGTTTTAACGCTGAGCAGTCACGCTACCGTGATTTCGCCGACCCTGAGAAGTTGGTGGTGTTTTCTACCTTCGATAAGGTCATTGGTTCGGAAGCGCCCTTCGGCTACGTGCTGATCCGAGGACTGGAAGCCGCGATGCAACGTCAGTGTCTCGACCGTGCCTTTCGCTTGTCGCCAATCCGGCAAAAGGCGCTCGCCCGCTTGTTCGGTTCACGACGAATCGATCAGCACACTCAGCAGTTGCGCGGTCTGCTACAGGAGCGCATGACGCACATGACCCGCCTGCTTCAAGAGCACGCAGGCGATCAACTGAAAGTGCTGGCGTCGGCCGGGGGCGCGACGCTGTGGGCGCAATCCATTTACCCTGTAGACATGCGCCGAGTGTACGAGCGGCTGTTACCCAAAGGTATCGTGATTGCCCCCGGCGAAATGTTCAGCCAGCAGGGTTTGTGGCGTGATTGCCTGCGCCTGAGCTACACCGTCGACTGGAGCAAGGACATCGGCCTGGCCGTGAAGACGCTGGCCGAGGCCATTGATCAGGAACGTCAGCTGACGCCATAACAGTGCTGCATCTGCGGAAATTGACCGTTGCGCACTTCATCGGCAAAACACTCGAACGCCTGGCTGATCAGTGCGCCGACATCAGCATAGGGTTTGACGAAGCGCGGCACGTATTCGCCGCCCAGGCCCAGGATATCTTCGGTTACCAGCACTTGCCCGTCGCAGGCCGGTGAGGCGCCTATACCAATGGTCGGCATCGCCGAGAAATCGCTGATGCGCCGGGCCAGCGGTTCGGCCACACCTTCCAGTAACAGGCTGAACGCGCCGGCTGTCAGGTGCGCACGGGCATCTTCCTCGATGGCCTCTGCGGTCGTGTCATTCAGGCCCTGAGCCTTGAAACCGCCCATGACGTTGACGTACTGCGGCATCAGGCCGATGTGCGCCATCACCGGAATACCGCGCTGTACCAGAAACTCCACGGTGCCAGCCAAGGCCTTGCCGCCCTCAAGCTTGAGCGCATCGCAGCCAGTGCGGGCCAGCACTTCGGCGCAATTGCGATAGGCCTGCTGCGGGGACTCCTGATAGCTGCCGAACGGCATGTCGGCAATCACGCAGGCCAGCCTTGTGCTGGAGACCACCGCACGGGTGTGCGCGATGATTTCTTCCAGACTCATGTCCAGTGTTGAAGTGCGACCGTAGCCAACCATGGCGGTGGAATCGCCGATCAGCACGAAGTCGACGAACGGGTCCATTAACTCGGCCATCGAGCGGGTGTAGGCGGTCAGGGAGACGATTTTCTGTTGGCCTTTCATCGCCACCAACTGGGGGACGGTCAGGCGTTTACTGCGGGTATGGCTGCTCATGGCGGCTTTCCTGTGGGTTGGAAAGTGCCCGATTATTGGTGTCGTGACGCTGAATTCAATGCACAGAGAGCAGCAAAAAACCAACCCAGAGGCCTGATCGGGTTGTCCGTCACCGATTTTGCGTAGACCATGGGCGCCTTGGTTTTTGCCTACGCCAGAGTTCTTTTCATGACTGCCAATACCGACACGCGCCCGGCGCCGTTCACCCGTTCGGACTACAAGACCCTGGGCCTTGCGGCGCTCGGCGGGGCGCTGGAAATCTACGATTTCATCATTTTCGTATTTTTCGCCCTGACCCTCAGCCAGCTGTTCTTTCCGCCGGAAATGCCCGAGTGGCTGCGCTTGCTGCAGAGCTTCGGGATCTTCGTCACCGGTTACCTGGCGCGGCCGCTGGGCGGAATTCTGATGGCGCACTTCGCCGACAAACTCGGGCGCAAAAAGGTTTTCAGCCTGAGCATTTTGATGATGGCGCTGCCGTGCCTGCTGATCGGTATCATGCCGACCTACGCGCAAATCGGTTATTTCGCACCGTTGCTGCTGTTGGCCCTGCGCATTCTCCAGGGTGCGGCGGTGGGCGGTGAAGTGCCGAGCGCCTGGGTGTTCGTCGCCGAGCACGCACCGGCCGGGCATCGCGGTTACGCCCTCGGATTCCTCCAGGCCGGCCTGACCTTTGGCTATTTGATCGGCGCGTTGACCGCGACCTTTCTGGCCCAGGCCTTCACCCCGGCAGAAATTCTCGATTACGCCTGGCGCTATCCGTTCCTGCTGGGCGGCGTGTTTGGTGTGATCGGTGTCTGGTTGCGCCGCTGGCTCAGCGAAACCCCGGTGTTCATGGCGATGCAGGCACGCCGCGATGCGACGGTCGAACTGCCGCTGCGCACCGTGCTACGCGAGCATCGCCTGGCCATGTTTCCGGCGATGATCCTCACCTGCGTGCTGACCTCGGCGGTGGTGGTGTTCGTGGTTATCACCCCGACCATGATGCAGAAAACCTTCGGCATGACCGCCAGCCACACCTTCGCCCTGAGCGCCTTGGGCATCGTGTTCCTGAACATCGGTTGCGTGCTCGCCGGTTTGCTCGTTGACCGCATCGGCGCCTGGCGCACGGTCATGCTTTACAGCCTGTTGCTGCCACTGGGCATTGGCGTGCTCTATACCTGCCTGATCATCGGCGGTAGCTGGATCGGCCTGGCCTACGCGGTGGCCGGCCTCAGTTGCGGGGTGGTCGGCGCGGTGCCGTCGGTGATGGTCAACCTGTTCCCGGCGCGGATTCGCGTCTCGGGGATTTCCTTCACCTACAACATTGCCTACGCCGCGTGGGCGAGTATCACACCGCTGTTGCTGATCGGACTGATGCCTTGGAGCCCGTGGATCTGCGTAATTTTCTGCGCGGTGATGGGCGCAGTGGGCGTGAGCAGCGCGGCGTATTTCGGCGCGCGCATGCCGCATGTCGGGAGCCGTTCCGTGGCGCCCTGCCTATAGCTATCCGGGGGACGGGGCGGCCATTACGTCAACCAATGCCACCACAACAACGTCCCCACCAACCCCACTACCGACACGATGGTTTGCAGGATCGACCAGACCCAGATGGTCTGTTTGAGCTGCAAACCAAAGTACTCGCGCACCATCCAGAATCCGGCGTCGTTCACGTGGCAAAAAAACACTGAACCGGCGCCAATCGCCAACGCCACCAAAGAGCTTTGCGTCGCCGCCAGCCCCGCCATCATCGGCGCCAGAATGCCCGCCGTGGTTGTGGTCGCCACCGTGGCCGAACCGGTAGCCTGGCGCAGTGCCACGGCAATCAGCCATGCCAGCAGCAAGTACGGCATGTGCGCACCTTCGGCGACTTTGCTGATGGTCTGGCTGACGCCGGCATCGAGCAACGTCTGCTTCAAGCCACCGCCGGCACCGATGGTCAGCAGCAACACCGCAATCGGCGCCAGGCTTTTGCGCAACGTGCCGCCTACCTGTTCACGCGGCATGCCGTTGGCCCAGCCGAGGCAAATCACTGCCGCCATCACCGCAATACCCAGCGCCACCAGCGGTTCACCGAGGAACTTCAGAGTCAGGGCGGCGGTGCTTTCCGGGCTCATGGCTACTTTCGCCAACGTACTGCCGAGCATCAGCAACACCGGCAACAGAATAATCAGCAACGACACGCCGAAGCTCGGCTGGCGCGGGGCCTTGGGCGCGGCGCTGAACAGGGCGCCGAGCTCTGCGGGCTCCTCGACGTGCATGCGTTTCGACAGCCAGTTGCCATAGATCGGGCCGGCCAGGATCACCGCCGGAATCGCGATACTGAACCCCAGCAACATGGTCAGCCCGAGGTCGGCGTGCAACGCGCTGACCGCAATCAGCGGCCCGGGATGCGGCGGCATCAAGGCGTGCAACGTGGTCATCCCGGCCAGCGCCGGAATCGCGATCTTGAGCAACGGCTGACCCGAACGGCGCGCCATGACGAAGATGATCGGCACCATCATCACCAGGCCCACTTCGAAAAACAGCGGCAAGCCAATCACCATCGCCACCAACGCCATGACCCACGGCAATGACTTGCCTTTACCCAACCCAAGCAACGTCGAGGCAATGCGGTCCGCGGCACCGGATTCGGCCATCAACGCACCGAGCATCGAACCCAAGGCAATGATAATCCCCGCCTCACCGAGAATCGCGCCGGCACCTTTGCTGAACGCTTTAGCGACATCTTCAGGCGGCAAACCGGCGCCGACACCGGCAATGAACGTACCGATCAGGATCGACAGAAAGGGCGGGAGTTTGGTGGCGCTGATCAACACGATAATCGTGGCAATCGCCAGCAGGACGCAAAGAATCAAACGGGTGTCATGAACCATCCAGGCAGCAGTCGATAACTCCAAAACGGGACTCCTTATCGGGCAGATACCTTGCAACATGTTGTTGCAATTTAGCCGAAGGATACCTGAAGTGGCCGGGGTAGAGCGGTGGGTTTTGTAACGGGGCTACGGAGGGGACGACAGAATCAGAGTCATATTGCCGTTATTTTTGTAGGACAACCCGAAAACACTCTTCAGAAAATATCCCCAAGGCCGATGGTTAGGCTGCATGCCGCTTACTATCCCTGCCCATCGGTGCTTTCCCATGTTCAATAAACGCTTGAAGCAGGAGCTGTCCGCTCTTCGCGAAGAACTCTCCAGCCTCCTGCAAGTGAAGGACAGCCTGGAAAGCGAGATGCTGGTCCTGACTCTCGATGCTGATGGGCGGGTGCAATCGGTCAATCAGAATTTTCTTGGCGAGATGCTCTACAAGAGCAATGACCTGGTCGGCCGGCATCTTGAAGACATCGTGCCGGCTCACGTGAAATCCGGCGAATTTCATCAGCGATTCAAAAACGCGCTGACCCGTGGCGAACATTTCGCCGGCACCGTGCGTTTGTTGCGCGGCAACGGCGCCGAGGCCTGGTTGCGTTCGATCCTGCAACCGGTGCGTTCGGCGGACGGTCGCATCAAACATTTCTCGATTTATTCCAGCGACCTGACCCGCACCATCGAAGCGTCTCGCGAGCACGAGAACCTGATCGGTGCGCTGGTGCGTTCGACGGCGGTGATCGAGTTTGACCTCAACGGCAATGTGCTGAGCGCCAACGAGCGTTTCCTCAACGGCATGGGTTACAGCCTGGCGCAGATCCAGGGCAAACATCACCGTACCTTTTGTGAGCCAGAGGAATACAACAGCGCCGAGTACCAGAACTTCTGGCGCCGTCTGAACAATGGTGAGTTTGTGGCTGACCGCTTCAAACGCGTCGACAGCCACGGTCGTACGGTCTGGCTGGAGGCGTCCTACAACCCGGTGGTCGATGCCAACAACAAACTCTACAAAGTGGTGAAGTTCGCCACGGTGATTACCGATCAGGTCAATCAGGAGCAAGCGGTCGCCGAGGCAGCCAACATCGCCTACAGCACGTCGATCCAGACCGATAACAGCGCACAACGCGGCACGGCGGTGGTGACTCAGGCGGTAAACGTGATGCGCGACCTCGCTAAGCATATGCAAACCGCCGGTGAAGGTATTGAAGCCCTGAACGAGCAGTCGCTGGTGATCGGCACCATCGTCAAGACCATCAGCGGCATTGCCGAACAGACCAACCTGTTGGCGCTCAACGCGGCGATTGAAGCGGCGCGTGCCGGCGAACAGGGTCGGGGTTTTGCGGTAGTGGCAGACGAAGTACGGCAACTGGCGTCGCGCACCAGCCAGGCGACGGATGAAATTGTCGGCGTGGTACGCCAGAACCAGGACATGGCGCGTAACGCCGTAAGCCTGATGACCGACGGCAAGCTCCAGGCAGAACAAGGCTTGGCGCTGGCGGCGGAGGCGGGCACGGTGATTGTCGAGATTCAGGATGGCGCGCAGAAAGTGGTGAATGCGGTGGGCCAGTTTGCCAATCAATTGGCGACTTGATCCTTGCCCTTGGGTTGCCGCTACAATCGGCGTTTTCCCTGGAGCAGACATCCATGACCGTTTCCCATCGCCGTCCGGTTCCGTTGTCCAAGGCGTATCGCCTGCTCAATCACGGGCCGACCGTGCTGGTCAGCGCGGCCCACGACGGTCAGCGCAATATCATGGCCGCTGCCTGGGCCATGCCGCTGGATTTCGAGCCGCCGAAAATCGCCGTGGTGCTGGATAAGTCCACCTGGACCCGGCAACTGCTGGAAGCCTCGGGCACGTTCGTGGTGAACGTGCCCTGCGTCGCCCAGGCCGATATCGTGCAAACCGTCGGCTCGACCTCTGGCCTGGCGCTGACTCAGGACCAAGGTCAGGATAAATTCCAGGCCTATGGCTTACAGACTTTCAGCGGCGAATTGATTGATGCGCCGATGCTCGAAGGTTGCGTTGCGTGGCTGGAATGCCGGTTGTTGCCGGAGCCGCATAATCATCAGCAATACGACCTGTTCCTCGCCGAGGTGATTGCCGCCCAAGCCGATGAGCGCGTGTTCAGCGACGGCCGCTGGCACTTCGAAGGGCATGACGCGCTGCGCACCTTGCACCATGTCGCCGGTGGCCACTTCCTGAAGATCGGCGATCCGGTGGATGGCAAGGCGCTGGGCGAGTCTGACTAAAGAGCGCTGATCGGCGACGGTTCAAACTCTGCGCGCAATAACGAAAGTTGCAGCAAATCGCGATGCTCGCCCAGCCAGAAACCCGCCTGGCGAAGCCGTCCTTCCTGGACGAAACCCAGGCGTTCGAGCAACTTCAAACACGCTTGGTTCTCGGGATGCACAGTGGCCTCGATCCGATTGAGCTGCATCTGTTCAAACCCCCAGACCAGCGTCGCTTGCAGCGCTTCAGACATAAAGCCTTTGCCCCAGGCTGACTGTCCCAACGCGAAACCCAGTGAGCAGCTTTTCCACTGCCGGTTCCATTTGAAGAAACCACAGTTACCGAGCAATGCTTCGTGTGTTTTGTCCTGGATGCCCCAGCGGATGCCCGGATTCGGCAAAGAGCGCGATTCGGTGAAGGTGTCGACCAAAGCCTGGGCCTGGGCGATGTCGGTAATCGGGTCCATGCCAAACCATTGCATGGCCTCGGCATTACCGTGAATCGCCAGCAGGGCCGGGGCGTCGGCTGACACTATTTCGCGCAGCAGCAGACGCGGCGTTTCGAGAGTCGGGAAGTCGCTCATGGAATGTCCTTATTCCTCGACCGGGAAGTCGGTCAAGTGATCACGGCGGACACAGTCTGCGTATTTCCGCTGTTTTTCAAATCCACAAATCATTCACCGCCGTAAGCTCGCCGCCTTCACTGCCGGTGTTGATCACGCCCCGGGGCTCGATCAGCAGCAGTTTCACTTCCTGTTCCGCCGACGGTTTGTGCTCGACGCCCTTGGGTACGACGTACATTTCACCCGCCGAAATCAGCACGTGGCCGTCGCGAAAGTCGATGCGCAATTGCCCTTCGAGGACGATGAAGGTTTCGTCGGTATCGAGGTGATCGTGCCAGATGAAATCCCCCAGCAGCTTCACCACTTTGAACTGGTAGTCGTTCATTTCGGCAATGACGCGGGGTGACCAGTGTTGGTCGATCAGGTCGATTTTCTGCAGGAAGTTCAGGCTTTTCAACGTGTTCATCAGATGGTTCTCCAGAGTGATTCCGGCCCCACGATAACCAGCGCATCGAGGTGATTCTTGAACGATTGTGCGTGGCTCAGCGCCGGTGCATTTTCATCCAGCGGGCCGGCGACAGGCCGTAGGTTTTGCTGAACTGGCGGGTCATGTGGCTTTGATCGGTGAAGCCTGCGATCAGCGCGGCGCTGACCAGCGACTGGCCCTGAATCAGCAGCGCCCGGACCAGGTCCAGCCGGCGCATGGTCAGGTAACGATAAGGGCTGGTGCCGAACAGCAGGCGAAAATCCCGCGACAGACTCCAGCGATCTCGACCGCTGTGGTGCGCCAGTTCGTCCAGGGTTACGGTGCGATCAAGGGCACTGTGCATGAACTCCCGCGCGCGTTCCGCCGCCACATAGTCGAAGCGCTGGCGTTTGTCGGATGTGCCGGACACCGCGCTCAACGCGTGGGCCAGATCGAACAGTGCGTCCTGCTCTTCCAGTGGATCGAGCGGGTCATCCAGGCTGCGCATCAGCACATCGGTGGCGGCGAACAGGCGCGGATCGGTCGACAGGCCGGTCTTGATGAAGGGCAGCGGCTGACCGCCGAGGATCTGCTGGATCAGCGCCGGTTCGATGTACATCATTCGATAGTGGAAACCGCTGTCGGTACCGGCCTCGCCGTCGTGGACTTCGTCCGGGTGCAGCACCAATGTGCCGCCGGGCAGACTGTGGCGCCAGGCGCCGCGGTACTGAAAACTCTGCACCCCGGCCAGGGTGCGGCCGATGGCGTAAGTGTCGTGACGGTGGAAGTCGTAGCCGTGACCGGCAAAAAACGCCTCGATACGCTCCAGCCCGCCGACGTTGGGCGCGCGGTGGAACCAGTCGCTGGGTGGCGTGTGCTTGGTCATGGTGCCGCTTGTCCTGGGCTCGATGTTGAATACGTTAACCCAGTGACAAACCCTTGTCTGCTGACGAACGGCGTCTGTGCGGCGAGTAGAAAATTGTTGGCAAATGTTGCAAGGTACAAGGCTTCTCTGATGCCACGAAGGCGCCCCGTCCCATGGAGCCGACTGACCTGAGCTATGCCGCGCCATTATTGTCCCTGGCCCTGTTGTGGACGGTCGCGGTGGTAACGCCGGGCCCGAACTTCTTCAACACCGCGCAACTGGCGGCCAGTTGCTCCCGACGACATGGCGTAGTCGCGGCATTGGGTGTGGCCACGGGCACGGTGTTGTGGGGATTGGCCGGTGGTTTGGGCATCAAGTCGCTGTTCAGCGCGGCGCCGACGCTCTATCTGACGTTCAAGATTGCCGGTGGCTGTTACCTGATCTATCTGGGGTTGAAGCAATTCAAGCGCAAACCGGCGACGCAACCCGGCGCTGGCAACTCGCTGGACGGGGCAGGGCGAACGCTGTGGTCGGCGTATGGCCGGGGCTTTATCGGCAACATGACCAATCCCAAATCGGCGCTGTTCGTCGCGACGATCTTCGCCACCGCGATGCCGGCCTCACCGCCACCGATGTTGCTGGGGCTGGCGGTACTGACCATGGCGAGCCTGTCATTCAGTTGGTATTGCAGCGTGGCGCTGTTGTTTGCCAGTCGTCGGGTTGCTGGGGCTTATGAACGTTCGCGCAAGTGGTTGGACCGCTTTGCCGGCAGTTGCTACCTGTTGTTCGGTGCGCATCTGGTGGCCAATCGATGATCAGGTCGGCACCGTGGCCACAGGTTGCTCGGCAACGGTGGGCGTGCGATTCAATGTCTCCGGCATGGCCACCACCAGCAACACCAGCGCTGCCGCCGCCACTGCCGCCAGCGTCAGGAATGCCGCGCTGTAACCGGCCGATTGAACCACCAGCCCGGCCAAGCCGTTACTCAGTGCGGCGCCCAGACCGAACACCGTCGACAGCGCACCGAGGCTCACATTGAAGCGTCCGGTGCCTTGGGTCAGGTCCTTGATCACCACGGGAAACAATGCGCCGAAGATCCCGGCCCCGACGCCGTCGAGCAATTGCACGGCCACCAGCCAATACGGATCATCCGACAACGTATAGAGCACCCCGCGCAATGGCAGGATCAGGAAACCCGCCAGCAGCAACGGTTTACGTCCCCACACATCGGCCTTCCACCCCACCAGCAACGCCACAGGCACCATGACTAATTGCGCGGCAACGATGCAGGCGGACGTGAGCGGCGTGGCCATTTGCAGGTTCACCAGGGACAATTTCTGACTCACCAGCGGGAGCATTGCTGCGTTCGCCAGATGAAAAAGCCCACAACAAATAGCGAACACCAGCAACGGGCGATTGTGCAGCAGCACGTTCAACCCCGAGGGTTGTTCGCCGTGGGCCGGGCCTTGCGGGTCGAAGCCTCGGGCGACGTCGTGATCGATGGCTTGTGGCGCGATGAAGCTGATGGCAATCACGCTGGCCAGCGCCATCACGGCCATCAGGTAAAACACCGCCACCGGGCCGAACAAATACGCAAATCCCCCGGCCAGCAACGCCGCGACCGCATTGCCGGCATGGTTGAAAGTTTCATTGCGTCCGGTACGGCGGGTAAACGCCCGGGGCCCGGTGATGCCCAACGAAATGGCGGAAATGGCCGGGGCGAACACCGACGCCGCGACAGCGCTCAAGGCCTGGGTCAGCGCCACCAGGGTGAATGAGGTAATGAACGGCAACAGCAAACAGCTCAGCGTCACCAGCAGCGCCGCGACGATGATCACTGCGCGTTTGCGCCGGGTTCGGTCGATCAACGCGCCGGCCGGAGTCTGGGTCAACAGCGCGGCGATCCCGGCAATCGTCATCACCAAGCCGATGCTGGCCGGGTCCCAGTGATGCACTGCCAACAAATAAATCGCCAGGTAGGGCCCGAGTCCGTCACGCACGTCGGCGAGAAAGAAGTTGAGCCCGTCCAGGGAAAGGGTGTTGCGACGATCGGTCGGAGCGTTCAAGGGCGGCGGCCTCTGCTTGGCGGAGCGCAGGTGTGTGCTGCGCATTAGCAATGACTCATCGTTACCACACGAAGTTTCAGTCTTTAACTCATCCGCGCTGCCGTGGTATGAAACACCACGTTCACTAAGAGGCCAAGCAATGAGCAAGCTGCGGGTTGGGATTATTTTCGGGGGCCGTTCGGCGGAGCATGAAGTGTCGCTGCAATCGGCGAAAAACATCGTTGATGCGCTGGACCGCTCGCGCTTCGAGCCGGTACTGATCGGCATCGACAAGCAAGGCCACTGGCACCTCAACGATCCCTCGAACTTCCTGCTCAATCAGGAAAACCCGGCGCTGATCGCCCTCAATCAATCCAACCGCGAATTGGCCGTGGTGCCGGGCAAGGCCAGTCAGCAATTGGTCGAAACGTCGAGCCCTGAGCTGCTGGGCCACGTGGATGTGATCTTCCCGATTGTCCACGGCACCCTCGGCGAAGACGGCTGCCTGCAAGGTTTGCTGCGCATGGCGGATTTGCCGTTTGTCGGTTCCGATGTGCTGGGCTCTGCGGTGTGCATGGACAAGGACATCAGCAAACGCCTGCTGCGAGACGCCGGGATTGCGGTCACTCCTTTCGTGACGTTGAACCGTGCCAGCGCCGCGCGCACCGGGTTCGCCGACGTGCAGGGCAAGCTCGGCCTGCCGCTGTTCGTCAAACCGGCGAACCAAGGTTCTTCGGTGGGTGTGAGCAAAGTGACCGACGAAACCGAATACGTGGCGGCGGTTGAGCTGGCCCTGGGCTTCGACGAAAAAGTCCTGATCGAATCCGCCGTCAGCGGTCGCGAGATTGAATGCGCGGTGCTCGGCAATGATCAGCCGATCGCCAGTGGTTGTGGCGAGATCGTGGTGCGCAGCGGGTTCTATTCCTACGACAGCAAATACATCGACAACCAAGCCGCCGAAGTGGTGGTGCCGGCCAATATCAGCGTTGAAGCGAGCGAGCGCATTCGCGCCTTGGCCGTTGAGGCCTTTCAGGTGTTGGGTTGTTCCGGGCTGGCGCGGGTCGATGTGTTCCTCACCGACAGCGGCGAAGTGTTGATCAACGAGATCAACTCACTGCCCGGTTTCACCCGCATCAGCATGTACCCCAAGCTTTGGCAGGCCACCGGCATGACGTACAGCGAACTGGTCAGCCGTTTGATCGACCTGGCGCTGGAAAAGCATCAGGCACGGCAAGCGTTGAAGATCAGTCGCTAGGCTGTGCGTCATCAATCCTGGCGTCTAGTTGCACAGCGCTGCGTTATCCCGAATGATGTGCAAAGTTGTATACAAAAATTACTAACAGAGGCGACAACATCATGAAAGTCAGCGCACGTAACGTCTTCAAGGGAACCATCAGCCAGCTGCAACCTGGCGCCGTCAACGCCGAAGTGTCTCTGAAACTCGCGGGCGGCAATGAGTTGGTGGCGGTGGTGACCATGGAAAGCGTGAAGAGCCTTGGCCTGGCAGTCGGCAAGGAGGCGGTTGCCCTGGTGAAGGCGCCATGGGTGATGCTGATGACCGAATCCAGCGACATCCGCCTATCGGCGCGTAACTGCCTGGAAGGCAAAGTCACCAGCGTGACCGATGGCGCGGTGAATGCTGAAGTGGTGATCCGGCTCGACGGCGGCAGCGATGTTTATTCGATCGTTACTCGTGAGGCGGTTGCAGAGTTGGGGCTGGCGCCGGGCGTGAGTGCGACGGCTGTAATCAAGGCCTCGCATATTATTTTGGGTGTGCCGGCCTGAGTCATCGATTTCAAGTACAGCTCAGATTGAAGTGGGAGCGGCGGTGCGACGATTCGACTTGCTCGCGAAGCAGACAACGCGGTGTTTCAGCAGAACCGCGTTATCGTTCTTCGCGAGCAAGCCAGCTCCCACAGACTCAATCCCCCAACGCTTCCCCCTCACGCCGTGGATCCGCTCCGCCCGCCAACGACGCTTTCCCTGATGCATCCTTGACCCGAACAATCGCCTGGGTCCCGCTGGTCATATCGATTTCATTCACCGCATGCCCTTTGTCCTTCAGCGCCTGAATCAGCATCGGGCTGAATTGCCCCTGTTCCAGTTCCGTCGGGCCGTTGCGGCTGCCGAAGTTGGGCAGGTTGATGGCGGCTTGTGGGTCGAGGTTCCAGTCGAGCAGGCCGATGGTGGATTTGGCCACGTATTCGATGATTTGCGAGCCGCCAGGTGAGCCGACGGTGGCCACGAATTCGCCGCTCTGGCGATCGAAGATCAAGGTCGGTGCCATGGATGAGCGCGGGCGTTTGCCGGGTTCGACGCGGTTGGCGACTTTCTGGCCGTTTTCTTCGGGGATGAACGAGAAGTCGGTCATCTGGTTGTTGAGCAGGAAGCCCTGGACCATCAGGTGTGAGCCGAACGCGGACTCGACGGTGGTGGTCATGGACACGGCGCCGCCTTCGTCATCGACGGCGACCACTTGCGAAGTTGAAATGCGCAGCGGTGAACGGTCCGGCGCGTAGGCGACTTGAATGCCCGGCGGCGTGCCGGGTTTGGCCGTGCCCATGCTGCGGTCGCCAATCAGGGCGGCGCGGCTGGCCAGGTAGCTCGGGTCTACCAGGCCCTTGACCGGCACTGGCACGAAGTCGGTGTCGGCCACGTATTGCGCGCGGTCGGCGTAGGCCAAGCGTTCGGCTTCGGAGATCAGATGCACGGCTTCAGGCGCCGGTTCGATGCCGGCCGGCTTATTGGTCTTGAGCGGTTTGAGTGGCGCCAAAGCGAAGCGCGGGTCGCGGCTTTCCAGAGCTTGCAAGGTGCCGAGGATCTGCGCCACGGCAATCCCGCCTGATGACGGTGGCGGCATGCCGCAGACCTGCCAGCGTTTGTAGTCGGTGCACAGCGGCGCACGTTCCTTGGCTTTGTAAGCCTGAAGGTCATTCAGCGAAAGGCTGCCAGGGTTTTTATGGCCCTGGACCTTGGCGACGATTTCTTCGGCAATCGGCCCTTTGTACAACGCATCGGGACCTTCCGTGGCGATGCGTTTGAACACTGCGGCGAGTGCCGGATTCTTTAGCTGTGTACCGACGGCTTTCGGGCTGCCGTCAGCATTCAGAAAGTACGCCACCATGTCCGGCGAACGCGGCAGCGACGAATCCGAAGCGATCAGCAGGTGCAAGCGCGGCGAGATTGCAAAGCCCTGCTCGGCAAGTTTGATTGCCGGCTCGAACAGCTTGGCCCAAGGCAAGCGCCCGTGTTTCTGATGCGCCAGCTCAAGCGCCCGCAACACGCCCGGCGTGCCTACTGAGCGACCACCGATCTGCGCCTGGGTGAACGGCATCGGTGTGCCGTCGGCTTGTAGGAAAAGTTTCTCAGTGGCGCCGGACGGAGCGGTTTCTCGACCGTCATAAGTGCGCACGGCCTTACCGTCCCACAACACGATCAACGCACCGCCGCCGATGCCCGAGGATTGCGGTTCCACCAGGGTCAACACCGCTTGCATCGCGATGGCCGCATCGATGGCCGAACCGCCCTGACGCAGCATCTCGCGCCCGGCAGCGGCCGCCAGAGGATTGGCTGCAGCTGCCATGTGTTTCGCGGCGTGGCGGGTTTGCAGGTCAGTGCGAAAACCGGTGGCGGCTTCCGGCGCCAGGGGCAACGTCGAAGAGGGTGGTGCATTGCAGGCAGCGAGGGTCAACGCGACGGCAATCAGCGACAGGGCTGACAGGCGATAGCGGCTCAAGTGGAAGGCTGGGAACACGTGGGGCACTCCGTCCGTGGGAAAAAGGTTTTGGGGACTTTATCGACCGACAGGGTGCGACGCAAACTGCGTCCTACAGCCAAGGCACTTTTGCCCTTCATGAACCGGCGGAATTTCTGTAGGGTCGAGAACATCAGGACCGCCAGAAACCAACAAGAGGCAGACATGCACACCGAGTTTCCTACCCAGCCAAGTTACCGTGGGCAACGTGAACAGTTCCTCGCGGCGGCCACCGCTGCCGGCGCGACGTTGACCGAATATCCGCACCCACTCAAAGGGCCGTTCGGTGAATCGTTGAGCACTGACGTGGCGGTGCTCGGTGATCCGGCGGCCAAACGGTTGCTCATTGCGTTGAGCGGTACTCACGGGGTCGAAGGCTTTTATGGCTCCGGGTGTCAGATCAAATGGATGCAGGACTTGGGCAAGCGTTCACTGCCGGCGGATGTCGCGGTGGTGATGATCCACTTGATCAATCCGTGGGGCACGGCGTGGCTGCGTCGGGTCAATGAAGACAACATCGACCTCAATCGCAATCACCTGGATTTCGAACGTCCGCTGCCAGACAACCAGGCCTACGCGACGCTGCATGAGATCTATGCCAGCACTGAGTTGCACGGCCCCGAGCGTGATCGCGCCGATGCCTTGCTCGATGCGCAAATCAAGGAACACGGTTGGTCGGCGGTGATGTCGATTGTCGAGGGCGGCCAGCACAGTCACCCCGATGGTCTGTTCTATGGCGGGCTGGCGCCGAGTTGGTCGAACCGCACGTTGCAGCAGATCATGCACAAACACGTGGCCCATGCCGAGGTCGCGATGTGTTTCGACCTGCACACCGGGGCAGGGGAGTACGGTCATCCGATGCTGCTGACCATCACCGAAGCGGCGTATCCGGCGCTGGAAGATGCCCAAGCCATTTACGGCCCATGGCTTTACACCTTGCACACCGGCGCCAACACCACCAGCGAAACCGGGATCGCGGCGACCGCGACGGGCTACACCTCACAGGCATTGCTCAATGCTTTGCCGCAGGTGCGGCTGATGCCATTTGTGATCGAGTGCGGGACGTATCCGGGGCCAGACGTTCATCGTCATTTGCGCGATGACCACTGGCTGCATCTGTACGGCAACCCAAGTGATGCGGTGGGGCGTGGGATCAAACTCAATCTGCTTGAGCAGTTCTATCCGGCCGACAGCGACTGGCAGGCCATGGTCTGGCTGCGCACCTGGCAGATTTGGGAGCGCGGTTTGTCGGCGTTGTCGACGATGCGGGCCTGACTGTAGTCGGGCACTTTTCTC
This sequence comes from Pseudomonas nunensis, assembly GCF_024296925.1. Classification (NCBI taxonomy): domain Bacteria; kingdom Pseudomonadati; phylum Pseudomonadota; class Gammaproteobacteria; order Pseudomonadales; family Pseudomonadaceae; genus Pseudomonas; species Pseudomonas nunensis. Next base: position 38,758 of record NZ_CP101125.1, read on the forward strand.
GAGGCATAAAAAAACGGCCTACCTTTCGGTAAGCCGTTTTTAGTACTTGGTGGCTACACAGGGACTTGAACCCCGGACCCCAGCATTATGAATGCTATGCTCTAACCAACTGAGCTATGTAGCCAAGTGGCGCGCATTATTCACCTGGAACGAAGATGCGTCAAGCGTAAATTTAAAATATTTCTCCACACTTTCAACCGGTTATCGTCCTGGCCCGAAAAAACAGGGTGGGGCAGGGCGTCAACGCAGCTGAAATCTCCCGGTATTCGCACTCAAGGCCTTGCTGCCCTGGCTTAGGGTGTCTGCCGCCAGGTTCACGGCCCGCGCGCCTTCCAGCAGCCTGACGGCGGCCTGATCGACCTGCTGGATGTTGCCGCTGACCTCATCGGCGGTGCTCGCTTGCTCTTCGACCGCAGTAGCGATTTGCGCCAAGGTGTCGGTGACGCTCTGTACGGCGCTGGCGATTTCTCCAAGACGTTCACCCAGACCCGTGACGGCTTCGGCGTCGGATTGGGCCTGGCCGCAAGCGGCTTCCATCAAGCTCACGGCTTCATTCACTGTATTGCGCAGGCTGTCGACGGTGCCGGCGATTTGTGCGGTGGAGGATTGCGTGCGCTGGGACAGACTGCGCACTTCATCGGCCACCACGGCAAAGCCGCGACCTTGTTCACCCGCACGAGCGGCCTCGATGGCGGCGTTGAGCGCCAACAGGTTGGTTTGCTCGGCGACACCGCGAATGGTATCGACCACCAATTGAATCTGTTGTCCTTGCTCACTGACCCGGCCCAATGCGGCGGCGGTGTCGTTGAGGCGTTGATTGAGCTGCTGAATGCTCGCCGTGGTGCGCTGGCTGTCGCGGCTGCTGTCGGCGGCGATGCGCTGGGTGTGTTGGGCGCTGCCGGACGCCTGTTCACAGCTTTGGGCGACGCCTTGCGAGGTGGCGGCCAACTGCGTGGCAGCGGCGGCGATCTGGCTGATCTGGATTTGCTGGGCTTCGACTTCGCCCAATGCGCCGCTGGAATGATCGTTGAGGGTGCGCACGGCATTGCTCAGTTGCAACGTCTCGTGATCGACCCCGAGCAAACTGTTGCGCAGTTGCACCACCGCGACATTCAGCGCAGTGCTGATTGCCGCCAGTTCATCGCGCCCCTGCACCGGCACTTGCAGGCTCAGGTTACCGTCGCGCAAGGCTTCGGCCAGCACGGTGATGCCGCTGGCGCTGCGCCGGATCGAAGCCTGCAAGCACACGAACAAATACAGCGCGGCCAACAGCAGGCAACCAAAGATCGTCGCCACCAGGATGAACTGGCGGATCGCCGAGCTGTGGTAGTAATCCAGGCGTTGATCCAGCGACACCAGCGATTGCTGGCGCAGCGAGGCGAGGTCAGTGAGCAGCGCGTCGAGGTTGTGTTCGAAGTCTTCCGGCTTGAGGTTGATGCTGCCGCCGAACACCCCGTCGTCCAGCACTTTCAAGGTCGAATCCAGATGCTTGAGGCTGTCATGGTACTGCCCGGCCCACGTCTGCAAGGCGCTGGGCAGGCGTGCTTCGAGCAGGCTGGCGGTCTTCACCAGTTGCTCCCGCGCATCCCCGATGCGACTGCGCAGATCGCGCAATTGCAGGCGGCTTTGCAGGGTGAATTGTCCCGATACCACTGATGCCTGGCCAACCGCCGCGAGACGACCGACCCGTTCAATCAGGTCCGGCGCATGCTGCGTGGAGATCTGCGTCAGCAAATAGGTTTCCAGCCACGGCGCCAGGGTCAGGCGATTGTCCATGACGATCTGTTCGCGCAAGGCTTGCAAGGCGCTCAGGGCATTGGTGAAACGGTCGTAACCGTCCGGCCACCAGCCGACGCTGCTCAGGCTTTTCGAGTCGAGGCCGTTGAGCGCGGTTTGCAAGGCTTGATAGCGGCTCAGGGTTTCACCTTCCGCGCCTTCGGTTTGCAGGGCATTGCCCAGGTCTGTCGTGGCTTGGGCGACGGCGGGCTGCACGGCGTCGAAAGCGCCCATGGCGGCGATCGTGGCCGGTGTCGGCTGACGATTTTTTTCAGTGGCGCGCCAGCGGGCGGCGCGATCACGTTGGGCGGCGAGCAGGTTGTCGAGCGCATCGAGGGACAGCAGTTGACGAACCCCGGCGCGTTCGCCGGAAATCAGTTGCAGCTTGTCGCGATAATCCTGGCCGATCATCAACAGGCTGCCGGCCAGCGGCAGGATGAATAGTAGAAACAGCAACTGAAACTTGCGTGCGAAGCCAAAACGCCCCAGCAGTCCGATCCCCGGTGATAAAAAAGCCTGCATGCCCCATGACTCCTCTGGACACCACGCACCATTGGCGTGCGTCGTGATCGTTGCGACCGCGACTTGTGCCCTTTTAAAAGGCCTCGAAAGTTCACCCTCGCCAGCTCTGTAGGCCGACTCTGTAGCGAAACTTCCCATTCTCGATCCCCTTTGTAAGGGGGCCGCGTTGAAGCGGATAAGCAAGGCAAGATTCAGACCATGGCGTTGCGCTATCACCCACTCTTCGATGAACGACGAGGTCGTTAGCAGGCTAAGGGGATGGCGCTGCTGCACTGAAAAATGGCACATTGACGCACCTGCCCGTGTGCACCCTCTGTTGTACGGAAATTCTCATGGCTATCAGCAATGCCCAGACCGGCGCTACGCCGGCGTCCGCGACTCCACAAAGCAGCCCTTTGGTCATGCGCATCATCGGCGCCGTGGCGCTGGCGCACTTGATCAACGACTTGATTCAGTCAGTGCTGCCGTCGATTTATCCGATGCTCAAGGCTAACTATGGCCTGACGTTTACCCAGGTCGGCCTGATCACCCTAACGTTCCAACTGACCGCCTCGCTGCTGCAGCCGTGGGTCGGTTACCACACAGATCGCCATCCAAAACCGTGGTTGTTGCCGGCCGGTACGGTGTGCACGTTGATCGGCATTCTGATGATGTCGGTGGTCGGTAGCTTTCCTATGATCCTGCTGGCGGCCGGATTGATCGGCATCGGTTCCTCGACCTTTCACCCGGAAGCTTCTCGCGTGGCGCGACTGGCCTCGGGCGGGCGTTTCGGCCTGGCGCAATCGACCTTCCAGGTCGGTGGTAATGCGGGGTCGGCGTTCGGTCCATTGCTGGCGGCGGCGATCATCATTCCTTACGGCCAGGGCCACGTCGCGTGGTTCGGGTTGTTCGCGGTGTTTGCGCTGTTCGTGCTGTATCGCATCAGTCGTTGGTACGCCAACCACTTGAACCTGTTCAAGCTCAAGCAAGGCCAGGCGGCGACCCATGGCTTGTCGAAACAGCGGGTGATCAGTGCGCTGGTGGTCCTCGGTTTGCTGGTGTTCTCCAAGTATTTCTACATGGCCAGCTTCACCAGTTACTTCACGTTCTACCTGATCGAGAAATTCGACCTGTCGGTGGCCAGTTCGCAATTGCACCTGTTCCTGTTCCTCGGTGCTGTGGCGGCTGGGACCTTCTTCGGCGGGCCGATTGGCGACAAGATCGGGCGTAAGGCAGTGATCTGGTTCTCGATCCTCGGCGTTGCACCGTTCACCCTGATCCTGCCTCACGTCGATCTGTTCTGGACCAGCATTCTCAGCGTGGTCATCGGCTTCATCCTCGCCTCCGCGTTCTCCGCCATCGTGGTGTATGCGCAGGAACTGGTGCCAGGTAACGTCGGGATGATTGCCGGGGTGTTCTTCGGTTTGATGTTTGGTTTCGGCGGGATTGGCGCGGCGCTGCTCGGGCATCTGGCGGATGTTCACGGCATTGAATATGTGTATTTCCTGTGCTCGTTCTTGCCGCTGTTTGGGGTGTTGGCGATCTTCCTGCCGAGAACCAAAAAGGCCTGAGCCCAACACCATTCCCCCTGTGGGAGCGGGCTTGCTCGCGAAAGCGGTGGGTCAGCCAGCATCAATGGCGAATGACACACCGCTTTCGCGAGCAAGCCCGCTCCCACAGGAGATCTGTGGTGTGGCGGATAAATCATTCAGGCACAAAAAAGCCGCGTATCAAACGCGGCTTTTTCATGAGCAGGTGACTTACACGTTGAAACGGAAGTGCATCACGTCGCCGTCTTTGACGATGTAGTCCTTGCCTTCCAGACGCCATTTACCGGCTTCTTTGGTGCCGGCTTCGCCCTTGTACTGGATGAAGTCGTCGTAGGCGATGACTTCGGCGCGGATGAAGCCTTTTTCGAAGTCGGTGTGGATCACGCCAGCGGCTTGCGGTGCGGTGGCACCGACGCGGACGGTCCAGGCGCGGACTTCTTCGACACCGGCGGTGAAGTAGGTCTGCAGGTGCAGCATCTCGTAGCCGGCGCGGATTACGCGGTTCAGGCCAGGTTCTTCCAGGCCCAGGGCTTCGAGGAACATGTCTTTCTCTTCGCCGTCTTCCAGCTCGGCGATTTCGGCTTCGATCTTGTTGCAGACCGGAACCACCATGGCGCCTTCTTCTTCGGCGATGGCTTTGACGATGTCCAGCAGCGGGTTGTTCTCGAAACCGTCTTCCGCGACGTTGGCGATGTACATGACCGGCTTGGTGGTCAGCAGGTGGAAACCACGAACCACTGCTTTATCGTCGGCGCCCATGTTCTTCATCAGGGTGCGCGCTGGCTTGCCGAGGGTGAAGTGAGCGATCAATTGCTCCAGCAGGCCTTTCTGGACCACTGCATCCTTGTCGCCACCCTTGGCGTTGCGGGTGACTTTCTGCAGTTGCTTTTCGCAGCTGTCGAGGTCGGCGAAGATCAGTTCCAGGTCGATGATTTCGATGTCGCGTTTCGGGTCGACGCTGTTGGAGACGTGAATCACGTTCTCGTCTTCGAAGCAGCGGACCACGTGGGCGATGGCATCGGTTTCACGGATGTTGGCCAGGAACTTGTTGCCCAGGCCTTCACCTTTCGAGGCGCCGGCAACCAGGCCCGCGATGTCGACGAATTCCATGGTGGTCGGCAGGATGCGTTTTGGATTGACGATGGCTGCCAGGGCTTCCAGACGCGGATCCGGCATCGGCACGATACCGGTGTTCGGCTCGATGGTGCAGAAGGGGAAGTTCTCGGCCGCGATCCCGGATTTGGTCAGGGCGTTGAATAGGGTGGACTTGCCGACGTTAGGCAGGCCGACGATGCCGCAATTGAATCCCATGGTGTTTTCCCCGAGGAGTGAGTCAGGCCTTCTGGCTGTGCAGGTTTTTCATCGCGCGGTTCCATTCCCCGGCGAGGATATCCGGCAGCACGCCGAGGGCAAAGTCGATGCTGGCATCGAGTTTTTCCTGTTCGGCGCGTGGCGCACGACCCAGGACGAAATTTGAAACCATACTGGCTACGCCCGGGTGGCCAATGCCAAGCCGCAAGCGGTAGAAGGTATTCTGATTGCCCAGCTGCGCGATGATGTCGCGCAACCCGTTGTGACCGCCATGGCCGCCACCCAGTTTGAGTTTGGCAACGCCCGGTGGCAGGTCGAGTTCGTCATGCGCCACGAGGATTTCTTCAGGCTTGATGCGGAAGAAACCAGCGAGTGCCGCCACGGCCTGGCCGCTGCGGTTCATGTACGTGGTGGGAATCAGCAGACGAACATCCTGACCCTGATGCGAATAGCGCCCGGTCAGGCCGAAATATTTGCGGTCCGCCACAAGGTTTACGCCTTGTGCGTTCGCGATGCGCTCAACAAAAAGGGCCCCTGCGTTATGCCGGGTCTGTTCGTATTCAGCGCCTGGATTTCCCAGGCCAACGATCAGTTTGATGGCAGTCACGATAGGGGCCCTTCCTTGGAGTGGTGGATAACATCGCCGCAATCAGGGAGTGCGGCAAAAGTGGACGAAAAGTGCTCATTTACCATTATGTAAACTCCGCGTTCTCGCCCGCTTTCTCGCTACGCTCTAGTCCGCGATGTTTCCGGTCACTCCGGCGAACAGAGTGAAATTACTCTGCTGCGCCTTCTTCGGTAGCTTCTGGAGCAACACGTGGAGCGTGGACGTTGGCAACAGCCTTGTCATCACCGTGTGCCAGAGCAACAAACTCAACGCCTTTAGGGGCTTTGAGGTCGGACAAGTGAATGATCGAACCGATTTCGGCGTTAGCCAGGTCGACTTCGATGAATTCAGGCAGGTCTTTCGGCAGGCAGGTCACTTCGATTTCCGAAACAACGTGCGAAACTTCGCCGCCTTTCTTGATCGGGGCTTCTTCACCAACAAAGTGTACAGGCACAACAGCGGTCAGTTTCTGGCCAGCTACTACGCGTACGAAGTCAGCGTGCAGCACGTGACCTTTAGCCGGGTGACGTTGCAGAGCTTTGATGATTACGTTCTGCTTGGTGCCGCCAACGTTCAGCTCGATGATGTGGCTGTAAGCCGCTTCGTTTTCGAGCAGTTTGGCAACTTCTTTAGCCAGCATGCTGATGGATTCAGGGGCTTTTTCGCCACCGTAAACTACAGCTGGTACCAGGCTTGCGAGACGACGCAGGCGGCGGCTCGCACCTTTCCCCAGGTCGGAACGCACTTCAGCATTCAGAGTAAAATCGTTCATGTTGTATCTCCAAAATAACCACATTCGCCCCAGCGGTTGCGACCAGCGCTAAAGGCGATATGGGCAAAAAAGCCCCGCCCCGACAGGAATGCCGGGGCGGGGCGCTTTTCGTCAACGAGACATTCGAGAAGGGCAGGGCCCTTAACGGAACATCGCGCTGATCGATTCTTCATTGCTGATGCGGCGGACCGCCTCGGCAACTACCGGCGCGATATCCAGTTGACGGATACGCGAACAGGCTTGAGCAGCAGCGGACAACGGGATGGTGTTAGTCACCACCAGTTCGTCCAGCATGGAATTTTCAATGTTTTCGATCGCCCGACCGGACAGCACAGGGTGTGTGCAGTAGGCGAAAACCTTGGCAGCGCCATGCTCTTTCAGGGCCTTGGCCGCGTGGCACAGAGTGCCGGCGGTATCGACCATGTCATCGACCAGAATACAGGTACGCCCTTCGACATCACCGATGATATGCATCACTTCAGAGTGATTGGCTTTCTCACGGCGTTTGTCGATGATCCCGAGATCTACGCCCAGGGATTTGGCAACAGCACGTGCACGCACGACGCCGCCAATGTCCGGGGACACGATCATCAGGTTTTCGAAGCGCTGATCTTCAATGTCATCCACCAATACCGGGGAGCCGTAGATGTTATCTACCGGAATATCGAAGAAACCCTGGATTTGGTCAGCATGCAAATCAACCGTGAGAACACGATCGATGCCGACTACGGTAAGCATGTCAGCAACGACTTTCGCGCTGATAGCCACACGTGCGGAACGCGGACGGCGATCCTGACGGGCATAACCAAAGTAAGGAATAACAGCAGTGATACGAGTAGCCGAGGAGCGGCGGAAGGCATCAGCCATCACTACCAGTTCCATCAGGTTATCGTTGGTCGGAGCGCAAGTCGGCTGAATAATGAAGACATCTTTACCGCGGACGTTTTCATTGATCTCGGCTGTAATTTCGCCGTCGGAGAACTTACCGACAGAGATGTCACCGAGAGGGATATGCAGCTGACGTACAACACGCCGAGCCAGATCGGGGTTAGCGTTCCCCGTAAAGACCATCATCTTGGACACGCGCAGTACCTGAAGGCTGAGGGTAACCTGGATGAGTATAGGAAAATGGCAGGGGCGGCTGGATTCGAACCAACGCATGGCAGGATCAAAACCTGCTGCCTTACCGCTTGGCGACGCCCCTGTATCTGTTGCAACGATTACCCAGTAATCGGTTCCTTTAGAGCAGATTTTGCAGCTTGCGATGCAACATCGAAACGTTGCTTCCCTTTGCTACAAACCCTGTAAGGGTCTCTGTAAGAAGGGCCGAGACTTTATCAGCTTCAGCTTTGCTTGGGAAGCCCCCAAACACACAACTTCCAGTTCCGGTGAGTTTTGCTTCGGTAAATTTACCTAACAAATTCAATGCGTTACGTACCTCTGGATAACGCCTTGCTACTACCGGTAAGCAGTCATTTCGACTGTTTCCCTTGGGAACGGGGCGCACTTTAATGGGAGAAGAGTTACGTGTCAACAACGGATCGGAAAAAATTTCTGCTGTACTTACAGATACTTGCGGCACCAGCACGAGATACCACGGTTCTTCGGGGTCTACAGGGGTGAGTTTCTCCCCGACACCCTCGGCAAAAGCGGCGTGACCACGGACGAAAACCGGGACGTCGGCGCCCAATGTCAGGCCCAGTACGGCCAGTCGATCCTCGTCCCAGCCCAGTTGCCAGAGGTGGTTGAGGCCGAGCAAAGTCGTCGCGGCATTTGAACTGCCGCCGCCGATTCCACCGCCCATGGGCAGGATTTTATCGATCCAGATATCGATGCCGAGCGCGCAACCGGATTGCTCCTGAAGTTTCTTTGCGGCTCGAACAATCAGATTGCTGTCATGAGGAACGCCTTCGAATTCAGTGTGCAAACGAATCACTCCGTCATCGCGCACCGCGAAGGTGATTTCATCACCGTAATCGAGAAACTGAAAAATAGTCTGAAGCTCGTGGTAACCGTCTTCACGGCGCCCGAGAATGTGCAGCATCAGATTGAGTTTGGCCGGCGAGGGCAGCGTCAAGCGCGGAGCAGTCATGTTCACTGCCCCAGTTTGCGTGGTTGCCATTCCTTGATCACCAGCGTGACATCAAGGTCGGTGCCGTGCAGTTTGATTCGCTCGGGCAGCCAATAGCCGTTTTGTTCGGAGTAGCTCAGGTATTCGACCTGCCAGCCATCCTGTTCGAGGTTGGCCAAGCGGCTGTCGGCGTCCAGGGTCAGGCGACTCTTGCTGTCGGGAGCGGGGAGGCCGCGAACCCACCAGGCCAGGTTAGACACCGGCAATTTCCAGCCCAGCTGTTCTTCGAGCAGGGCTTCCGGCGTCGACGCCTCGAAGCGACCCTGGTTGGCCACTTCCAGCGACACTTTGCCTGGACGTCCGGTCAGGCGAGCGGCGCCGCGACCCAACGGGCCGGAGAGGCGGATGTCGTAGTAGTCCTGTCGCTGCAGCCAGAACAACGTGCCGCTGCCCGAATCCTTGGGTGCGCGGATGCCGATCTTGCCGTTGATCTGCCAGCCGTCGAGGCTGGTCATCTGCTGTTTATACGTGTTCCATTGGGCCGGGTTGCCCTGACCCTGGACCGATTCGCGGGCGCCGAAGCCCGCGCAACCGGCGAGCAGGGCAATAAAGCTGAAAACGATAACGTGGCGCAAAAACATAATCTTAAAGAGTCTCTGATCCGGTCAGGCGCTTGATGGTGCCGCGCAGGGTAGGGCTGTCGGGTTGATCCTTGAGGAACTTGCCCCAGATTTGCTTGGCTTCGCGCTGTTTGCCGTTGGCCCACAGGACTTCGCCCAGGTGAGCGGCGACTTCCTGGTCGGGGAAGCGCTCCAGCGCCTGACGCAGGTAACGCTCGGCTTCATCGAGATTGCCCAGGCGGAAATTCACCCAGCCGAGGCTATCGAGTACCGCCGGGTCTTCCGGATTGAGCTTGTGCGCGTGTTCGATCAGGGCCTTGGCTTCTTCGTAGCGGGTCGTGCGGTCGGACAGGGTGTAGCCGAGGGCATTCAACGCCATCGCATTGTCCGGGTCGCGCTTGATGATCAGGCGCAGGTCTTTTTCCATCTGTGCCAGGTCATTGCGTTTTTCCGCAAGCATGGCGCGGGTGTAGAGCAGGTTCAGATCGTCTGGATATTGCTGCAAGGCTTTGTGCAACACGCCCCAGGCTTTGTCGCCCTGTTTGTTGGCGGACAGGGTTTCGGCTTCGATCAGGTACAACTGGATTGCGTAATCCGGTTGCGTATCGCGCTCGGCCGCCAATTTGCTTTGGGCCTCGGCGGTCTTGCCGTTGTTCATCAGGATATCGGCCTGGCGCAATTGCGCTGGCAGGTAATCGTTGCCGGGACCGACCTGGGCGTACTCGATCAATGCACCTTGCGGGTCGTTGCGCTCTTCAGCGATACGGCCGAGGTTCAGGTGCGCCGAATCCACGTGGCTTTCCCGGGCAATCAGGTCTTCCAGGTAACCCTTGGCCTCGTCCCACGCCTTGGCTTCCAGGCATACCAGCGCCAGGGAATAACGCAATTCGTCATCTTCCGGATACTGCTGGACCAGGCTGGAGAACTCGACTTTGGCGTCGTCCATGCGGTCCTGCTCGACCAGCATGCGTGCGTAAGTCAGGCGCAGGCGTTTGTCGTCCGGGTATTTCTTGATGCTTTTTTGCAGCAACGGCAGGGCTTCACCGCCACGATTGAGGGTTTGCAGCAGGCGCGCCCGCAACAGGATCGGGGCGATTTCGCCTTCATCCGGCGGATTGTCTTCCAGCAGGGTCAATGCGCCTTTGGCGTCGCCGTCCTGTTGCATCAACAAGGCCTTGCCGAAAATCAGCTGGCTGTTGTTGGGGTGACGCTGCAACAAACGGTCAAAACTTTTCATCAGGCCGTTGCGGGTGTCCTGGTCGGTATCAGCCGCAGACAGGGCGAGAAAGTCGAAATGTGTGTCGCCCTTGCCCAGCAGGACTTTCTCCATATAGACCATGGAGTCGTCATAACGCCCGGCACGCGCCAGTTGCACGGCGGCTGCCCGCTGCGCTTCGAGGTCGTCCGGAGCGTTTTTCGCCCAGATCAGCGCGGTATCCAGGGCAGCCTGATCGGCGCCCAGGTACTCGGCGATGCGGAATGCCCGCTCGGAGACGCCCGGATCCTGGGTGTTAATCGCCTGGGTCACGTAGTTGTCCAGCGCAATGTCGAAACGATTGCGTTGGCCAGCCAGTTCGGCGCTCAACAGACTGAAGACGGTTTCTTCGCTGAATGAGCTGTAGACCTTGGGCTTTTCAGGGGCTGGAGTGCTGTCTTCGACCGGAGACGTACCGTCCGGCGAAACGGGGGCCATGGCCTGGCAGCCGCTGAGGAAGACAAAAGCGAGGAGCAACGCGGAAGATCTATTCATATAGGAGAAGGACGACTAACCTGCGGTCGGATCATCATGACACAAGCCTTCGGCCAAACATAACCGAGTCTCAATTGATGCCTTTATAGAGGCAAGTGATTGGGACAATAGTCAGCGGTAGTTGTTCTGTCTGTGTCGAAGTAGGACAATTGCCGGCTTCACGTCACCATCAGCGACCTTGAATGGCCTTCCTTGCACTCGGTATTAACCACAAGACTGCTTCAGTAGACGTCCGCGAGCGCGTGGCCTTTACCCCTGAGCAGCTGGTGGAGGCGTTGCAGCAGCTCTGCCGACTGACCGACAGCCGCGAAGCTGCGATCCTTTCCACCTGCAATCGCAGTGAGCTTTATATAGAGCAGGATCACCTTTCGGCGGACATCATCCTGCGCTGGCTGGCCGATTATCATCATTTGAGCCTCGATGAGCTGCGTGCGAGCAGTTATGTGCACGAAGATGATGCGGCAGTTCGTCACATGATGCGGGTCGCCTCCGGGCTCGATTCGCTGGTGTTGGGCGAACCGCAGATTCTCGGCCAGATGAAATCGGCCTACGCCGTGGCGCGAGAGGCCGGCACCATCGGTCCGCTGCTGGGCAGGCTGTTCCAGGCGACGTTCAATGCGGCCAAACAGGTGCGCACCGACACCGCCATCGGTGAAAACCCGGTATCCGTGGCGTTTGCCGCAGTCAGCCTGGCCAAACAGATTTTCAGCGACTTGCAACGCAGCCAGGCTTTGCTGATCGGCGCCGGCGAGACCATTACGCTGGTCGCCCGTCATCTGCATGAGCTGGGTGTGAAGCGCATCGTCGTCGCCAACCGCACCCTCGAACGCGCGAGCATCCTGGCCGAACAGTTCGGTGCTCACGCCGTGCTGCTGTCGGACATTCCGGCAGAACTGGTGCGTAGCGATATCGTGATCAGCTCCACCGCCAGCCAGTTGCCGATCCTTGGCAAAGGCGCGGTGGAAAGTGCCTTGAAGCTGCGCAAGCACAAGCCGATCTTCATGGTGGATATCGCCGTCCCACGGGATATCGAGCCTGAAGTCGGCGAACTCGACGACGTTTACCTGTACAGCGTCGATGATCTTCACGAAGTGGTCGCCGAAAACCTCAAGAGCCGCCAAGGCGCTGCCCAGGCTGCGGAAGAGATGGTGTCGATCGGCGCCGACGACTTCATGGTGCGCCTGCGCGAACTGGCGGCGGTGGATGTGCTCAAGGCCTACCGTCAGCAAAGCGAGCGCATGCGTGACGAAGAATTGCAAAAGGCCCAGCGCATGCTGGCCAACGGCAGCAGCGCCGAAGACGTGCTGGTGCAACTGGCCCGTGGCTTGACCAACAAACTGTTGCACGCCCCTAGCGTACAGTTGAAAAAGTTGACTGCCGAAGGCCGCCTCGATGCGCTGGCCATGGCCCAGGAACTGTTTGCCCTCCATGAGGGCTCGTCGGATAGCTCGGATAAAAAACCGCAATGAAAGCGTCACTGCTCAATAAGCTGGACATCCTCCAGGACCGTTTCGAGGAATTGACCGCTCTGCTTGGCGATGGCGAGGTCATTTCCGATCAGGCCAAATTCCGCGCTTATTCCAAGGAATACGCGGAAGTCGAGCCGATTGTCGACACCTATAAACAGCTGCTCAAAGTGCAAGGCGACCTCGAAGGCGCCCAGGCACTGCTCAAGGACAGCGACCCGGACATGCGCGAAATGGCCGTGGAAGAAGTGCGCGAAGCCAAAGAGCAACTGATCGAAATCGAAGCCCGGCTGCAACGCATGCTGCTGCCCAAGGACCCGAACGACGGGCGCAACGTGTTCCTCGAAATCCGTGCCGGCACCGGCGGTGACGAGGCGGCGATTTTCTCCGGCGACCTGTTCCGCATGTATTCGCGATACGCCGAGCGGCGTGGCTGGCGGGTGGAGATTCTCTCGGAGAACATCGGCGAGCACGGCGGCTATAAAGAAGTCATTGCCCGGGTCGAAGGCGAGAATGTCTACGGCAAACTGAAATTCGAATCCGGCGCACATCGCGTGCAGCGTGTGCCGGCGACTGAATCCCAGGGCCGCATCCACACCTCGGCGTGCACCGTGGCCGTGTTGCCCGAGCCGGACGAGCAGGAAGCGATCGAGATCAACCCGTCCGACTTGCGCATCGACACCTACAAGTCCTCGGGCGCCGGCGGCCAGCACGTCAACAAGACCGACTCGGCGATCCGCATCACGCACTTGCCGTCGGGTATTGTCGTCGAGTGCCAGGAAGAACGTTCCCAGCACAAGAACCGCGCCCGGGCGATGTCCTGGCTGTCGGCCAAGCTCAACGACCAGCAGACCAGCGCCGCCGCGAATGCCATCGCCAGCGAGCGTAAACTGCTGGTGGGTTCGGGTGACCGCTCCGAGCGCATCCGCACCTACAACTTTGCCCAGGGCCGGGTCACCGACCACCGGGTCAACCTGACGCTGTATTCCCTCGACGAAATCCTCGCCGGTGGCGTCGAAGCGGTGATCGAGCCGTTGTTGGCCGAGTTCCAGGCCGACCAATTGGCGGCGATAGGTGAGTAAATGACGATCATTGCCAGTTTATTACGCGCTGCCGATCTCCCCGACTCGCCGACGGCGCGCCTGGATGCCGAGCTGTTGCTGGCTGCTGCGTTGGGCAAATCCCGCAGCTTCTTGCACACCTGGCCCGAGCGCATCGTGCCGAGCGAAGCGGCGCTGACCTTCGCCAGTTACTTGCAGCGTCGTCGCGGCGGCGAGCCGGTGGCCTACATTCTCGGCCAGCAAGGTTTCTGGAAGCTCGATCTGGAAGTCGCACCGCACACGCTGATCCCGCGCCCGGACACTGAATTGCTGGTGGAAACCGCGCTGGAATTGTTGCCCGCGACGCCGGCCACGGTCCTCGACCTCGGTACCGGTAGCGGCGCGATTGCCCTGGCCCTGGCCAGCGAGCGCCCGGCCTGGACAGTCACCGCCGTCGATCGCGTGATCGAAGCCGTGGCATTGGCCGAACGCAATCGCCAGCGCCTGCACCTGAAAAACGCCACGGTGTTGAGCAGCCATTGGTTCAGCGCCCTGGAAGGTCAGCGTTTTCAACTGATCATCAGCAACCCGCCCTACATTGCCTCCGCCGATCCACACCTGGTGGAAGGCGACGTGCGTTTCGAGCCGGCGAGTGCCTTGGTCGCCGGTGTCGACGGGCTCGACGATCTGCGCTTGATCGTCGCCCAAGCCCCGGATTACCTCGAGGCCGGTGGCTGGTTGATGCTCGAACACGGCTATGATCAAGCCGACGCGGTACGCGATCTGCTGCTGACCCGTGGTTTTGAAGAAGTCCACAGCCGTACCGATCTGGGCGGCCACGAACGCATCAGCCTGGGGCGCCTGCCGTGCTGAATGATCAGGAATTGTTGCGCTACAGCCGACAGATTCTGTTGCAACACGTCGACATCGGCGGTCAATTGCGGCTGAAAGAAAGCCGCGTGCTGATCATCGGCCTCGGCGGTCTGGGTTCTCCGGTGGCGCTGTACCTGGCGGCAGCCGGGGTCGGTGAGTTGCATCTGGCCGACTTCGACACGGTCGACCTGACCAACCTGCAACGCCAGATCATTCACGACACCGACAGCGTCGGCATCAGCAAAGTCGATTCGGCGATCCGCCGCTTGAGTGCGATCAACCCCGAAATCCAACTGGTCGCCCATCGCGCTGCGCTGGATGAAGATTCCCTGGCGGCGGCGGTCGCGGCGGTGGATCTGGTGCTCGACTGTTCCGACAATTTCTCCACCCGCGAGGCAGTCAACGCCGCGTGTGTGGCAGCGCTCAAACCTCTGGTCAGCGGCGCGGCGATTCGCCTGGAAGGGCAGTTGTCGGTGTTCGACCCGCGTCGTCCGGAGAGTCCGTGCTACCACTGTTTATATGGGCACGGCAGCGAAGCCGAACTGACGTGCAGCGAAGCTGGGGTGATCGGTCCGTTGGTGGGTCTGGTGGGCAGCCTGCAAGCGCTTGAAGCGCTGAAGTTGCTGGCCGGTTTTGGCGAACCGCTGGTGGGTCGTTTGCTGTTGATCGATGCCTTGGGCACGCGCTTCCGTGAGTTGCGGGTCAAGCGTGATCCGGGTTGCAGCGTCTGTGGTACTGCCCATGCGTGAGGCGCCGATTGGCGTGTTCGACTCCGGCGTCGGTGGGCTATCGGTGCTGGCCGAGATCCAGCGTTTGCTGCCCAACGAGTCCCTGCTGTACGTCGCCGATTGCGGGAATATTCCCTACGGTGAGAAAACCCCTGAATTCATCCAGCAACGCTGCAGTGCTATCGCCGAATTTTTTCAGCGGCAAGGCGCCAAGGCATTGGTGCTGGCCTGCAACACGGCCACCGTGGCTGGCGTGGCCAATCTGCGCCGCGATTATCCCGAATGGCCCATTGTCGGCATGGAACCGGCGGTCAAGCCGGCCGCGGCTGCCACGCGCAGTGGCGTGGTCGGTGTCCTCGCCACCACCGGCACCTTGCAGAGCGCCAAGTTCGCCGCGCTGCTCGACCGCTTCGCCACGGATGTGCGGGTGATCACCCAGCCTTGCCCGGGGTTGGTGGAGCTGATTGAAAGCGGCGACCTGCACAGTCAGAACCTGCGTCAGTTGCTTCGCGGTTATGTCGAGCCGCTGCTGGCCGCAGGCTGCGACACGATAATTCTCGGCTGCACGCATTACCCCTTTCTAAAGCCGTTGCTTAGGCAGATGATCCCAGAGGACATCAGCCTGATCGACACCGGCGCCGCCGTGGCGCGGCAACTGCAACGTCTGTTGGCCGAGCGTCAGTTACTCGCCGAGGGGCCGGTGCGTGCCGCGCAATTCTGGACCAGTGCAGATCCGGAACATTTTCGAAATATCTTGCCCATACTCTGGAATAACACAGGCGTTGTGCAAAGCTTCGACAGGTAGAGGCGAGATGTAAAAAAAATGTGAAATGCGCTTAAAAAGGCTGAACTTCTGATTAAGCGCCGACTTCTATAGCTTTGTCTTTAAGCTACAAAAAAAAATCCACATGAAATCGTTCCGGAAAAGGATGTTTCTAATGAAGCGACTATTCTGTTTGGCCGCGATTGCGGCCGCACTAATGGGGCAAAGTCTTACTGCACAGGCGGCCGGCGTAGAGTTCGGGGTAGGGGCCACCAGTGACTCAACCATGACCTACCGGTTAGGCATGCAATTCGATTGGGACAAGAGCTGGCTGCAAAGCGACGTCGGTCGTTTGACCGGTTACTGGAGTGGCGCCTACACCTATTGGGAAGGCGACAAGACTTCCGGCACTAGTAGCCTGTCGTTCTCTCCGGTGTTTGTTTACGAGTTTGCCGGGCAAAACGTCAAACCGTATGTTGAAGCCGGGATCGGTGTTGCGTTGTTCTCCAATACCCAACTGGAAGACAACAACATCGGCCAGGCTTTTCAGTTCGAAGACCGCTTCGGGTTCGGGCTGCGCTTTGCTGGTGGGCATGAAGTCGGGATTCGTGCGACGCACTATTCCAATGCCGGGATCAGCAGTAACAACGATGGTGTAGAAAGCTACTCGCTGCACTACACGATGCCGCTGTAAGCATTCTCAGATTGGTAGCAAACCCTGTGGGAGCGGGCTTGCTCGCGAAAGCGGACTGACAGTCAACTTAGATGTTGAATGCTGAACCGCCTTCGCGAGCAAGCCCGCTCCCACATGGGATCTTCATCGGTTTCGGTATTAACGATACACCGAAACAATCCCCTGCCGTTCTTCCAGGCATTCCGGCGAACCGGTCTCGAACTCCCGGCAGATCAGCGGGCGTTTTTCGTAGATGGTGCACATCATCGTGTTGCGATCCAGCGCCGCACACCAGCCGTCATCCAGCCGCAACATCACTTCCCCGCCCCAGTCATCGGTATCGATAAAGCGCTCGGGCACGCCGGTTTCGGTGATCAGCATGACTTCGAGCTGACAGCAACAGGCTGAGCAAGTCGAGCAAGTGACCGCCGGCTCGGCGATTTGCGTGTGGGGGATGGTTTTCATGGGGCGCAGTGTAAGGCAGTAGGCCGTTGCTGTGTGAAAGGCCTGACGGACGCTCAGTCGCGGTTATCCGATGCCAGCCGCTGCGCCATAAAGTGCAGCGTAGGAAACAGCAGCGCCCAGAGTAGTCCTATACCGATCAGCGTCGGCAGTTGGCCGTAGGGAAATTGCACCCCCGCCAGTTGGCTGCCCGCGTAATACGACAGCGGCCCACCGATGGCGCCCAACAGGCTGGCCAGCCACCAGGGCTTGGCGCTCCAGATCAGGCAGTGACGCAACGTGGTCGCGAGCAATGCCCAAAGCAACATCAGCCACAGCGGAATCAATGGCGCGACGTCGGCAAAGTCAAACACCCCAAGCCAGCGCAATGAACTGTCGACGGTAGTGCCCAGCAACACCACGCTGAGGATCAGTCGGCCTTCATCGCCCCAACGACTTATCCACAGCAGATGAATCACCAGCGCCGCCAATGCCACCAATAACCACAAGCTGTTGCCGCCCACGACACAGGCGAACCAGCCGAGTTGAAACAGTGCAGCGTTGGCCAGGCGTTCAAGCATCGAAACGGCCGAGCAGGGGCGCCGGCATCGCCGCCGGTTTGGCCAGCAGCAATTGCGCGGTGCCGATGGTGCGCTCCAGGAAGCCGCCTTCGCAGTAGCACAGGTAAAACTCCCACAACCGCAGGAAGTACTCGTCGTAGCCCAATTCGCTCAGGCGACCGTGGGCACGGCGAAAATTCTCATGCCACAGGCGCAGCGTGCGGGCGTAGTGCAGGCCGAAATCTTCCATGTGCAGCAGGTTCATGTCGGTGTCGCGGCTGACAATCTCCAGCATCTTTTGCACGCAGGGCAGGGCGCCGCCAGGGAAGATGTAACGCTGGATGAAATCGACACTGGTCTTGGCTTGCTCGTAGCGCTGCTCGCGGATGGTGATCGCCTGCAACAGCATCAAGCCGTTGCTCTTGAGCAGGTGCGCGCATTGCTTGAAGTAGGTCGGCAGAAAGCGATGGCCGACCGCTTCGATCATCTCGATCGATACCAGTTTGTCGTATTGCCCGGTGAGGTCGCGGTAATCCGACAGCAGCAGGGTGACCTGGTCTTGCAGACCCAGGGCTTCGATGCGCTGGGCGGTGAAGGCGTACTGCTCTTTGGACAGCGTGGTGGTGGTGACTTTGCACCCGTAATTCTGGGCCGCATAGATCGCCATGCTGCCCCAACCGGTGCCGATTTCCAACAGATGATCGCTGGGCTTCAGGTCGAGCTTCTGGCAGATCCGTTCCAGTTTGTTCAGTTGAGCCTGTTCCAGGGTGTCCTCGGGGCTGAGGAACTGCGCCGCCGAATACATCATCGTCGGGTCGAGAAACTGTTCGAACAGATCGTTGCCGAGGTCGTAATGCGCGGCGATGTTTTTCTGCGAGCCCTTGCGCGTATTGCGATTGAGCCAGTGCAGCCCTTGCACGAGCGGCCGGCCAAGTTTGGCCAAGCCACCCTCCAGCGCATCCAGCACCTCAAGGTTGCTGACGAACACGCGGACTACGGCGGTCAGGTCCGGCGAGGTCCAATAGCCGTGGATGAACGCTTCGCCGGCGCCGATCGAGCCGTTGCTCGCCACCAATCCCCAGACCGCCGCATCCAGGACATGGATCTCCCCCAGCAAATGGCCGCCGACGGTGCCGAAGACGTGGCGTTCGCCGTCTTCGATCACCACCAGTTGCCCGTGCTTGAGGTGCGCCAGTTGGCGCAGAACACCCCGGCGCAGCAGCGAGCCGGACAAGCCGTTGGTACTGAGCAGATTGGCTTTGGCCGAAACGCTAGGGGATTTCATGGCGGCGATCCTGTGGGGCAACGATGGCGGTTTGAAAGCTGCCATCGGCAGCCCGGTGAGCAAAGATCGGTACACGCTTGAACAGCAGGCGCACGGCCTGCCAATAGATCGCGAGGCAGGTTTTCGCAGTCATCCACGGGAAGCGTCGCAAGTAGCGGTGCAGGCTGTGGCGATCCAGCGGTTCGCGTTGCAGGTTGAGCGTGGCGTCGAACAGTTTCAGTTCGCCCTGCCAGTCCGCCATGTGCACGCCAAGCTTTTGCGCGGCAGGGCTGAAGCTCATGCGGTATTCGAGATCCGGTGGCAGAAACGGCGAGACATGAAACGCCTTGGCCACGGCGAAATGCTGATGCTGGCTCGCCTCGACCGATCTGGCCGGCAGCACGTAGTGATAACGCTCGCGCCACGGCGTATTGGTGACTTCGCAGAGAATCGCCGCCAGTTGCCCGTCAGCCTCGTGACAATAGAAAAAACTCACGGGGTTGAACGACAGGCCCCAACTGCGGGCCTGGGTCAGCAGGCAAATCGAGCCCTGGGGCTCGTGGCCGATGGCTTGGCCGACCTGTTGCCGCACCGCATCGATCAAGCGCGTGCCCGCGCCGGTAAAGGTTTTCAGGTAGTCGCTCTCGCGAAACGAGAACGCGGCAAAACGGCTACGGCCCGACAGCGGCGACAAACCCAGTACGGCATCCTGTTCATCGAGATCGAGGTACAGCAAGCCGATGCGGTAACGGAATTCATGGCGCTTGGGCGCGAACCGCCGATGGGCGATCCAGCCGCTGTAGAGGGCGCTGTTCACAGCACTTCACCGAACGAGCGGGCCACGCGCAAGGCACTGACCACCCCGTCTTCGTGAAAGCCGTTGGCCCAATAGGCGCCGCAATAATAGGTGTGCTGCGCGCCGTCCAATTCGTCCCAGCGCGCCTGCGCCGCCACTGCTTTCAAGCTGTATTGCGGATGGGCGTAAGTGTATTTGGCGAGCACCTTTTGCGGACTGATGCCGGCACTCTGGTTGAGGCTGACGCAGAACGTGGTGTCGCTCTGGATGCCTTGCAGGATGTTCATGTCGTAGGTGACGGCGGCCCGCGTGTGCCCGGTGCCACCGAGGCGAAAATTCCAGCTCGCCCAGGCGAGTTTTCGCTCCGGCAGCAGCCGGGTGTCGGTGTGCAAAACCACTTCGTTGTCGGCGTAGGGCAGGGCGCCGAGGATCGACTGTTCGGCATCGCTCGGTTTGGCTAGCAGTTTCAGGGCCTGATCGCTGTGGCAGGCGAACACCACTTTGTCGAAACGTTCGCTGCCGAAGGGGCTGTGGATAACTACGCCATCGGCATCGCGTTCGACGCGGGTGACCGGGCAGTTGAGACGAATCTTCTGTTTAAACGAGGCGGTCAGTGGCGCGACGTAAGCGCTCGATCCACCTTCGATCACACACCATTGCGGGCGATTGCTGATGGACAGCAAGCCGTGGTTCTTGAAAAACCGCAGGAAGAACTGCATCGGGAAACCGAGCATCTCGGCCATGGACATCGACCAGATCGCCGCGCCCATCGGCACGATGTAATGCAGGATAAAGCGCTCGCCGTAGCCGCCAGCCTTCAGGTACTGATCGAGGGTGGTGTCGGCGCCGATTCGTTGTTCCTCAAGATCGCGCAGGGCTGCTTTATTGAAGCGCTGGATGTCGCGCAACATGCCCCAGAACCCCGGCGACAGCAGGTTACGCCGCTGGGCGAACAGGCTGTTGAGGTTGTTGCCATTGTACTCAAGGCCCGAGTCCGGGTCGGTGACCGAGAAACTCATCTCCGTTGGTTTGAATCCCACGCCGAGTTGACCCAGCAGGCGAATGAAATTCGGGTAGGTCCAGTCGTTGAACACAATGAAGCCGGTGTCCACCGAGTAGTGCTGGCCATCGACCGTCACGTCCAGCGTATGGGTGTGACCACCGACCCAGTCACCGGCCTCGAACAGGGTGATCTCGTGGCTGCGATTAAGCAGATAGGCGCTGGTCAGCCCCGAGATACCGCTGCCGATGATGGCGATGTTCACGGCTGATCCTTGATCGGCGGCTGGCTGCGCACCATGCGTTTGCCAATCGCCAGTTTCAACCGGTTGGGCAGTTTCGACAGCGGCCAGAGCGCCGCCATGAACAGCGCCGGGAAGGCGATTTCCAGTGGTCGGTTCTTCAGTTTGGCGAAGATGTGCCGCGCGGCTTTGTCCGCTGGCCAACTGAGCGGCATCGGGAAATCGTTTTTCTGCGTCAGCGGCGTGTCGACAAATCCGGGGCTGACCACGGTGACTTCAATGCCTTCAGGCGCGAGGTCGATGCGCAACGATTCGAACAAATAGCGCAGCCCGGCCTTCGACGCGCCGTAGGCTTCGGCCCGGGGCAGCGGCAGGTAAGTCACCGAACTGGCGACACCCACCAAGTGCGGCGCGGTACCTTTGCGTAGCAACGGCAGGGCCGCTTCGATGCAATAGCTGCTGGCAAGCAGATTGGTGCGCACCACGTGCTCGACAATCGACGCGTCGAACTGCTTGGAGTCGACGTATTCGCAGGTGCCGGCGTTGAGGATCACCGTGTCGAGGTAGCCCCAGTCTTCAGTAATCCGTTCGCCGATTTCGCGCACGACCTGGCTGTTGGTCAGGTCTCCAGCGACCACCATCACTTTCCCCGGATAACGTTGGGAGAGGATCTTGAGTGGCACCACCGAGCGTGCACTGACCGCCAGATGCGCGCCGGTTTTCAATATTTCTTCGGCCAGCGCGGCGCCAATGCCGCTGCTCGCTCCTGTCAGCCAGTACCGTCGTGGCGGTGTGAGGCTCATCCCATTCTCCTTTTCAGCCAAGCGATCGCTCGGCCCAATACGGGTAAATGTTCATAAAGCAGTGCCCCGGCATCGAAATAATCCCGGTGGCGATAAACCTTGTCGCGCCATAGCAGGTGCGAGCAGCCGTCGACCCGAATCAACCGGCCGTTGGCCAGGCGCGGATGGCGGTAACTCATGACCCAGCGAAGATAACCTTCGCCTTCTGCAATCTGGTCGAAGCCGTGAAAATCGAACTGCAGATCGCTGACGTTGGCGTAGAGCTCGGTGAAGTAGCCGCGCATCTGCACCAGACCCTTTACCTCGTGCAGCGGGTCGGTGAAATGCACGTCGTGGGTGTAGAGCTGATTGAGGCGTTGCAGGTTGTCCTTGTTCAGGTCTGCAAACTGCCGGGCAAAGTTGCGCAGGAACTCACTCATAGCCGCCTCCGGCCGCTTGTCGCGATGGCAGGTTCTTGAACGCGGCCAGGGCGCGCTGGCGCGAGGTACTGAGGTTGACGATCGGCGAGGGGTAATCCGCAATGCCGAACAAGCCGCCCACGTTCGCCGGGTTGTGCACTTCTTTTTTATTCAGCCCGGCGAGTTCCGGCAGCCAGTGCTTGATGAACACACCTTCGGCATCGAATTTTTCCGACTGGCTCAGCGGGTTGAAGATGCGGAAGTAGGGCGCCGAGTCGGTGCCGGTGGACGAACTCCACTGCCAGCCGCCGTTGTTGGCCGCCAGATCGCCGTCGATCAGGTGACGCATGAAAAAGCGTTCGCCTTCACGCCAGTCGATCAGCAGGTTCTTGGTCAGGAACATCGCCACCACCATGCGCAGGCGGTTGTGCATCCAGCCGGTTTCCAGCAGTTGGCGCATGGCCGCGTCGATGATCGGCAGGCCGGTGCGGGCTTCTTGCCACGCGGCGAGTTCATCCGGCGCATCGCGCCAGGCCAGCGCTTCGGTTTCCGGGCGAAAGGCGCGATGACGGGAAACCCGTGGGTAGCCCACCAGGATGTGTTTGTAGAATTCGCGCCACAACAGTTCGTTGATCCAGGTGACCGCGCCGACCTTGCCGCTTTCGAACTCGCCCTGATTGCTTTGCAGCGCCGTGTGCAAACACTGGCGTGGGGAAATCACCCCGGCCGCAAGATAAGCCGAAAGTTGACTGGTGCCAGGCTTGGCAGGGAAGTCGCGCTCGCTCTGGTAGTAATCGATTTGCGCGTCGGCAAACGTGTCGAGGCGGCGCCGGGCTTCGGCTTCACCGGCGGGCCAGAGGGCGATCAAGCTGTCTTTCGGCGTGTCGAAACCTTCGACTCGGGCCGGGATTTCATCGCTGCTGATTTTCAGCGGCGCCTGGATGCCGGGGGCGCTCACGAGTTCAGGCAGTGAGCGGCGCAACCGGTCATAGCAGACTTTGCGGAACTGACTGAACACCTGGAAGTAGGTGCCGGTCTTGGTCAGCACGGTGCCTGGCGAGAACAACAGTTGATCGAGGTAGCTATAAAAGTCGATGCCCTCGGCCTTCAATGTTTGGGCCACGGCTTCGTCACGACGGCTTTCATGAATGCCGTATTCCTCGTTGACGTGTACCGCGTCGATCTTCAACTCCCGGCACAGGTCGAGCAGAACCTTAGGCGCCGCATCCCAGCGAGACGCTGTGCGGATCAGCAAGGGAATGTTGAGCTTGCCCAGCGCCAGGCTCAATTCGCCCAGGTTGCGCAGCCAGAAATCCACTTTGCACGGCGCATCGTCATGCTCCAGCCATTGCTCCGGGCTCAACAGATACACCGCCACGCTCGGGCCGCGAGCAGCAGCTGCCGAGAGGGCGGTGTTGTCATGCAGGCGCAAGTCGCTGCGCAGCCAGATCAATTGCATGGTGGTTCCCGTACTCAACATTAGATAAGCCCACGCCGAATGAGGTCCTGATGGGCCGACAAGGCATCTTCGGCCAAGGACAAATCAGGGATCTCAGTGGTTCTTACGGACAACTCGGCGTGGTGGATGCATACCGTTGGTCCGACAATCATCTTGGGGCAACTGACGCCATTCAGCGTTTTTGGCAACTGCGCCAGGTTCATGGCTTTGCTGGAATACAGCAGTACGCCGCGGGCTTGCAGGTGTTCAACTGCCAGCGCAAGTTCCCCGGCTGGCAATGGCCAATCGAAAACTTCCACCGGGCAATCGGCGCTGCTGATCAGCCAGGCAGTGAGCCACAGGTGAGGTTCCAGCGGCAAATCCGAGTGGTTGATCAACAGCAGCGGCGCTGAACGCAATTGCCGGTTGTTATGGTAGATGCGCGCACCGAATTTGCTGCGCAACCAGGAATAAAAGAACACGCGCTCCATCTGCGCGCCGAACTGGCCTTGCCAGCGTTGTTCCAGTTCGGTCAACAACGGCATCAGCAGTTGTTCGCACAAGGTCCTTGGCGGGTACAACGCCATGGCCTGGTTTACCGTGTCATCGAGGGTGCGCTCGGCCAGTTGAGTGACCGCTTGCAGCAGTGTGTTACGCAGCAATTGCCAGTCGTTTTCGACGGACTCGGTAGAGGCTTGGGGCGTGTCGAGCAGTTGCTTGACCTGGCTGACCGCAACGCCACGATTGAGCCAGGTGAGAATCGTCAGGATTCGCTGCACGTGTTCAGCCGAAAACAACCGATGCCCCTTGGGCGTGCGTTGAGGCACGATCAGGCCATAACGCCGTTCCCAGGCACGCAGGGTGATCGCGTTGACTCCGGTCTGGCGCGCCACTTCACGAATCGGCAGCCAGCCTTCGTCCAAGGCTTTCTTGAAGTCGGCGCCGAGGTCTTCCCGGGCACTGGTGTCGGGTGTGTTGTTCATTTAGATCGCATTTCGCAGGCTGAGGTTTTCCGGATGCGGTTGCAGGTAAACCTGTTGCGCAATGTACGGATCCGGGTGTTGGCGGAAGTAATGCTTGAGCAGCGTCAACGGCACCACCAACGGCACGATGCCGTGTCGGTATTGGCCGATCACGCGTTGCATTTCCTGTTTGTCTTCAGCAGTGATGGCCTGCTTGAGGTAACCACTGATGTGTTGCAGGACATTGGTGTGGGTGCGGCGGGTGGCGCATTTTTTCAGCGCTTCCATCAGCTCGCTGAAATAACGCGGGCCGAGTTCTTTCGGGTCGGTCTGGCCCATGTTGCCCAGCAGGTTGCCCAGGGTTTTGTATTGCGCCGGGTTGTGCGCCATCAGCAGGTATTTGTAGCGTGAGTGAAAGTCGATGAGGCCACGCCGACTCAGGCCTTCCTGAAGCAATTGCTGCCAGGCGCTGTAGGCGAACACACGGGTCAGAAAGTTTTCCCGCAGCACCGGGTCATTCAGGCGGCCGTCTTCTTCCACTGGAAGGTCCGGGTGTCGTTCGCAGAACGCCTGGGCGTAGATGCCGCGCCCACCGCCGTCCACCGGTGCACCGTTGGCGTGGTAGACCTTGACCCGCAACAGCCCGCAGGACGGTGATTTCTGCATGAAGATGTAGCCGCAGATATCGCCCAGTTCCGCGGCCATTTTCTGACCGTACTCGGCGAGCGGTTGGGTGACGTTGATGTCGCGGTTCACCGTGCCGACGGCTTCGGGATGTTCGGCATCGCCCACCAGACGAATCGGTTCGCGGGGAATGCCGAGGCCGATCGCGACTTCCGGGCACACCGGGACGAAATCGAAATAATCAGTGAGGGTGCGACTGCACAGCCGCGATTCCTTGTGCCCGCCATTGAAGCGCACCTCTGCACCCATCAAGCAGGCGCTGATCGCGATTTTCGGTTTGGCGGGAGTGACGGGCATCGAAGCACCTCGAATCTAAACCTGTACAGATCGTTGGATCTGTACAACATAATCTTCATCATAGATTCGAAGCTGTACAAGTCAAATTATTTGTATAGGTTTTTGAAGTGCTCGCGATTCCCATGTGGGAGCGGGCTTGCTCGCGAAGAGGGAGTGTCAGTCGACATATGGGTAGCTGACCCACCGCATTCGCGAGCAAGCCCGCTCCCACAGGGATCTACTTCCAGCCCAATAACCAGGCGTCGCTATTTTTTAATGCCTGCCAATCCAGCCGCTCACTGCGCTGCGTCAACACCGCCTGCAACTCGACCGCCAGCACCGTGCCGTCCTCATCGCGGAACAGCTCGGTCACTAGAAAATGTTTTTCGCGGTTTTTCGGTTGGGCTGCTGTCCATTTCGACAGCAGCAATTTACCCGGATTGAGGCGATTCACTGCAGGTGTGCATGCAAGCGGCGGGCGGCTTCCTGGCCGCTGAGCCAGGCGCCTTCGACACGACCGGACAGGCACCAGTCGCCACACACATACAGGCCCAGGTCGGCATCCGCCAACACGCCCCATTCATGACTGCTGGCAGGGCGGGCGTAGAGCCAGCGATGGGCGAGGCTGAAGGTCGGTGCGGGCATCGCGCTGTGCAGCAACTCGGCGAAAGCACCGTGCAGTTGCTCGATCACGGCTTCCTTGGACAAGTCGATATGTTGCCGGCTCCAAGTGCTGGTGGCGTGCAACACCCACGTGTCCAGCGTGTTGTCGCGCCCGGGTTTGCTGCGGTTGCGGGCCAGCCAGTCGAGCGGGCTGTCCTGTACGAAGCAACCTTCCATGGGCGTATCGAGCGGGGTGTCGAAGGCCAGGGCGATGGCCCAGGTCGGGTCCATTTTGACCCCGGCGGCGGCACCTGCGAGTTTCGGTGCGGAGGCCAGCAGCGCGGTCGCCTG
This sequence comes from Pseudomonas nunensis, assembly GCF_024296925.1. Classification (NCBI taxonomy): domain Bacteria; kingdom Pseudomonadati; phylum Pseudomonadota; class Gammaproteobacteria; order Pseudomonadales; family Pseudomonadaceae; genus Pseudomonas; species Pseudomonas nunensis. The sequence continues at coordinate 65,076 of NZ_CP101125.1, forward strand.
AGGTGCAGGCGTTGCAATGACCACGTGGCTGAACGGCCCGTGAGTGAAACCTTCGGCGTCCTGCAGATGCCAGTGTTCTTCACCGCGATAGACCTCGGTGATCCGGCAGGCGAATTGCACTTCCAGGTCCCCGAGCAGCGCGCGGGTGATGGCGCTCATACGCGGCGTGCCAACCCAACGGGTTTGCTCATCCGGCGACAGGTTGAGTTGGCCGCCCTGGAACGTGTAGAGCTGCGGCGTCCATTCGGCGACCCAGCCATTGGCTTGCCAGCGCTGCACTTCGGTGACGAAGCGCCGGTCACGTGCCGTGAAATACTGCGCACCCATGTCCAGAGCTCCGGCGTCACTGCGCTTGCTCGACATGCGTCCGCCGCTGCCACGGCTTTTATCGAAAAGTTGAACGACATGCCCGGCCTCCGTCAGGGCCTGGGCGGCGGAGAGTCCGGCGATGCCGGTGCCGATGATTGCGATAGGTACAGTCATAGGGGCCTCGTTTACCTTTCTGTACAGACTACGCCGTGGATTAAACCTGTACAATATTGTTTTTTGGTATAACTTTTAGCGTTCTCGTTCTGACAGCTTGGCCTATTGTTAAACACAGACCCTGCCCGATACCAAAGATCCCTGCTTATAAAAATAGACTAGTGATCACGGTAAAACGCCACGCGAGGAAGTAGTCATGCACATATTGCTGACCGGCGGTACTGGTTTGATAGGACGTCAACTCTGTCATCACTGGTTGAGTCAGGGACATCGCCTCACGGTCTGGAGTCGTTCGCCTGCAAAAGTCGCGAAAATCTGCGGCGCTCAGGTGCGCGGCATTGCCCGTCTCGAAGACCTCGGCCAGGAACCGCTCGATGCGATTATCAACCTGGCCGGCGCGCCGATTGGTGATAGTTGGTGGACCCACAAGCGCAAGACGTTGTTGTGGAGCAGCCGTATCGGCCTGACCGAAACCCTGCTGGCCTGGCTCGAAACCCGTGAGCAAAAACCGCAATTGCTGATCTCCGGTTCGGCGGTCGGTTGGTACGGCGACGGTGGCGAGCGTGAGTTGACCGAAGAGTCGCCGCCGGTGATCGATGATTTCGCCAGCCAGTTGTGCATCGCCTGGGAGGAAACCGCCCAGCGTGCCGAAGCCTTGGGCATTCGCGTGATTCTGCTGCGCACCGGGTTGGTCGTGTCCGCCGAGGGCGGCTTTTTGTCGCGGCTGTTGCTGCCGTTCAAACTGGGGCTGGGCGGGCCGATCGGCAACGGCCGGCAGTGGATGCCGTGGATTCATATCAAGGATCAAATCGCCCTGATTGATTTTCTTCTGCATCGCATTGACGCCAGCGGTCCATATAATGCCTGCGCGCCCAAACCGGTGCGCAATCGCGAATTTGCCAAGACGCTGGGTAGCGTGTTGCACCGCCCGGCGTTCATGCCCATGCCGGCCCTGGCGCTGAAGGTAGGCCTGGGCGAAATGTCGCTGCTGTTGTTGGGCGGCCAGAAAGCCGTACCGGCGCGTTTGCTGGCGGCGGGTTTCACTTTCCAGTTCACTGATTTACGCGCGGCGTTGGACGACGTGTCCAGCCGCCTCTGAAATAGGACGTTGCATGACCGATCACGCGTTGCTTCTGGTCAACCTGGGCTCACCGGCCTCCACTTCGGTGGCGGATGTGCGCAGCTACCTCAATCAATTTCTGATGGACCCGTATGTGATCGACCTGCCGTGGCCGGTGCGCCGTCTGCTGGTGTCGCTGATCCTGATCAAGCGTCCGGAACAGTCGGCCCACGCCTACGCCTCGATCTGGTGGGAGGAGGGCTCGCCGCTGGTGGTGCTCAGTCGGCGCCTGCAACAGGCCATGACCGCCCGCTGGACCCACGGACCCGTCGAGTTGGCGATGCGTTATGGCGAGCCGTCGATTGAATCGAAACTGCTGCAGCTGGCCGCCCAGGGCCACAAGCGCATTACCCTCGCGCCGCTTTATCCACAGTTCGCCGACAGCACCGTGACCACGGTGGTCGAAGAAGCCCGGCGCGTGATTCGCGAGAAGAAGCTCAATGTGCAGCTGTCGATTCTCCAACCGTTCTACGATCAGCCAGAATACCTCGATGCCTTGGTGGCCAGCGCCAAGCCTTATCTGGAGCAGGATTACGATCACCTGTTGCTGAGCTTCCATGGTTTGCCGGAACGGCACCTGACCAAGCTTGATCCGACCGGCCAGCATTGCTTCAAGAATGAAGACTGCTGCAAGAACGCCTCGCCGGCCGTATTGGCGACGTGCTACCGCGCTCAGTGCCTGCGCACGGCTTCCGAGTTTGCCAAGCGCATGGGCCTGGAGGAGGGCAAGTGGTCGGTGTCGTTCCAGTCGCGCCTGGGCCGGGCGAAGTGGATCGAACCCTACACCGAAGCACGCCTCGATGAGCTGGGCAAAAGTGGCGCGAAGAAGATCCTGGTGATGTGCCCGGCGTTCGTCGCCGATTGCATCGAGACCCTGGAAGAAATCGGTGATCGCGGGCTGGAGCAATTCCGCGAAGCGGGAGGGGAGGAGTTGGTGCTGGTGCCGTGCCTCAACGATGACCCGCAGTGGGCGAAGGCGTTGAGTGCGTTGTGCGAGCGAGCGCCGTTGGCCTTGTAGGAACACAAACTGTGGCGAGGGAGCTTGCTCCCGCTGGGTCGCGAAGCGGCCCCAAAATTCTCGCAGTCAATGCAGATTTTGTGAGTGCTGCGCACTCAAGCGGGAGCAAGCTCCCTCGCCACAGGGTTTTGCGTTAGCTTTACAACAAAGGCTCATCCGCCTTCTTGTGCTTCCAGCTGTCATTGCCCGGCAGCAACAGGTTCAGCGCAATCGCCACCACCGCGCACAGCGCGATGCCTTTGAGGCCGAAGTCGTCCGGACCGGTGCCGGTGCCGACCAGCACACCGCCAATCCCGAACACCAGGGTCACCGAGACAATCACCAGATTGCGCGCCTCGCCCAGGTCGATCTTGTGGCGAATCAGTGTGTTCATGCCCACCGCCGCAATCGAACCGAACAACAGGCACAAAATCCCGCCCATCACCGGCACCGGGATGCTTTGCAGCAGCGCGCCGAACTTGCCGACGAACGCCAGGCTGATGGCAAAGATCGCCGCCCAGGTCATGATCTTCGGGTTGTAGTTCTTGGTCAGCATCACCGCGCCCGTGACTTCGGCGTAGGTGGTGTTGGGTGGACCGCCGAACAGACCGGCTGCCGTGGTGGCAATGCCATCGCCGAGCAGGGTGCGGTGCAGGCCAGGCTTCTTCAGGTAATCGCGACCGGTCACGCTACCGACCGCGATCACGCCGCCGATGTGCTCGATGGCCGGGGCCAGCGCCACCGGAACGATAAACAGAATCGCCTGCCAGTTGAATTCCGGCGCCGTAAAGTGCGGAATCGCAAACCACGGTGCGGCGGCAATCTTCGCGGTATCGACCACGCCGAAATAGAACGCCATCGCAAAACCGACCAATACACCGGAGATGATCGGCACCAGGCGGAAAATCCCTTTGCCGAACACGGCGACGATCAGCGTGGTCAGCAGTGCCGGCATCGAGATCAGCATCGCGGTCTGGTAATGGATCAGCTCGGAACCGTCGCCAGCCTTGCCCATTGCCATGTTGGCGGCAATTGGCGCCATGGCCAGGCCGATGGAGATGATCACCGGACCAATCACCACCGGTGGCAGCAAACGGTCAATGAACCCGGTGCCTTTGATCTTCACGGCCAGGCCGAGGAAGGTGTAGACGAAACCCGCCGCCATCACGCCGCCCATGGTCGCCGCGAGGCCGAACTGGCCCTTGGCGAGAATGATCGGGGTGATAAAGGCAAAGCTCGAAGCCAGGAACACCGGGACCTGACGCCCGGTGACGATCTGGAACAGAATCGTCCCCAGACCTGCGGTGAACAGCGCCACGTTCGGGTCGAGGCCGGTAATCAGCGGCATCAACACCAGGGCGCCGAACGCCACGAACAGCATCTGTGCACCCGACAGCACTGTGCGCCAGAGCGGATCGTTGAACTCATCCTGCATGCTCAAGCGTCCTTCTGCTTGGTGCCGAAGATCTTGTCACCGGCATCGCCCAGGCCTGGGATGATGTAACCGTGCTCGTTGAGTTTTTCGTCGATGGACGCGGTGTAAATCATCACGTCCGGGTGCGCTTTCTCTACAGCGGCGATGCCTTCGGGGGCAGCCACCAGCACCATGGCGCGGATGTCACGGCAACCGGCCTTTTTCAGCAGGTCGATGGTCGCAACCATGGAGCTGCCGGTGGCGAGCATTGGGTCGATGATCATCGCCAGGCGCTCATTGATTTCCGGCACCAGTTTTTCCAGGTAGGTGTGGGCCTGCAGCGTTTGTTCGTTGCGGGCCACGCCCACGGCGCTGACTTTGGCGCCCGGAATCAGGCTCAGCACGCCTTCGAGCATGCCGATACCGGCGCGCAGGATCGGCACCACGGTAATCTTCTTGCCGGCGATTTTCTCGACCGACACGGTGCCGGCCCAACCTTCGATATCGTAGGTTTCCAGCGGCAGGTCTTTGGTGGCTTCATAGGTCAGCAGGGCACCGACTTCCTGAGCGAGCTCACGGAAATTCTTCGTGCTAATGTCTGCGCGGCGCATAAGGCCAAGTTTATGACGGATCAGCGGATGGCGGATCTCTTGGATGGGCATGGGGAAAGGCTCCGGCGGCGGGCAAAAAAACCGGCCTAGATTAATCTATCCGAGGGTGTTGTCCTATAGACATACAGTACGTTAGTCCACAAACGCTTGATTCGGCCGTGCTGGATGCGTACCTTTGCCCGCTTTTCCCGAATCCCGTCCCCCTGGAGAGCGCCATGTCCGCTGATCTCGAGCATATCCGTCAAATCATGCGAGAGGCTGACTGCCTGTACACCGAAGCTGAAGTCGAGGCGGCCATCGCCCGTGTCGGTGCACACATCAACGAGCAACTGGCGGACACCAACCCGGTGGTGTTCTGTGTGATGAACGGCGGGCTGATTTTCGCCGGCAAGCTGCTCACGCATTTGCACTTCCCGCTGGAAGCGTCCTACCTGCACGCCACCCGTTATCGCAACGAAACCAGCGGCGGCGACCTGTTCTGGAAAGCCAAGCCGGAAGTTTCGTTCCTTGATCGCGACGTACTGATCATCGACGACATCCTCGATGAAGGTCACACCCTGGGTGCGATCATCGATTACTGCAAACACGCCGGCGCCCGCGCCGTGCACACCGCCGTACTGATCGACAAGGACCACGACCGCAAGGCTCGTCCGGACCTGAAAGCGGATTTCGTCGGCCTGCCGTGCATCGACCGCTACATCTTCGGTTACGGCATGGACTACAAAGGCTACTGGCGTAATGCCAATGGGATTTTTGCCGTTAAAGGCATGTAAACCCCGCTGCAAATTCCCTGTGGGAGCGGGCTTGCTCGCGAAAGCGTCGGCATATCCAACATAGATGTGTCAGTAAAACCGCTATCGCGAGCAAGCTCGCTCCCACAGTGATTTGCGCCCACAGAAGAATTTTTATACACCCATGCTACATTGCTCGGCCCCGCCCTCCGGAGCCTGTCATGAGCCTTTTGATCCGCAGCTGCGCCGCCCTGTTGCTGACCCTCAGCCTGCCCCTGGCCGCCGCTCCGGCGCCGATGCACGGGCAATTCCTGCCGCCGGACGACCTGACCCTGCGTGACGCCGAACCGGAGCAACAGCAACTGTTGCAGGTCACCGATTATTCGGTGGTGGTGGGTAGCCAGCGCCAGTCCACACAGCAACCGATCCCGGTGACGTCGCCGCTGCTGATCCGCCTCAAGGGCAAATCCTTGAACAAGGGCGCGACCATCAACCAAGTGCTGGTCAACTTCGATGGCGAAAGCAAAAGCCTGAAAAAACCGATCTACGACGAAAAAAGCAAAACCCTGACGCTCTACTACCCGTTGGCGCAGTACCGGGTGGTGATCGATTTGTTGCGCAATGACACGGTGTATTGCCAGTTCCTCAGCTATGCCAACGGCCATGTCTGGGCCGATCTGCACACCGGCAGCGTTCGCGCGCGTTGAGCCGGGCGGCCAGAGGGGGGTAAACTGCCCGCCCCGTGAAATGTCTGCGAGCTGGAGTCGGCAATGCGTAAAGATAAGAAGCAAGTGATTGGTGACGAGATCGGCGATGAGCAGATCAAACTGTTTCTCGATTTTGAACCGGTCGACGCCACTTCGCCGTCCCTGCACAAACTGATCAAGGCCTATCGCGGCCTGCGCATCGACGACTTCGAGCGCTTCCTGACGTTTTTCGTCGAGGCCGGGTATGACCTGGATGGCAAGGATGAGCATGGCGATGACTTCGTCGCGGTGATCAAGGATCAGCGCAATGCGGCCGAGTACATCGAGTTGATCGCCAAGGCTCGCGGTTAACCTCAAAAGCCAAGATCAAAAGATCGCAGCCTCGTTTCACTCGACAGCTCCTACAGAGTGAAACGAGGCTGCGATCTTTTCAGCGGCATAAAAAAACGCCCCGCTCTCAACGAGAACGGGGCGTTTTTTGTGGAGCCGAATCAAGCGTAGCTTTCGGTCTCGTTGCTGGCTTCAACCAGTTCCAGGGCGACGTTGTTGTGCGCGTTGATCTTGCGATACAGCGCAGCGTCGGTTTCCAGGACCTTTTCCCGAGCCGGGAAGATTTCTGCCAGTTTGGCAGCCCACTCACCGGACGCTTTGTTCGGGAAGCATTTTTCGATCAGTTCCAGCATGATCGAAACCGTTACCGAAGCGCCTGGCGAAGCGCCGAGCAGTGCTGCCAGGGAACCGTCCTTGGCCGCGACCAGCTCGGTGCCGAACTGCAGAACGCCGCCCTTTTTCGGGTCTTTCTTGATGATCTGCACCCGTTGGCCGGCCACTTCCAGGCGCCAGTCTTCGGCTTTCGCCTGCGGGTAGAAACGACGCAGGGATTCCAGGCGCTGCTCCATCGACTGCATCACTTCGCTGACCAGGTACTTGGTCAGGTCCATGTTGTTTTTCGCCACGGCCAGCATCGGTCCGATGTTGCCGGCGCGAACCGACAGCGGCAGGTCCATGAAGGAGCCGTGCTTGAGGAACTTGGTGGTGAAACCGGCATACGGCCCGAACAGCAGCGACTTGTTGCCATCGACCACGCGGGTGTCCAGGTGCGGCACGGACATCGGTGGCGAACCTACGGCAGCCTGGCTGTAGACCTTGGCCTGGTGGTGTTTGACCACTTCCGGGTTGTCGCAACGCAGCCACTGGCCACTGATCGGGAAGCCGCCGAAGCCTTTGCTTTCTTCGATGCCCGACGCCTGCAACAGCGGCAATGCCGCGCCGCCCGCGCCGAGGAAGACGAACTTGGCGTCGACTTCACGGGTGTTGCCGCTGTTGACGTCCTTGATGCTGACGGTCCAGCCGCTGCCGTTACGCTTCAGGCCGGTGACGCGCTTGCAGTACTTGACCTGGGCATCGGGTGCGCTGGTCAGGTGCTTGAGCAGTTGGTTGGTCAGGGCGCCGAAGTTGACGTCAGTGCCGTTCATCACGCGAGTGGCGGCGAGGACTTCGTCGGGCGAGCGGCCCGGCATCATCAGCGGCATCCACTCGGCCATTTTGGCCTTGTCTTCGGTGTATTCCATGTCGGAGAAAGCGTGGTGCTTGCTCAGCACGTTGAAGCGTGACTTGAGGAAGGACACGCCGCTGTCACCCTGCACGAAGCTCAGGTGCGGAACCGGGCTGATGAAGGATTTGCACGAGCCGAAGGTGCCTTTCTTGGTCAGGTACGACCAGAACTGCTTCGACACCTCGAACTGGGTGTTGATGTGCACGGCTTTCTTGATGTCGACGGTGCCGTCGGCGGCCTGAGGCGTGTAGTTGAGCTCACACAGCCCGGCGTGACCGGTACCGGCGTTGTTCCACGGGTTGGAACTCTCCGCGGCACCGGAATCCATCAGCTCGACGACTTCCAGCTTGATCGCGGGGTCGAGCTCTTTGAGCAGTACAGCGAGGGTGGCACTCATGATGCCGGCCCCAACGAGTACTACGTCGACTGCTTCGTTATGCGCCATTTAACGCGTCTCCAAAATCTGCAGCACCAAATTGTCGGCATGGCTGCCAGGCGTTCCGGGGCGTGTCAGTGATGCCCCACGTACCCATGGCAGTATCGCCATGTCCGAATCTTCGCAATTTTTCGCAACTTCGACGGACGCTACCGGTTGGGTTAATGAGCCCTATGAACTCACTTCAACGCGCAACTGGCAATTCGACTTATGGTCGAGACATCCGTTTGTGCAACCAAATCCGTAGCGGACAGGCTTCAGGCTCCGGTATTCGAGGCGTACTCGGTCCTGTGTCGTTGGGCTGTTTCAGACGCTAATGGTGCATGTTCAGACGCAAAACTATTCATTTGCTCGCCACACTCTTGTGAAGTTGTGAAAACCCGTTTTTTTCACGCTCTTTTGAAGACGTGAACCTCAAAAAAGGGCTGTCCCAGCCTGGCACCGTGCCCGGATGGATTGCCGCCATGGGGTACATGACAGGCAAATCGGGCAAACAGCTCAGTAACCGAGCGTAATGACAGCTCTGCAGATTCGCGAAAAGTGGGGTTTTTGCTCAAGGAACAGCAAGCGCGCCAGCTTCACTCGATCTGTGTGGGCGGCTCTCTGTGGGCGGTGCGGGGTGCCAATACCGAGGCATTGACGATGCTGCGAGGCCCGATCAGGAGACGTCCTTATAATCGGGGGGAGATTGTATCTAAGAAACGCAGGGAAATGGTCGTCAATAATGACTTTTATTAGGCGTCTGGTCAGATGGACAACAGCGCCTGTACCCGTGAACGAGGCTGATGCTGCCGCACACGGGCGCTAGGGGGCAGCGGATGGTGCAGCCAGTTGAGGCGGATTTCTTCGATTTCGACCCAGCCATCGCCCATGGGCTGCAGGCTGCATTGCTTGAATGCCTGGCAATGGCCGTTGCGATCCAGCAGGGCAAAACTGCGATGCAGCGGGCGTGGCGCGAACAACGAGATCAGATAACGCATGGCGAAGTACCTTGTGGGGTGACTGCTGTGAAGGTTGCCAGCAGGCCGTGACGTCAAAGTGTATGGGCGGTGACAGATCTGTGACAGGAACCGCGGTCTGAGAGGTTTGTCAGAGATTTCAGCAATCGTTGTGAGACGCTAGTTCGAGACGATGGCCCACCGCTATACTGCGGGCCTGTTTGTGCCTGATTCTGGAGAGAAGAGCATGTTGCAACGCCTGTTGTTCGGTTTGATCACTGTGACCGGTTTGACCCTGGCCGGCTGCGCCCACAGCCCGCAACAACTGAACCCTGAGCCGAAGCTGACCACTCAGCTGGCGCCGGTTGGCCACGGCCAGCAAGTGGTGGTGCGGGTGGTGGACGGTCGTCCATCGCCAACCCTGGGAACCCGTGGCGGTCTGTACCCTGAGACCAGCGCGATCACCGTGCAGGGCGCGCAAATCCTGCCGAAACTGCAGGCCCAGGCCGAAGCCGCCGTGCGTTTGCTGGGGTTCACCCCGGTGTCCAACGGCATGAACGCGCCGCAGTTGACCGTGACCCTGGCGGAACTGAAGTATCAGTCGCCTAAAGAAGGCATGTACGTGACTGAAGCCACCATCGGCGCGACCTTCCGCTCCGACGTGCAGAACGCCAACCGTCGCTACAGCGGCCGTTACGGTGCGTCCCTGGACCAGCGTTTTGGTATGGCGCCGAACCAGGAAACCAACACCAAACTGGTCAGCGATGTATTGAGCGATGCCCTGACGCGTCTGTTCAAGGACCCGACCGTGGGTCAGATCCTCGGCGAATAAGTTTTCGCCAGATGCAAAAAAGCCCGGCGCCAGTGATGGCTCCGGGCTTTTTCATGCCCACCGGCTTAGCACCGCCACCTGTAGGAGCGAGGCTTGCCCGCGAAGGCGGTCTGTCAGTCAACAATCATGTAGCCGACACACCGTCTTCGCGGGCAAGCCTCGCTCCTACAAGGGCTATGCGGCTTCGGAGTAGAAATCCAGCACGCTCACGCCCGTCAGCAAATCCGTCTCCGGCAAATCCGCATGTTGATGCCCGCCTAGCGCGCAATACACCAGCCAGTGGCGGTCCTGCACGTTGAAGGCGAGACTTCCGACGAGGTTCTGCTGTTCGTCGCTTTGGGCGATGAGGTAGAGGCGGTCCTGGTTTTCGGCGTGCAGCATGGTGTGCTCTGTGTCGGTTTCGAGGGGCGACAGACTGGCGCATTCAGATGACGATGCCGTGACGCCGGACAGGAATCGGCCAAGTGGCTCGTTATTTATCGTAAAGGGGAGGGCAGGTGGGCAGGCTTTCGGTAGAATCCGCGCCGCAGTCGTCGGTTCGGCGCCTGCCACCTTAGTTTTGCCGAGGTCCGTGATGTCGTTGCATTTGATTTCGTTGTTTACCAACCATCCCGCCAAGCTGATCAACCTGCTGGCCTTGCTGCTGGCGTTCCCGGGCAGTTGGCTGCTGCATGCCACGCGCCGTCGCGAACAGCGCGCGCTGGCCATTCTTGAGGCTGCCGCCCAGAACCGTCGTATCGATGACGCGACGTTGATGCTGGATGGCGCGACCCAACGCATGAACCGGTTTTTTTATCGCTTCGGCTTTGCCTGCCTGGGCGTGGCGCTGATCGTGTCGTGGGTCAGCACTCAGTTCTGAGCCTTTAAACGCAAAAGATCGCAGCCTCGTTGCACTCGACAGCTCCTACAGGATGAATCCAATCCCGGGTAGGAGCTGTCGAGTGCAACGAGGCTGCGATCTTTTGATCTTGCTTCTTCTTAAAGCGGCAACCCAGCCTTCACTCGATACTGATTGCGTACCGGCGTCGCATATTGCAGCACCATGAACGGACGATGTTCCTCAGGGCAAGCCTCCAGCCGGCGCTGCCATTCTTCCTGAGCCTTGGCCAGTTCATCCGCCGCAAACACCTCGGCGGCTTTCGGCACCTGAAGTTGCGGATCCGCATCCTTCCACTGCGCATACGCCAGGTAGTGCACCGGGAATAACCGGTAGCCGCCGAGAATCTGCTTGTCCATCTCAATCGCCAATAGCTTGGTGTCGTCGAACAGCTCGGTGATCGGCTTGGCGAAGTTCACGTGGACCCGGCCCTTGTAGCCGGTGATGCCCTTGGCAATGCTCACGTCGTCTTCGCCCGGCACTTTGGTGTAGCTGCCGGTAGTGGCGCGGATGAACAGTTCGCGGGCCTTGGCCTGGTCGCACGGATCATATTCGTAACTGATCGACACCGGGGTCACGTTCAGCGATTGAATCACCTCGCCGAACGGCTCGTCCTTGCGGCACATGTGGAACATCTTGAGGATCGCCGACTCGGTGCGGTCGTCGCCGTCCTTGGCCCGGCCTTCGGCCTGCGCGATCCAGATCGAGGCGCAATCGTTGCGGATCGAGTGGTTGATGTAGGCCGACAGCAGTTGATATGCCGCCATCTTCTCGCGGCGACCGGTGATCGAACGGTGCACGATGAAGCTCTTGTTCAAACGCATCAAATCGCTGACAAATGGCTTTTGCAGCAGGTTGTCGCCAATCGCGATGCGCGGGGTCGGCAGGCCGGCGTGGTATACGGCGTAGTTGACGAAGGCCGGGTCCATCACGATGTCGCGGTGGTTGGCGATGAACAGGTAGGCGCTGCCAGACTTGAATTGCTCGACACCGGTGTAGGTCACGCCGTCGGTGGCGCGCTCGATGGTGTGGTCGACGTAAACCTCGACTTTGTCCTGCAACGTGGCCACCGAGTTGACGCCGGCGAACTCACGGCGCAGCCGATGAGCTATAAGAGGTTTGAGCATCCAGCCGAAGGCACCGGCATAACGCGGGAAGCGGAAGTGAATGAGGATGTCTAAAAATGCCTTGTCGCCGAGCAGCCGGTCCAGCACTGCAGGGACTTCGCTGTCGTCGTAAGGTCGGATGGCATCGAATTCGCCCATCATGCTCTCTTGTTAGAAACGGCTAGGGTAAGTAAAGGTTTTGATCGAAAACCAACGGGGCACGGTCTGAAAAGGTAGCCAGACAAAAATAGCCCTGCAAATAGACCGGCGATTATACGCACAAGTCACCTGGGAGACCGCGATGCTGGAAGCCGCACTGTATGAATGTCCGTATTGTGGTGAAGAGGTCGAGACCTCTGTGGACCTGTCGGCTGGGGATCAGACCTACATCGAAGACTGTCAGGTGTGTTGTCGACCTATAACATTTGTGCTGCAGGTTCACGAAGACGAATGGCATCTCGAAGTCTTCAGCGAAAACGAGTGAGGGGTGCGTATGCAGCGAATCTACGAACCGGAAAACCTGATGGAAGGCGAGTTGTTGCAAGGAATGCTGGCCAGCGAGGGCATCGAGGCGCATCTGGTGGGCCGGGATTTGCTCGGTGGCACCGGCGAACTGCCGATCTTCGGCCTGCTCGGTTTGTCGGTGGATAACGACCAGGCCGAATACGCCCGGGAGCTGATCACCGCTTACAATGCGGCGCTGCCGATGCCCGGCGATGAACCGGAAAGTTTTCCCGGCACTCTGGTCTGTTAGGCTGACGTTCGTTTTATCAAGAGTCGTGTTGCCCCATGTGTGGACGTTATGCCCTGTTTCGCTGGAACCCCGCCTTCGCGGCCCTGCCTGGCTTTCCTGCCGATCAGCAGGCCCAGTGGAATATTTCCCCCAACGATTCGGTGTTGATGCTGCGTGCCGGCACGGATGGTCAGCGCGAGTTGGCCCGTGCCCGCTGGGGCCTGACGCCACCGTGGCTGACCGATCTGTCGCGCACTCCGGCGCATGCCCGCGCCGAAACCGTGGCCGAACAGCCGATGTTTCGCCAGGCCCTGCGCGAGCGCCGTTGCCTGCTGCCGGCGAATGGTTTCTACGAATGGCGCGGCACCACGCGCAAGCGTCCGTATTGGCTGACCCCGGGGGAGGGCTCGGCGCTGTTTTTCGCGGCGATCTGGGAAGCGTATCCGGTGCAGGAACAGGTGTGGCTGAGCACGGCGGTGATTACCCAGCCGGCGGCGAGTCAGCGTCGGCCGTTGATTCTCGACGAAGCGGGGCAGGCCGCGTGGCTCGATCCCGAGACGCCGTTGCATGTGTTGCAGGGATTGCTGGCCGGTGAGCCTGCGGCGTTGCGCGAGCGGGTGTTGGCGAATCTGGTGAATGATCCGAAGTTGAATGGGCCGGAGTGTTTGACCCCGGGTTGATTCGGTGCCTGGGCTGACGCCTTCGCGGGCAAGCCTCGCTCCTACAGAGGGACGGTGATCTCCTGTAGGAGCGAGGCTTGCCCGCGAAGAGGCCCTCGAATCAAACCTTGAACTGATTGATCAACCGCCGCTGCTGTTCCGCCAATTTGGTCAGGTCCGCACTGGCCGCGCTCGATTCATCCGCGCCACCCGCCACTTCATTGGCCACTTGCCCGATGTTGATCACGTTGCGGTTGATGTCATCCGCCACCGCGCTCTGCTCCTCGGCCGCACTGGCAATCTGCGTGTTCATGTCGTTGATCACCGACACTGCCTGAGTAATCGTCTCCAGCGCCTCGGCGGCTTTCGCCGCATGCTGCACGCTTTCGTCGGTGCGGTTCTGGCTGTCTTCCATGACCCGCACCACATCGCGGGTACCTTGTTGCAACTGCTGGATCATGCTCTGGATTTCTTCAGTGGCCTTCTGGGTCTTCTGCGCCAGGTTGCGCACTTCGTCGGCCACTACGGCAAACCCACGGCCCTGTTCACCGGCGCGCGCCGCTTCAATCGCCGCGTTCAAGGCCAGCAAGTTGGTCTGCTCGGCGATCCCGCGAATCGCGGTGAGGATCGCGTTGATGTTCTCGCTGTCCTTGGCCAGGGTTTGCACCACGCTGACCGCCTTGCCGATTTCCACGGCCAGCACGCCAATCGAATTCGATGTGTCGCGCACGATCTGCATGCCTTGCGTCGCGGCTTTATCTGCATGGCTGGCAGCCTGTGCCGCCGAGGTCGCGTTGCGTGCCACGTCCTGAGCGGTCGCGGTCATTTCATGCACCGCCGTGGCCACTTGATCGATCTCTGCCATCTGTTTATGCACGCCAATGTTGGTGCGGATGGCGATGTCGGCGGTGTGTTCCGATGAATCGCTGACGCTCTGCACCGAGGTCACCACTTGCGTGATCATCACCTGCAACTTGGCGAGGAAAGTGTTGAAGCCTTTGGCGATCGAACCCAATTCGTCGGCGCGGTCGCTGGTCAGGCGGCGCGTGAGATCGCCTTCGCCCTGGGCGATGTCGTCGAGCATGGCCACCATCTGCTTGAGCGGACGGGCAATCCCGTGGCCCACTAGCCAAATCACCAGCAAGCCGATGCCGGCGATCAACAGGCCAACCATGGCCATGCCGAAGGTGTCGGATTTGCGCTGTTTATCCAGGTCGCCCTGAAGTGTTTGCAGGTCTGCCATTACCGCGTTCAGCGGCAGTTGCAGCATCAGGGTCCAGCGGGCGTCGGTCTGGCCGATGCCGAACGGCAGGTACAACTCGATCCGGCCATTGGCCTTGTCGACGGTGTAGGTCACTTCGCCGCGCTTGAGATTGGACAGGTTGGCAATCTGCTGGCTGTCGAGGATGTCGCTGACCTTTTCGCCGAATTTGCTTGGGTCCTTGGTGTACGCAACGATCCGGCCATTGCCGCCGATCAGCGCCATGACGCCCGAGCCGCCATACAGTTTCTGGTTGGCGCCCAGGAGCATTTCCTGGATGAAGTTCACCGACAGGTCGGCGCCGACGATGCCCTGGAAGGCACCGTTGAGCATGATCGGTTCAATAAAGGAGGCGAGCATGACGATTTTGTCGCCGACCTTGTAGGGCGCCGGATCGATCACGCAGGATTTCTTGGTTTCTTTCGAGCACAGGTAGTACTCGCTGGCGCGCACGCCGGTGGACAGGGTTTTCTGGTCGTCTACGTCGACCAGTTTGTCCAGGCCGAGGCTGCCGTCTTCGTTGCGAAACCACCACGGCAGGAAGCGCCCGTTGTCGGCGTCGATGCCGACCACCTTGGTGTCAACGTAGGCCGCATCGTTGTGATCCAGTGCGTTTTTTTCCCAGCCGATGTAGGTGCCGAGAATTTTCGGGTTCTTGGTAACGTTTTCCTTGATCAGGCTGATCAACTGCTCACGGCTGATATTTACTTGCGGCTGACCGTCCGCCCCCGTTGTGCCGATCAGCTCGTTGACCCGCACCAGTCCGCCGGCAATCAGCAGCGGCGCTTCGAGCTCGCGCTGAATCTGGCTGACCTGGGTTTGCGCCAGGGAAGTCAGGCGCTGCTCGATGACTTGCTCGAACTGTGCCTGGGTCCGTTCCTGGACCATGTCTTGCGTCCGCGCACCGGAAAACAGCGCATACAGCACCAGCGCCGCCACGACACTGAGGACGATGGCGCCAGCGAGGGCCGCTACGGAAAACTGGATCGACTTGAATTTCATGGGGGCTCCGCACGCAAGAGGACGTCTGCGTTGCTGTATCGGCCAGGCAATCGGAGTCCATGAGCGGGTCATGACGAAATGACTGTTTTGGAGCGCTGGATGTCGTAAATGAAGCAGGCCGCGCGTGGCCCACGGGGGATATGAACTTTTTCCTACGGGCAGCAGCGGTTTTTCCGAAAGTCAGTGCTACACGTCTGTTGTATCTGGCGCCGATACAATTCACCGCCTAGGATACGCGCATGTTTTCAGGGAGCTTTTCGATGAACAAGAGATTGGTTGTAAGTGCACTGAGCGCAGCCTTGCTGCTGGCCGGTTGTCAGTCGGTCAACACCACCAGCGGCGGAGCCGTCGGCGTTGAGCGCAAGCAGTACATGTTCAGCATGTTGTCCTCGGACGAGGTCAACCAGATGTACGCGCAGTCCTATCAGAAGACTGTAGGCGAGGCGACGACCAAAGGCGTGCTGGACAAGACCAGTACCGATGCCAAGCGCATTCAGGCCATTGCCAACCGGCTGATTGCCCAGGCGCCGAACTTCCGTCCGGACTCGGCCCAGTGGAAGTGGGAAGTCAACCTGATCAAGAGCGATGAACTCAACGCCAACTGCGGTCCTGGCGGCAAGATCATTTTCTACACCGGGCTGATCGACAGCCTGAAACTCACCGACGATGAAATCGCCGCGGTCATGGGCCATGAAATTGCCCACGCCCTGCGCGAGCACGGTCGTGAAGCGATGTCCAAGGCCTATGGCATCGAGATGGCCAAGCAGGGCGCTGGCGCCTTGTTCGGTCTGGGTCAGGACAGCCTGGCTTTGGCTGACACCGTCGCCAACTACGGCATGACCTTGCCGAACAGCCGTGCCAACGAAAACGAGGCTGACCTGATCGGCCTGGAACTGGCGGCCCGCGCCGGCTACAACCCGAATGCCGCGATCACCTTGTGGAACAAGATGAGCAAAGCGTCGGAAGGTTCCTCGCCTGAGTTCATGAGCACGCACCCGGCGTCGGCCAGTCGTGTTTCCTCGTTGGAGGCAGCGATTCCTAAGGTGATGCCGTTGTACGAGAAAGCCTCGAAATCCTGATAGGGATGTGGCGAGGCTGCTGACGCCTTCGCGAGCAAGCCCGCTCCCACAGGGGATTTCTTGTGACCACAATATTTGTGAACACTGGAGATCCAATGTGGGAGCGGGCTTGCTCGCGAAGAACGATAACGCGGTCTACCGGCCTACGCCGTCAAACCCACCCACTGCTCTGCATCGCCTTGTACACCGCGACAATCGCCAATACGAAGAACGCCGACGCCGCCAGTCGACGGATCAACGTGAGTGGCAGTTTGTCCGCCGCAAAGTTACCGGCCAGTACCACCGGTACGTTGGCAATCAACATCCCGGCGGTGGTGCCGATGATCACCAGCCACAGGTCCGGGTATTGCGCGGCGAGCATCACCGTGGCGACTTGAGTCTTGTCGCCCATTTCTGCGAGGAAGAACGCGATCAGCGTGGTCAGGAACGGTCCGAATTTGCGCGCGGTGCTGGCTTCGTCGTCATCCATCTTGTCCGGCACCAGGGTCCACAGCGCAGTCGCGGTGAAGCTCGCGGCGAGGATCCAGTGCAGCGTTGCATTCGAGAAGAAACTGCCGAACCAGGCACCGACCGCGCCGGCTGCCGCATGGTTGGCCAGGGTCGCGGCGACGATGCCGGCGATGATCGGCCAGGGTTTGCGAAAGCGAGCCGCAAGAATGAGCGCGAGCAGTTGCGTCTTGTCGCCGATTTCGGCCAAGGCAACGATTGCGGTGGGAACGAGAAGTGAATCCAGCATCAGGGTTTTCCTAAGGGGCGGGTCGACACGGCTATGACACGTACAGCCTTCCCGCCCCGGGTAAGGTGTTCGTGTCATAGGTCTTGTCAAACCCTGGCGATCCGTCTGTGCGGACGCTTAGGTCGCATACGCCATGGTCTGTTGACCAAGTATGTTGACGTATGCCGGACGAGCATGGCGCTCGTGGGAGACTACTCCCCTAGGACGGAGCGGATTCTGCCTAGGCAAAACCGATTGGGCAAGCCTCTTTTTTAAAAGAAGTGCTAGCCGCGTTTGGCCCGGTAGATTCTGAAACCCTGTCCTTCAGCCTTGATCGCACACACCCCGAGGTGCTCCTCGATCAGCGGCTGATACTTCAGGAAGCTGTTGGCGACCAGGCGCAGTTCGCCACCGTTTTTCAGATGTTTGGCCGCTTTTCGCAGCAAGTTCTCGGTCGCGAAATAATCGGTGTGCACGCCGACATGGAACGGCGGGTTGCTCAAAATCGCACTCAAACCCATCGGCGCCGCATCAATTCCGTCACCGGTAATCACCTCGGCTTCCAGACCGTTGGCGGCCAATGTCAGGCGACTGCTGGCGGCAGCAAACGCATCGACGTCGAGCAACGTCACTTGATTGTGCGGATAACGACGCTTGACCGCCGCACCCAACACGCCGGCGCCGCAACCGAAGTCCAACAAGTGGCCGCTCGGCAACTTGTCCAGATGTTCCAGCAACAGGGCGCTGCCGCGATCCAGCCGACCGTGGCTGAACACGCCCGGCAGGCTGATGACTTTCAGCGGCCCTTCGGCCAATGGCAATTCGTATTCCTGGGCCAGGCTTTCCAGCGACTTGGCTTCTGGCGCGTTGGCCACGGTGACCTGCCACAACTGGCAATGCCGCGCGCTGTCGAGCTTGCGCGGTTTACCGAACGGGTTCAGTTGCTTGGCTGCGCCTTCGATGCCACTGCGTTTTTCACCCACCAAATACAACTCGCGACCGGCCAGCCGTGAGGCGAGGGCGTTGAGGATGTAGTCGGTCAGGTCCTTGGACTTGGGCAGGAACACCACGGCGGTCTCGAACTCGCGTTCGGGCGCATTCACGCCAAACTGGCTGCGCTCGGCAAAGCGTGCGTCGAGCGCCGCTTGATCGCCGGCATGCCAGCACCAGCCGTGGGCGTCGGGCAGGCGACCGAGCAAATCGTCGGCGGGCAAACCGGCCAGCAACACCGAACCCTGGAATAACTCGGCCTGACGAAGCAGTACTTCACTGCGCGGATCCATACTCTGCTCCTTGAAAAAAAGTGCGGCAGTTTATCAACTGACGACCCGCAGCGCTGTACCGCTGAAGAACGCCTGGGCGTTTTCAGTCAATTGGCCAACGATCCGCTGACGCGCTTCGCGACTGCCCCAGGCGTTGTGCGGGGTGACAATCAATCGGGGGATGTCATCGGCCAACAGTGGATTGCCATTGACCGGCGGTTCGACACTCAGCACATCCGTGGCCGCACCGCCCAAGTGGCCGTTGCGCAAGGCATTGGCCAGCGCCTGTTCGTCGATCAAGCCACCGCGAGCGGTGTTGACCACGAAGGCTCCGGGTTTCATCGAGGCCAGTTCACGGGCACCGATAAAGTGGCGGGTGTGTTCGTTGAGCGGGCAGTGCAGGGTCAGGGCGTCGATTTGCGGCAGCAGTTCATTCAGCGGCAAGCGATCCGGGCGGGCAGGGCGGCCGGGAATCTGCCCCAGCAACACGCGCATGCCGAAGGCTTCGGCCAATCGGGCCACGGCGCCACCGAGCTCGCCGTGGCCGAGCAAACCAAGGGTTTTGCCTTCGAGTTCGACGATCGGGTAATCCAGCAGGCAGAACTGTTTGGCCTGCTGCCAGCGACCTTCGCCGACGGCTTTCTGGTAATCCGCCAGGCGCGTCGCCAGGTTCAGCAACAACATGATGGTGTGCTGGGCCACCGACGGCGTGCCGTAGCCCTGGCAGTTGCACACGGTAATCCCGTGGGCGCGAGCGGCGGCCAGATCGACGTTGTTGGTGCCGGTGGCGGTGATCAGGATCAGCTTGAGTTCAGGGCTGGCGGCGATGGCGGCGGCATCGATCAGGATCTTGTTGCTGATGGCGACGGTGGCGCCCTTGAGCCGTTCGACCACTTGGTCCGGCGTGGTCTGGGCGAACAATTGCAAGTCGCTGAAGCAATCGCGCAAAGGCGTCAGGTCGAGGTCGCCCAGGTCCAGGGACGGGTGGTCGAGAAAAACGGCGCGGCGAGAGTTCGTCATCAACTGTACCTTTTGTGCAATGAACTGAAGGCGTAATCTGCCGAGCCTACCAGATGAAACAAATGGTTACGCCTACCTGGCCGGATGCTGAACCCTGTGGGAGCGGGCTTGCTCGCGAAGAGGCCGTGTCAGTCGATGCAAATGTTGACTGATACACCGCCTTCGCGAGCAAGCCCGCTCCCACAGGGATAATGGCAAGCCTGTGAATTTCATTTTGACCGATCTGCCCCAGAGGAGCCCCCATGTACTGGACAGAATTCTTGACCGTTGCCCTGATTCACCTGCTGGCCGTCGCCAGCCCCGGCCCGGACTTTGCCGTGGTGGTGCGCGAAAGCGTGACCCACGGTCGGCGTGCCGGGACCTGGACTGCGCTGGGTGTGGGCACGGCGATTTTCCTGCACGTGGGTTATTCACTGCTCGGCATCGGCCTGATCGTGTCCCAGTCGATCGTGCTGTTCAACGCGTTGAAATGGGCCGCCGCCGCGTACCTGCTGTACATCGGCTTCAAAGCCCTGCGCGCGCAACCGGCCAAACCGGTGACTGACGACTTGCACAAGGAAGTCGGTGAGCGCACCGCCCGTGGCGCCTTCACCTCGGGTTTCGTGACCAATGGCCTGAACCCGAAAGCCACGCTGTTTTTCCTGTCGCTGTTCACCGTGGTGATCAACCCGCACACACCACTGGCGGTGCAGGCCGGCTACGGGATTTACCTCGCCTTCGCGACGGCGCTGTGGTTTTGCCTGGTGGCCCGGTTGTTCAGCCAGCAACGGGTACGCGCCGGTTTCGCTCGCATGGGCCACTGGTTCGACCGGACCATGGGCGCGGTGCTGATCGCCATCGGCGTGAAACTCGCGTTCACCGAGATGCATTGATCCGGTAGGCGAACGGCTTGCCGGTGATGGCGTCGCCACAATCGGCTTCGCCGGCAAGCCGTGCTCCTACAGAAGCGGATTGAGTTCGCTCAATTTGTTCAGTGCATTCAGGTATTCCCGGGGATTCTCCCCCAGCAAACGGCGAAACATCGCGCTGAACGCCCGCGCGCTGCCGTAACCCAGATCCCGCGCCACGCTCTGTACGCTTTCCCCGGCGAGCAGGCGGGGCAGGGCTTCCATCAGGCGCAGTTGCTGGCGCCAGGCATTGAAATTCATCTTCAGTTGTTGCTGGAACAGCCGCGCCAGCGTGCGTGAACTGGCGCCGACCTGCTGTGCCCAGTCTTCCAGGGTGTTGGGGTGATCGGGGGTGCGCAGCAGCGCCAGACAGATGCCTTGCAGGCGCCGATCCTCGGGCATTGGGATGTGCAGCGGAAGGTTTTCCAGGCCGGCAATTTCTTCGAGCATCAGGCTCTGGATCAACGGGTTTTCCGCGTGTTGCGGACCTTGCACCGCGCGCAGGATCAGTTCGCGCAGCAATGGCGTGACCGCCAGCACGCAGCACTGTTGCAGGCTCGGTGGCGACAGTTCAGCGGCAATGAACAGCGAGCGCATGCGCACCTCGCCGGACATGAAAATCTCATGCTCCACCAACGGTGGAATCCACACCGCCCGGGTCGGCGGAATCACCCACGCACCTTGCGCCGTGACCACCCGCATGGTCCCGCAAACGGCGTAGAGCAATTGCGCTTCGCGGTGTTGATGCAATTCCTGATGCGCACCGTCCACATAATCCCGTGGATAGGCGCTGACCGGGCCGTGCAGGAAATGGCTGATTAACATGTCAGATCCGATGACTTTGTTGTCAGGAATACGCTTTTTCGCCAACTTAGCATAAACCGCTCACTACAACGTAAAGCGTGCCGCGATGAACCAGTCCAGAAATGTCATCCGCTACATCAACGCAGCCCATGTGATCGACCACATGTTCATGCTGATTTTCCCCGCCGCCATCCTTGGCATGACCCAGGCCTTTGCGCTGGATTACGCCGCGCTGATCGGCCTGTCACTTGGCGGCTTCATTGCGTTTGGCGCCTGTTCGCTACCGGCCGGTTGGTTGGGCGATCACTGGAGTCGGCGGCAAATGATGCTGGTGTTTTTCTTCGGCATCGGCGCTTCGGCGATCTTTACCGGGTTGAGCAACAGCGCGCCGATGCTGGTGCTTGGCCTGACGCTGATTGGGATCTTCGCCGCGATCTACCACCCGGTCGGCACCGCGATGCTGGTGGCCTATGCGCAGAACCGTGGCCGGGAAATCGGCATAAACGGCATGTGGGGCAACCTCGGCGTGGCGTTTTCGGCGCTGATCACCGGGTTGTTGGTGGCGCAGTTCGGCTGGCGTTCGGCATTCATTCTGCCGGGCGTGGTGGCAATTGCCCTGGGCATCGGGTTTGCCTTGCAGGTGCGGGAAGAGCCGATCCCCAAGCGTCCTCACTCACCGCTCAAAGGTGCGGCCGGCCAGCGGATTTCCATGGTCATGGTGTTCAGCGTACTCGCCTTGGCCACGGCCACCGGCGGTGTGGTGTTCAACGCCACGACCATGACTTATCCAAAACTGTTCCAGGAGCGCCTGCACGATCTGTTTGCATCGCCGCAAACCCTGGGCATCGTGGTCAGCCTGGCGTATGCCTTCGGTGCCGTGGCGCAATTGAGCATCGGCCGGATCTTGCATCGGTTCAGCCTGAAATGGCCGTTCATCGTGTTGACGCTGTGCCAGGCGCCGCTGTTGTTCGGGTTGGCCTATGTCGACGGCTGGGCCGTGATTGCGCCGGGCGCGGCGTTCATGTTCGTGGTGTTTGGCCAGGTCACGGTGAATGACGCGATGGTCGCCAACTTCGTCGCACCGCAATGGCAATCCCGGGTCTTTGCCCTGCGTTACTGTTTATCGTTCGGTGCCAGCGCGACGGCGATTCCGCTGATTTCGTTCGTCGAACCGCGCCAGGGATTCGTAGGGCTTTATTTGATATTGGCGGGTTTCGCGGCGCTGACCTTCGTGGCGGCACTGGTTTTCCCACGCACACCTTCTGAGGCTGCCGTAGGACAAACGGCGTAAGCGGTGAAGAAATCCTGCAAATGCTGGCGCAAAGCTAGCATTTGTACGGTTCTGCAAATCATACCTTTGGCTGATTTGGTTGGCGTATAACGGCTCTAAAGTGCTTCTCTCCAAAGCCAAGACCGTGCAGTCAGAAAAGGGATTCTTATGTTGCAGACTCGCGTTATCCCGCCAGCCGAAGGCGCCTACCAGTATCCGTTGCTGATTAAACGACTGCTGATGTCCGGCGCTCGTTACGAGAAAACCCGCGAGATCGTGTACCGCGACCAGTTGCGCTACAGCTATCCGACCCTGATCGAACGGGTCGCACGGCTCGCCAACGTACTGACGGCGGCCGGGGTCAAGGCCGGCGATACCGTGGCGGTGATGGACTGGGACAGCCATCGTTACCTGGAATGCATGTTCGCCATCCCGATGATCGGCGCGGTGATCCACACCATCAACGTGCGCCTGTCACCGGAACAGATCCTCTACACCATGAACCACGCCGAGGACCGCTTCGTGCTGGTCAACAGTGAGTTCGTGGGCCTTTACCAGGCGATCGCCGGGCACCTGACGACGGTCGAGAAAACCCTGCTGCTGACCGACCTGCCGGAAAAAACCGCCGACTTGCCGAACCTCATCGGCGAGTACGAGCAACTGCTGGCCGCTGCGAGCACGCAGTACGACTTCCAGGATTTCGACGAAAACTCCGTCGCGACCACCTTCTACACCACCGGCACCACCGGCAATCCGAAAGGCGTTTACTTCACCCATCGGCAACTGGTGCTGCACACCATGGGCGTGTCGACCATCATGGGTTCCATCGACAGCGTGCGGCTGCTGGGCACCAACGACGTCTATATGCCGATCACGCCGATGTTCCACGTGCACGCGTGGGGCTTGCCATACGTGGCGACGATGCTGGGGCTCAAGCAGGTTTACCCCGGCCGCTACGACCCGGAATACCTGGTGGAGCTGTGGCGCAAGGAGAAGGTCTCCTTTTCCCACTGCGTGCCGACCATTTTGCAAATGGTCCTCAATGCCAAAGCCGCGCAAGGCACCGATTTCGGCGGCTGGAAAATCGTCATCGGCGGCAGTGCACTGAACCGTACGTTGTACGAAAACGCCAAGTCCAAGGGCATTCAACTGACCGCCGCCTACGGCATGTCGGAAACCGGGCCGCTGGTTTCGTGTGCTCACCTGAATGACGAGTTGATGGCCGGCACCGAAGACGAACGCACCACTTACCGGATCAAGGCCGGCGTGCCTGGGCCATTGGTGGAGGCAGCGATTGTTGATACCGACGGCAACTTCCTGCCTGCCGACGGCGAGACCCAGGGCGAACTGGTGTTGCGTGCGCCGTGGCTCACCGAAGGTTATTTCAACGAACCGCAGAAGGGCGCCGAGCTCTGGGCCGGCGGCTGGTTGCACACCGGTGACGTGGCGACCCTGGACAGCATGGGCGTGATCGACATTCGCGACCGGATCAAGGACGTGATCAAGACCGGCGGCGAGTGGATCTCCTCCCTGGACCTCGAAGACCTGATCAGTCGTCACGTCGCGGTACGCGAAGTAGCAGTGGTGGGAATCGCCGATCCGCAGTGGGGCGAGCGGCCGTTTGCCTTGCTGGTGATCCGCGAAGGGCATGAGATCGGGGCTCGTGAACTCAAGGAGCACCTCAAGCCGTTCGTCGAGCTGGGGCACCTGAGCAAGTGGGCGATCCCGAGTCAGATCGCCCTTGTTACTGAAATTCCCAAGACCAGTGTCGGCAAGCTCGACAAGAAGCGTATCCGCCTCGACATCACCGAATGGCAGGCCAACAACAGCACCTTCCTCTCGACGCTTTAAGCGTTTTCTGACCCCGCTGGCGTGCCCGAAAAGGCACGCCAGCCCCACCAAGCAAGCGCTTGGCTTGTGAAATCCAAATTTTCAGCCATCCTTGCCGTGCCGACATGTGTCGGACTGGCGAAAGGACTGTTCCAGAGTGGCCGGCAGCTGCAAATCACACTTTAGAGGGATCAAGCAGTACTACCTGCTGGCTATAGTCCGCTCAAGGATTTTTAAGAACGGAGCAAACGCACAAACGGGGCGATGCACCTTGGGAATGAATTCGGGACGCCTTGGCTTCCGGTCTTCCACAACGTTTTTAAAAGTACTCACTGCCATAACAATAATGCACATGGAGTAGCGTCGATGACATCAGTAAACCAGTTCTGGCGCCGGGCGAAATTGCCCCTGGCGGTCAGTCTCGCCTCTTCGCTCGCCGGGCCTGCATTCGGCGTCAGTTTCAACGTCGGTGAAATCGAAGGTCAGTTCGACTCATCCCTGTCGATCGGTGCCAGTTGGTCTACTCAGAGTCCCAACAAGAACCTTATCGGCGTCAACAACGGCGGCCACGGCCTGTCACAGACGTCCGATGACGGTCACGCAAACTTCAAGAGCGGGGAAACCTTCTCGAAAATCTTCAAGGGCATCCACGACCTTGAATTGAAATACGGCGACACCGGGGTCTTCGTCCGCGGTAAATACTGGTACGACTTTGAACTCAAGGACGAAAGTCGCGAGTTCAAGGACATCAGCGACAACAACCGCAAGGAAGGCGCCAAGTCCGCCGGTGGCCAGATCCTCGACGCCTTCGTCTACCACAACTACTCCATTGCCGATCAGCCGGGTTCCGTGCGTCTGGGCAAGCAGGTAGTGAGCTGGGGTGAAAGTACCTTTATCGGCGGCGGCATCAACTCGATCAACCCGATCGACGTGTCCGCGTTCCGTCGTCCGGGTGCCGAGATCAAGGAAGGCCTGATTCCGGTCAACATGTTCTACGTGTCCCAGAGCCTGACCGAAAGCCTCTCGGCCGAGGCCTTCTACCAGCTCGAATGGGACCAGACTGTCGTCGATAACTGCGGCACGTTCTTCTCCCAGCCAGACATCATTGCCGACGGTTGCGACAGCAACCTGCGCGTGCTGAACAAGCGTTCGCAGATCCCGGCCGTGGCGTTGGGTCCATTGGCTGGCGCGGGTGTCGATGTCAACGAAGAAGGCGTGCTGGTCCGTCGTGGCGGCGATCGCGACGCCCGTGACAGCGGCCAGTGGGGCGCGTCCCTGAAGTACATGTTCGACCCGCTGGATACCGAGTTCGGCGCCTACTTCATGAACTACCACAGCCGTGCGCCGATCTTCAGCGCCACCGGTGCTCCGCAATCGGTCTACAACACTGCACGAGCGCTGCCAGGGCCGTTTGCGGCACTCGCCCCGTTGCTGGTGGCAGGCAACTCGGAATACTTCGTTGAATACCCGGAAGACATCCGTCTGTACGGCTTGAGCTTCTCCACCACCCTGCCTACCGGTACGGCGTGGAGCGGTGAGATCAGCTACCGTCCGAACGCGCCGGTGCAACTGAACTCCACCGACATCCTGTTCGCCGGTGTGCGTCCTATTGGTGGTGCCTTGTCCAATGCGTCCTTGCTGACCGGCGTGCCGGGCCAGGACCTGCACGGTTATCGTCGCAAGGAAGTCACCCAGTTCCAGACCACCCTGACGCACTTCTTTGACCAAGTCATGGGCGCCAGCCGTCTGACCCTGGTCGGTGAAGTGGGCGTGACCCACGTCGGCGGCCTGGAAAGCACTTCCGATGTCCGTTATGGCCGTGATCCGGTCTACGGTCCGGGTGAATTGCCGGCTACCGGCACCGCCAATACCTGCGCCAACATCCTCAACGCCAGCACCATCAATGGCGCCGGTCCTGGTTCGCCACAGAACAACCGCAGCCGTAACTGCACCAACGAAGGCTTCACCACGGCGACCTCGTGGGGTTATCGCGGTCGCGCCATCTGGGAATACAACGACGTATTCGCCGGTGTAAACCTCAAGCCGAACGTGGCCTGGTCGCATGACGTCAGCGGTTACTCGCCTGGCCCTGGCGGCAACTTCGAGGAAGGTCGCAAAGCGGTGAGCCTGGGTGTCGATGCCGAATACCAGAACACCTACACGGCGAGCCTGGCCTACACCAACTTCTTTGATGGCAAGTACACCACCGTCGACGACCGCGACTTCGTTGCGCTCAGCTTCGGCGTGAACTTCTAAGCACTGCTTTTTCAGGACGAACACACATATGAAAATAACAAAGAGTCTGTTCCACGCCGGTGTTCTGGGGCTGTCGCTGCTGGCGACAAGCGTCATGGCCGCGGTGCCTGCCGCTGAAGCGGACAAGCTGGGCAAGAGCCTGACGCCGATGGGCGCCGAGATGGCAGGCAATGCCGACGGTTCGATCCCGGCCTGGAAACCCCTGGCGAAGAATGCCGGCACTGTCGACAGCAAGGGCTTCCTGTCCGACCCGTATGCCAGTGAAAAACCGCTGTTCACCATCACCGCGCAGAACGTTGACCAGTACAAAGAGAAGCTTGCTCCGGGCCAGTACGCGATGTTCAAGCGCTACCCGGAAACCTTCAAGATGCCAGTCTACCCGTCCCATCGCGGTGCCACAGTGCCGGATGACGTGTTTGCCGCCATCAAGAAAAACGCCACCAACACTAACCTCGTGTCCGGCGGCAACGGCCTGGAAAACTTCGAAACCGCCGTACCGTTCCCGATTCCGAAAAGCGGCGTCGAAGTCATCTGGAACCACATCACCCGCTATCGCGGCGGCAGCGTGACGCGTCTGGTAACCCAGGCCACGCCACAGCCGAACGGCTCGTTCAGCCTGGTGTACTTCCAGGATCAGTTCGTGTTCCGCGACAAAATGAAGGACTACGACCCGAAAAACCCGGGCAACATCCTGTTCTACTTCAAGCAGAAAGTAACCGCGCCGGCACGTCTGGCCGGTGGTGTGCTGCTGGTGCACGAAACCCTCGACCAAGTGAAGGAACCGCGTTCGGCGTGGGTCTACAACGCCGGTCAACGTCGTGTACGTCGCGCCCCGCAAGTGTCCTATGACGGGCCGGGTACTGCCGCCGATGGCCTGCGTACCTCCGATAACCTGGACATGTACAACGGTGCGCCGGATCGCTACGACTGGAAACTCGAAGGCAAGAAAGAGATGTACATCGCCTCCGACAGCTACAAGCTCGACGATCCGAAGCTGAAATACGCCGACATCATCAAGGCCGGCCACATCAACCAGGACCTGGCTCGTTACGAGCTGCGCCGGGTCTGGCATGTGGTTGCAACCCTGAAGGAAGGTCAGCGCCACATCTACGCCAAGCGTGACTTCTACATCGACGAAGACACCTGGCAGGCTGCGGTGATCGACCACTACGATGGTCGTAATCAGCTGTGGCGCGTCGCGGAAGCCCATGCCGAGAACTACTACGACAAACAAGTGCCGTGGTACGCCCTGGAAACCCTGTATGACCTGCAATCGGGTCGTTATCTGGCGTTGGGCATGAAGAACGAGGAGAAATCGGCGTATGACTTCGGCTTCACCGCCACCACCAGCGACTTCACTCCGGCTGCACTGCGTCAGGATGGTGTTCGCTAACACGCTGTAGACAGAGGCCGCATCCTCGAAAAACGCCCCGACTGGTTCGGGGCGTTTTTTTTTGGAAGTCCATAACGGCCTGTCGTAGCAGCTGCCGAGCAGCGCGAGGCTGCGTTCGGCTGCGAAGCAGTCGTAAAACCTGAGTGCACGGTCTTCCTGATGCACCGCGTCGCCTGGTCTCACGACTGCTTCACAGCCGAACGCAGCCTCGCGCTGCTCGGCAGCTGCTACAAGGGATTCAGATTCGGTGCGGTTATCGGGTTGTAGTCTTTTTGTAGCCATTTGTAGCAACTGCCTTCAATACCTCTTCGTTTACCGCTAGTCTGCGGACATCTGCAACGCCGCCAACAGCATTTCAAACAAGAGCCGGCCATGACTGATCTGTCCCCACTTCCGGGTCCTGCAAGCGTTGCCGTCGCGGCACTGGACGGGCGTTTCTTCCGGCCACCGCTGCCTGACGGCCATGTGCTGCGACCTCGCTTGTGCGAACGCCTGAGCGCGGGGCTGGGTGGGCGGTTGCTGCTGGTCAGCGCCCCGGCAGGGTTCGGCAAGAGTTCGCTGGCGGTGGAGTTCTGTCAGGGCTTGCCGGCGCACTGGCAAAGCCTGTGGCTGGGGCTGAGTCCGCGAGACAATGATCCGGGGCGTTTCCTGGAGCGTTTGCTCGAGGGCCTTCAGGACTATTTCCCGCAACTGGGCAGCAAGGCGCTCGGGCTGTTGAAAATGCGTCAACGCCATCAACCGTTTGCGTTCGAAGAGTGGCTGGACGGTCTGCTGGATGAACTGGCCGTGCATTTATCGCCGAGTACGCCTCTGTTGCTGGTGCTGGATGACTACCATTTGGCCCAGGGCCCGGTGCTCGATCGCTGCCTGCAATTCTTCCTCAATCATTTGCCCGATGGCTTGCTGGTCATGGTCACCAGTCGGCAACGTCCCGACTGGCACCTGGCGCGCCTGCGTCTGTCGCGGCAATTGCTCGAATTGCATGAGCAAGACCTGCGCCTGACCCACGACGAAGCCCTGACCCTGCTTGATCGCCACAGCAGCTCATTGCGCGGCGAGGCGCTGGAAAACCTGATCCAGCGCAGTGAAGGCTGGGTGGCCGGGCTGCGTTTCTGGCTGTTGGCGGCTTCCGAAGCCGGCAGCGAGGGTGCGTTGCCGCAGTCCCTGCATGGCGGGGAAGGGCTGATCCGCGATTACCTGCTGGAAGAAGTCATCGATTGTTTACCGGCCGAAGTACAGGCATTCCTGTATGACACCGCGCCTCAGGAGCGTTTTTGCAGCGAGCTGTGCGACGCCGTGCGCGAGGCCCATGACAGCGCGGAAATCCTGAGCTTCCTGCTGGCCCATCAGGTTTTCCTGGTGCCGCTGGACGAGCATGGTCACTGGTACCGTTATCACCATCTGTTTTCCGACTTGCTGCGTACGCGACCCAAGACCCAGGCCTTGGTGCCGGCCGCGAGCCTGCATTTGCGCGCCTGCCGTTGGTTCAATGCCCAAGGCTTGCTCGATGAAGCGGTGGAGCAAGCGTTGCGCGCCGGGCATCTGGATGTCGCGGCGAATCTGGTGCAAAACCTGTCTGAAGAACAACTGCTGGCGGAGCAAAACGTCGGCATGCTGCTGCGCTGGAAAATGGACTTGCCCGACAGCCTGCTGATCAGCACGCCACGGCTGATCGTGCTCTACAGCTGGGCGCTGGGGCTGGCCTGTCAGCTGGATGCCGCCGAAGAACTGGCCAATCACTTGAGCCGCTTCCTGCCGGCGCCATCGGCCACGGCGCAGAAGTCGATGCTGGCGCAATGGCTGGCCCTCAGCGGCATCATCGCCCGGGGCCGCGGCAATCGTGAATTGACGCTGCTCTATTGCAGCGAAGCGCTGGAGAGCCTGCCGGCCAAACGCTACGGCCAGCGCCTGATGTGTCTCTCGACCTTGTCCAACCTGGCCATTGCCGATGGCGACTTGTGGCGGGCCCGGGGGTTGAACCGTGAGTCCCTGGAGTTGGCGCAGCGCGTCGGCAATCCATTATTCGAAGCGTTGGCCCATTACGACCGCGCCCGCGTGTTGCAGGCCCGAGGGGAAATCCTGCGTTCGCTGGATGAAGTCCGCCAGGGCCTGCAACGCCTGCACGGATTGTCGCCGCAACGGCTCTACGCGGTGCGGGCCCGACTGATTTTGTACGAAGGTTTCTTGCTGGCCCTGCGCTTGCAGCCACAGGCCGCACGCTTACGTTTGCAGACCGGTTTGAGCGAGGCCCGGGCCTGCCGCGATATCAGCGTTTTGATCGGCCACTGCGTGATCGCCAGGCTTGACGGTAGCAGCGGTGAGTTCGCCAAAGCCTTCGCCGAACTCGCCGAGGCCGAACGGCTGATGCACATCTGGGACGTCCCGCCGATCTACTACCTGGCGATGATCACCCTGGTCAAATGCGAGCTCTGGCTGGCCCAGGGCCGCACTGACCTGGCAGAAGCGTGGTTGACGCGGTTGGGCCAGACCTACAATGGCGAGCGTCCGGCAGCTCCGCCGGAATTCCATCCGCAGCTGCCGTTGCATATCGAATTGCAGCAAGCGTTGCTTGATGTGATTAAAGGCCAACCGATGCTGGCGGAAGGGCGGTTGAATGCGCTGTTGGAGCACGGGCAGCAGACGGGCCGGCAGATGCTCAGCGTGATGGCCCTGACGCAGAAGATTGCGTTGCTGCTGGCGGGTGGGCGTGAGCCCGAGGCGCGCAAGGCGCTGACGCAAGCGCTGGAAGCGGCAGCCGGTGGTGTGCTGCAACCGTTTGACGGATTGCTGACTGAGCATTCGGACTGGTTGCGCGGGCAACTTCAACTGGGGGGCCAGACGGCGGTTTCGCAAAACCTTGCAGAAAAACTGCCTGCCGCAACCTCGCGTCCGGCGTTGGAGTTATCCCCAGGCGCGGAAACCCTGAGCACCCGCGAGCTGGCCGTCTTGCGGTTGATCGCCCAAGGTTGTTCGAACCAGGAAATCAGCGATCGGTTGTTTATTTCCCTGCACACTGTGAAAACCCACGCCAGCCATATCAACAGCAAGCTTGGGGTGGAGCGGCGCACACAAGCCGTGGCGCGGGCGAAGGAGCTGGGAGTGTTGGGCTAACCGAAGCGCTGTGTAATCACAAACAAAAACGCCCCGAATCAGTCGGGGCGTTTTGTTTGTATACCGACCTGTTCCGCAAGCCGGCTATTTCGTTACGGTCAAACCGACCAGGTAGCCAGGTTGTTGGCGCTGAAGCTGTCTACCCCCACCAGCTGGATTTCGAAGTCCGGACCGGCATTACCGCTGACGTTGCCTGAGAGAATGTGATCAACGAAGCGCAATTGTCCTGCACCCGAGAACTCATTCGCACCGATGAAGCTGAAGGTGCTGTTGCCTGGGACCAGAAGATTGGAATCGAACCAGGAAAGGTCGATTTTGTCTCCTTGCGAGCTGTTGAAATCAGTGATGACGTCGCGGTTGGCGCCAAGGCCGATCTCGTTGACAGCACTGAAGATGAATTTGTCCGCTCCCGCACCGCCAGTGAGAATATCAGTGCCCATGCCGCCATCCAGACTGTTGTTGCCCGAGTTACCTGTGAGCACGTTATTCAGCGAGTTGCCATAAAGTCTCACACTGCTGGTACCGAGCAGTTGACCCTCTTCGACATTGTCCGACAGGGTGAATGAGGCGTAGCTGAGGACTTTGTCGTATCCCTCGTCAGCCGCTTCGATGACTTTATCGCCTGTGTTATCCACCACATAAACGTCGTTGCCAGTGCCGCCATACATGAAGTCGGCGCCAGCCCCGCCGTCGAGGTAGTCGCTACCCGCGCCGCCGTACAACGCGTTGATCCCGACGTTGCCCAACAGACTGTTGTTCAGGCTATTGCCTACCACGGTGAAGGTTCCGTCACCGGCGAAGGTGACGTTTTCGATGTTCTGCAGGTTGCTCAGGTTCAGGTTGACGACGTTGGTCTGCGCGCTCACCCCGTAGGTGATGTACAGACCATCGCTGCCCTGATTGGCGAGCTCCTGGACCAGGCCGAGTTCGGCGAACTGGTCGAGGACGTAGACATCGTTGCCGGCGCCACCAATCATCGTATCTACGCCACCCAGGCCGTCGAGGATGTTGTCGCCATCGTTGCCGGTCAGGACGTTGTTCAGTTCGTTGCCATTGCCATTGAGGTTCGCGTTACCCAACAGCTCGAGGTTTTCCAGGTTGGCGCCCAGGGCCCAGTTCAACGACGCTCGTACGGTATCGATCCCGCTGCCCGCGGCGTTGGTTTCGATGATCACATCCTGGGCGTTCTCGACCAGGTAGATATCATCACCGTTACCACCGATCAACGTGTCGGCGCCGGCGCCGCCATCGATGAAGTTATTCCCCGAGTTACCGATGATCGTGTTGTTCAGCGTGTTGCCGATGGCATACAGATATTCATGGCCACGTAGCGTGAGATTTTCCAGGTTGGCGCCCAGGGTCCAGCTCAGCAGCGAGTAAACAGTGTCGATTTCCGTGAGCGAGGTACCACGCTCGATAATGACGTCTGCGATGTTGTCGACAAAATAAGTGTCGTTGCCTGCACCGCCATCCAGGGTATCGGCACCAGCACCGCCATCGAGGACGTTGCCTCCCGCGTTGCCGGTCAATGTGTTGTTCAATGCATTACCGGTCAGGCTGATATTTGCGCTGCCGAGTAACTGACCATCTTCAATGTTGTCGGACATCACGAAATTGGCGTAGCTGAGGACTTTGTCGTATCCCTCGCCGGCCGCTTCGATGATTTTGTCGTCTGTGTTATCCACCACATAGACGTCGTTGCCAGTGCCGCCATACAGGAAGTCGGCGCCAGCCCCGCCGTCGAGGTAGTCGCTACCCGCGCCGCCGTACAACGCGTTGATCCCGACGTTGCCCAACAGACTGTTGTTCAGGCTATTGCCTACCACGGTGAAGGTTCCGTTACCGGCGAAGGTGACGTTTTCGATGTTCTGCAGGTTGCTCAGGTTCAGGTTGACGACGTTGGTCTGCGCGCTCACCCCGTAGGTGATGTACAGACCATCGCTGCCCTGATTGGCGAGCTCCTGGACCAGGCCGAGTTCGGCGAACTGGTCGAGGACGTAGATGTCGTTGCCGGCGCCACCGATCATCGTATCTACGCCACCCAGGCCGTCGAGGATGTTGTTGCCATCGTTGCCGGTCAGGACGTTGTTCAGTTCGTTGCCATTGCCATTGAGGTTCGCGTTACCCAACAGCTCCAGGTTTTCCAGGTTGGCGCCCAGGGCCCAGTTCAACGAAGCTCGTACGGTATCGATCCCGCTGCCCGCAGCGTTGGTTTCGATGATCACATCCTGGGCGTTCTCGACCAGGTAGATATCATCACCGTTACCACCGATCAGCGTGTCGGCGCCGGCGCCGCCATCGATGAAGTTATTCCCCGAGTTACCGATGATCGTGTTGTTCAGTGTGTTGCCGATACCGTACAGATTGCTGCTGCCCAACAGCGTGAGGTTTTCAACGTTGGCGCCCAGTACATAGCCGATTTCAGCGAAGACTGTATCGATCTCTGTCAGCGAAGTACCTGTCTCGATGACTGTATCGCCCGCGTTGTCGACGTAATAAGTGTCGTTTCCTGCGCCACCGGTCATGGTGTCGGCACCGGCCAATCCGACCAGGGTATTGTCCAGGTCGTTGCCGATCAGCACGTCGTCAAAGGAGGAACCGTAGGCATTTTCAATTTTTGTGCCGTAGGCAATCGCCAAACCCTGATTGAAGTTAGTCAGGGTCGTAAGGTCGAGAAAAGCTTTGCCTATCTGGCTGAAATGGCCTTCGTTGAGATCGATGGTGACAGCCGCCAGTTGGTTGCTGGCATCAATGCCGTCGTTACCTCCCGCATCCCAGATTGTTTCGTACACCGATTGGTCAGGTGCCCACTTGTAGACGTTGTTACCGGTCTGCCAAAGCATATTGGCACCGTACAAGCTCTGGATCGCGAGAATATCCAGCAACATGGGGGTCGTAGGCTGGTACGCATACGAGTCGTTGTAACTCATGACCGTGAATCGCACATCGTCCAGTGATGCGTCGAGGATCGTCGGGTTGCTCGCCGACGCTGAAAATGGATGTTTGAGGCCGATTGCATGGCCGATTTCATGCACAAATGTCAGGTAGTCGTAAGAACCTTTGCTCGGGTTCACTTCGTCCGTGGCCGGGCCGATCCATACGTCACCCGCTTTGGGCGAGTTATCGGGAAGATACGCCCAAGCCGCCGCATCGCTATCCATCTGCGCATAACCACCGAAGCGCAAGTCGCCGACATTTGTCGCGTTATCGCTGGTCAGTGTGAACTTGATGTTGGCGACCGCGCTCCAGGTACTCAAGGCGCTGACGACTGCGCTTTGCTGTGCCTTCGTCAACTCATAAGCGTCGGTGTACTCGTTCTTGGCACTGTAGTTAGTGGCGAAATACGAAGTGCTTTCCGAAATGAAACTGTAGCTGAGATTGGTCGAAGACTGATTCGTGCTCCAGTTGGCACCTAACCAGTAATTGCCCGATAACAGGCTGTTGACTGCCGTGTTGCCAGTGAGTGTCGACGGAAAGCTGAAGGAGTAAGTGAGTGGCGTAGGCATGCGAATTTCCTGAGTGCGCTGCGGCCCTTCCTGGATGCGACCGCTACAAAAGTCCGATTTTGCACCAGAAACGATGCGTTTGGCATCATATGGCCACTACTTTTCTGATTAATGGCGTCAAATAACTGGCCTGGCGATCTGTATCGGCGAGTGGCGTAGAATCCTGAAGCCATATTCACTGCCTTCCGTTCAGCACAGGCCATCAAAGTCCATGACCATTCCCAGTTCCGCACTCATCCGCGAAACCTTCCCCGTCGGCCCGCTCCAGTGCAACTGCACCATCATCGGCGACCCCGTCACCAAGAAAGCCATCGTCGTCGATCCCGGTGGCAATCACGAACTGATCCTTGCCCGTCTCGACGCCTTGGGCCTGAAGGTGGTAACCATCATCCACACCCACGCGCACCTCGATCACTTCCTGGCCTCCGGTCAGTTGAAGGAGAAAACCGGCGCGACCCTGCATCTGCACAAAGAAGATCAA
Source organism: Pseudomonas nunensis (assembly GCF_024296925.1). NCBI lineage: Bacteria > Pseudomonadati > Pseudomonadota > Gammaproteobacteria > Pseudomonadales > Pseudomonadaceae > Pseudomonas > Pseudomonas nunensis. The sequence continues at coordinate 100,152 of NZ_CP101125.1, forward strand.
TTCCTCTGGGACAATCTGGAGATGCAATGCCAGATGTTCGGCGTGCCGTACACGCCGGTGCCGTCGCCGGATCGCTGGTTGGCCGATGACGAAGAACTGGCTTGCGGCTGTGGCGTGGCGATTCATACGCCGGGGCATACGCCAGGTTCCATGAGCTTTTGGTTTTCAGAGGCTAAGCTGCTGATTGCCGGTGACACGTTGTTCAAGCGTGGGGTAGGGCGCACGGATTTGTGGGGTGGCGATCAGGCGACCATCGTGCGGTCGATCAAGCAGCGGCTGTATACCCTCGACGAGGAAGCCACCGTGGTCACTGGCCATGGTCCTGATACGCGTCTGGGTGATGAAATGCGCGAGAACCCGTTTGTGCGGGCCTGAATTGTAACCAGCGGAATTTTTACTCGCGCAAATGATCCAACGCCCGCATAGGCCGATGCCTTGGTCCGTTGCACCTCAGAATGCAAAAAGTAGGAGCTCTTCATGTTCACCAAGCAGCGTTTGATTATTGTCGCAACTGCTGTGGCCTTGTTGTCTGGCTGCGCTTCACCTAATCCTTATGACAATCAGGGACAGGCCGATGGCGGTTCCCAAGGCATGAGCAAAACCGCCAAGTACGGCGGCCTCGGCGCCCTGGCGGGTGCTTTGGCGGGTGCCGCGATCGGTCACGATAATCGTGGCAAGGGCGCACTGATTGGCGCTGCGGTGGTGGGGGCTTCCGCTGCCGGTTACGGCTACTACGCCGACCAGCAAGAGAAAAAGCTGCGGGCCAGCATGGCCAACACCGGGGTTGAAGTGCAGCGCCAGGGCGATCAGATCAAACTGATCATGCCGGGCAACATCACGTTCGCCACCGATTCGGCGAACATCGCCTCCAGCTTCTATCAGCCATTGAACAACCTGGCGGGCTCGCTCAAGGAGTTCAGCCAGAATCAGATCGAGATCGTCGGCTACACCGACAGCACCGGTGCCCGTCAGCACAACATGGACCTGTCTCAGCGTCGCGCCCAGAGCGTGGCGACTTACCTGACATCCCAAGGCGTCAGCGGTGCCAACCTGTCGGCCCGTGGCGCCGGCCCGGATAACCCGATTGCCAGCAACGGCGACGTCAATGGCCGGGCACAGAACCGCCGGGTCGAGGTCAACCTGAAGGCTATTCCGGGTCAGCAGTATCAGCAGCAGGGGCAGCCTGTTCAACAGTACCAGTAAGCTTCGAGTGTTAAAAAAGCCGCCCGATCTTCAAGAGATCGGGCGGTTTTTTTGTGTCGTTTGTTAGGGCCTCTTCGCGAGCAAGCCTGCTCCCACATTTGGAATGCAATCCCCTGTGGGAGCGGGCTTGCTCGCGAAGGGGCCGGTGCAGACAACCCAACAATCAGCCACAAAAAAGCCCTCGGATAATCAATAATCCGAGGGCTTTTTGCGTAGCGCGAAACCTGATTACTTCTTCAGGCCGTAATGCTCATCGAGCATGCCCGGCGCGTTCGGGGCTTTTGGCGCGTAGTCGCGAGGCGGCTCCTGATTGCGCGGTGGCGTCAGGCGTTCCCGTGGCGCCACGGTGGCGTCGGCGTGCAGGGCGGCCAGCAAGCGTTGGCGAGTCTGCTCGTCCAGGGCCAGACGATTGGCACCCTCGGCGAGATGATCCTGCACGTCCTGATAGCTCGCAGTCAGTTTCTTGACCAGTGTGGCGGTGCTGTTGAAGTGGGTAACCACCTCGTTCTGATAACTGTCGAAACGTTCCTGAATATCATCCAGCTGACGTTGCGTGCGGTTAGGCGCGGCGTTCGGCACCAGACGAGCGACCAGGAATCCAATGGCGACACCCACAACCAGGGCAAGAGTCGGCAACAACCAAACTAAGAGCGAGTGTTCCACGAGTCCTTCCTCTATAAACGGCTTTGCTTTACGTTAACGGCTCGAACCTGCGCTGTATACCGCGATTCACTCGCAATAGATTGGCACAGACAATTTGCTAGACGAGTCGACCCGATTCGAGGTCACGGAGTTCCTTCCTTGCTTATGCGCGAAACCCCTGTAGTGATTGATGGCCCCGTCGGTCAACTGGAAAGTTTGTACCTGGATAACGAGCAGCCGCGCGGCATTGCGCTGATCTGCCATCCGAACCCGGTGCAGGGCGGCACCATGCTCAATAAAGTTGTGTCGACCTTGCAGCGCACCGCTCGCGACGCCGGTTTGGTGACCCTGCGTTTCAATTACCGTGGCGTTGGCACCAGCGCAGGCAGCCACGACATGGGCACCGGTGAAGTCGACGATGCCCAGGCGGCCGCCGAATGGCTGCGGGCCAAGCACCCGGAATTGCCGTTGACGCTGTTTGGTTTCTCTTTCGGTGGTTTTGTTGCTGCCAGCCTCGGCGGACGCCTGGAAGCGCAGGGCGAACAGCTGAAACATCTGTTCATGGTCGCGCCGGCGGTGATGCGCCTCGGCGATCAGGATCAACTGCCGCAACACGGCGAGCTGACCCTGATCCAGCCGGAAACCGACGAAGTCATCGATCCGCAGCTCGTCTACGACTGGTCCGACAAACTCGATCGCCCCCATGAGCTGCTGAAAGTGGCAGAATGCGGACACTTTTTTCATGGCAAGCTGACCGATCTCAAGGATCTGATCCTGCCGCGTCTTTCGAATTGATTGCAGTCTGACAAGCGATTACCCATGACGACTCGTACCCGTATCCTCACCGGCATCACCACCACCGGCACGCCGCACCTGGGCAACTACGCCGGCGCCATCCGCCCGGCGATCGTCGCCAGCCGTGACAGCAATGCCGATTCGTTCTACTTCCTGGCCGACTACCACGCCCTGATCAAATGCGATGACCCGCTGCGCATCCAGCGCTCGCGTCTGGAAATCGCCGCGACCTGGCTGGCCGGTGGCCTCGACGTCGATCGCGTGACCTTCTATCGCCAGTCCGACATTCCGGAAATCCCTGAGCTGACCTGGCTGCTGACCTGCGTTGCCGCCAAGGGCCTGCTCAATCGCGCCCACGCCTACAAGGCCTCGGTGGACAAGAACGTCGAAACCGGCGAAGACCCGGATGCCGGCATCACCATGGGCTTGTACAGCTACCCGGTGCTGATGGCTGCGGACATCCTGATGTTCAACGCGCACAAAGTGCCGGTTGGTCGTGACCAGATCCAGCACGTGGAAATGGCCCGGGACATCGGACAGCGCTTCAACCACCTGTTTGGCCAGGGCAAAGAATTCTTCACCATGCCGGAGGCGCTGATCGAAGAAAGCGTCGCCACGCTGCCAGGCCTCGACGGTCGCAAGATGTCGAAAAGCTACGACAACACTATTCCGTTGTTCAGCAGCGCCAAAGAAATGAAGGACGCGATTTCGCGGATCGTCACCGACTCCCGTGCACCGGGCGAAGCGAAAGATCCAGACAACTCGCACCTGTTCACCCTGTTCCAGGCCTTCGCCACCCCGGCGCAGTCCGACGAATTCCGCAGCGAACTGCTGCAAGGCTTGGGTTGGGGCGAGGCGAAGAATCGTCTGTTCCAGTTGCTCGACAGCGAGCTGGGTGAATCTCGCGAGCGCTATCACCAGTTGATCGAACGTCCGGCGGACTTGGAAGACATGCTGCAGATCGGCGCGAAAAAGGCTCGCTCGGTGGCCACGCCGTTCCTTCACGAACTGCGCGAAGCGGTCGGCCTGCGTTCTTTCGTCGCCCAGACCCAAGTCGCTGCGACGACCAAGAAGAAAGCTGCGAAGGCTGCGCGTTTCGTCAGCTTCCGCGAAGACGACGGCAGTTTCCGCTTCCGTCTGCTGGCGGCCGATGGCGAGCAACTGCTGCTGTCGCGCAACTTTGCCGACGGCAAAACCGCCGGCCAGGTGACCAAGCAACTGCAAGCGGGCCAGCCTCTGGACGTGCGCAGCGAAGACCTGAGCTTCAGCGTCTGGCTGGAAGGCGAGTGCGTCGGCGACAGCCCGGCCTTCGCTGACAGCGCCGCTCGCGACGTCGCCATCGACGCCCTGCGCGTTGCGTTGACGCCGGTTCAGGAATAAATCAGCGGCTCGACCCGACCAAGGGCCGATTGCCATTCCCACGGGCCGTCGCTACAGTGACGGCCCGTTTTTGTTGCCTTGCTAACGAATTATGACGCCCCTAGAACGATATCAAGCTGATCTGAAACGCCCGGAATTCTTCCATGACGCCGCGCAGGAAACTGCGGTGCGTCATTTGCAGCGCCTGTACGACGATCTGGTCGCGGCCTCGCAGAGCAAGCCGGGCCTGTTCGGCAAACTGTTTGGCAAAAAAGACCAGGCGCCGGTCAAGGGCCTGTACTTCTGGGGCGGCGTTGGCCGTGGCAAGACCTACCTGGTCGACACCTTCTTCGAAGCCCTGCCGTTCAAGGAAAAGGTGCGGACGCACTTCCACCGCTTCATGAAGCGTGTGCACGAAGAGATGAAGACCCTCGGTGGCGAGAAAAACCCGCTGACCATCATCGCCAAGCGCTTCTCCGACGAAGCCCGGGTGATCTGTTTCGATGAATTCTTCGTGTCTGATATCACCGACGCGATGATCCTCGGCACGTTGATGGAAGAACTGTTCAAGAACGGCGTGACCCTGGTCGCGACCTCGAACATCGTGCCGGACGGTTTGTACAAGGACGGCCTGCAACGTGCGCGCTTCCTGCCGGCCATCGCGCTGATCAAGCAGAACACCGACATCGTCAACGTCGACAGCGGCGTCGATTATCGTCTGCGTCACCTTGAACAAGCCGAGCTGTTCCACTTCCCGCTCGACGAAGCGTCCCACGAAAGCCTGCGCAAAAGCTTCCGTGCCCTGACGCCGGAATGCACGGCCGCCATCGAAAACGATGTGCTGATGATCGAAAACCGCGAAATCCGTGCCTTGCGCACCTGTGATGACGTGGCCTGGTTCGACTTCCGCGAATTGTGCGACGGCCCGCGCAGCCAGAACGATTACATCGAACTGGGTAAGATCTTCCACGCCGTGTTGCTCAGCGGTGTCGAGCAGATGAGCGTCACCACCGACGACATCGCCCGACGCTTTATCAACATGGTCGACGAGTTCTACGACCGTAACGTGAAGCTGATCATTTCTGCCGAAGTCGAGCTCAAAGACCTGTACACCGGCGGTCGCTTGAACTTCGAATTCCAGCGTACGCTGAGTCGTCTGCTGGAAATGCAGTCTCACGAATTCCTGTCACGGGCGCATAAGCCTTAGCGCGTAAAGAAAGTAGTACGTTTCGGAAAATAAAAAGGGCCTGCACATGCAGGCCCTTTTTTTGTGCGCTGAAGATCCCCTGTGGGAGCGGGCTTGCTCGCGAAAGCGGTGTGTCAGTCGACATCAATGTTGAATGTCAGTCCGCATTCGCGAGCAAGCCCGCTCCCACATTATTGGATTTCTGTGGTGTCAGGCCGCCTGCTGAAACTGCTGCCGATACTGGTTCGGCGATAACTCAGTGTGCTGGCGGAACAGCCGCGCAAAGAAGCTCGCATCGTCGTAACCCACCTCATAACTGATGGTCTTGATGCTCTTGCGGCTGCCGGATAACAAGCCCTTGGCGGTCTCGATACGCAGGCGTTGCAGGTAGTGCAACGGCTTGTCACCGGTGGCGGTCTGGAAGCGGCGCATGAAGTTGCGAATGCTCATGCCGTGTTCGCGGGCCACGTCTTCGAAGCGGAACTTGTCGGCAAAGTGTTCTTCGAGCCAGTGCTGGATTTGCAGGATGATCACGTCCTGGTGCAGCTTCTGCCCGCCGAAACCGATCCGGCCCGGTGCGTAGCTGCGCTGCACTTCGTAGAGGATGTCCCGGGCCACGGCCTGGGCCACGTTGGCGCCGCAGAAACGCTCGATCAAGTAGATGTAGAGGTCGCACGCCGAGGTCGTACCGCCGGCGCAATACAGGTTGTCCGCGTCGGTCAGGTGTTTGTCCTGATTGAGGTGAACCTGCGGGTAGCGCTCGGCGAACGCGTTGAAGAAGCGCCAGTAAGTGGTCGCTTCCTTGCCGTTGAGCAGCCCGGCTTCCGCCAGCCAGAACACCCCGGTGGCTTCGCCGCACAGCACCGCGCCGCGAGCGTGTTGCTCACGCAGCCACGGCAGCACCTGTGGATAACGTTTGCACAGTGTTTCGAAGTCGTCCCAGAAGGCCGGGAGGATGATGATGTCAGCGTTTTCCAGGCCGCCGTCTACCGGCATGATCACATCGCTGAAGCTGTTTACCGGTTTGCCGTCGGGGCTGACCAGCCGGGTTTCGAACGCCGGTGTCAGGCCGTGGCCCAGTTGTTTGCCGTAGCGCAGGCTGGCCAGGTGGAAGAAATCCTTGGCTTGCATGAGGGTGGAAGCGAAAACCCGGTCGATAGCCAGGATGCTGACGCGCCGCAGGGGCGTGGAGACTTGGTTAGACATAATTCAACTTTATTCTTATAGGGGAAAGTGGTCACCAGACGGCTGGATCGTCTTATTTTTTGTCTGATGTGTCCAGTGTCCTGTATCGGAAGCGGGGCTTAGTCTCTGAAGGTCATTTCCTTCTAACAATAACGACAGGTGCCGCATGATTCCCAGAACCTTGTTCAGTTCCGAGCACGAACTCTTTCGCGACAGCGTGCGAACGTTCCTCGAAAAAGAGGCCGTGCCGTTCCATGGGCAATGGGAAAAACAGGGCTACATCGACCGTCAACTCTGGAACAAGGCGGGGGAGGCGGGGATGCTTTGTTCACACCTGCCGGAGGAATACGGCGGGCTGGGGGCGGACTTTCTCTACAGCGCGGTGGTGATCGAGGAGGTCGGTCGTCTCGGCTTGACCGGGATCGGTTTCTCGCTGCATTCGGACATCGTCGCGCCGTACATCCTGCATTACGGCAGCGAAGCGCTGAAACACAAATACCTGCCGAAACTGGTGTCTGGCGAGATGGTCACGGCGATTGCCATGACCGAGCCGGGCGCCGGCTCCGACCTGCAAGGGGTGAAAACCACCGCAGTGCTGGACGGTGATGAGTATGTGATCAACGGCTCGAAAACTTTCATCACCAACGGCTTTCTCGCAGACCTGGTGATCGTCGTCGCCAAGACCGATCCGAAGGCCGGCGCCAAGGGCACGAGCCTGTTTCTGGTGGAAGCCAACACGCCAGGCTTTGCCAAGGGCAAGCGCCTGGAAAAAGTCGGAATGAAGGCTCAGGACACGTCGGAATTGTTCTTCCAGGACGTACGCGTGCCAAAGGAAAACCTGTTGGGCCAGGCCGGGATGGGCTTCGCCTACCTGATGCAGGAATTGCCGCAAGAACGTCTGACCGTGGCTGTCGGCGGGCTTGCTTCGGCCGAAGCAGCGCTGCAATGGACGCTGGATTACACCCGCGAGCGCAAGGCGTTCGGCAAGGCGATTGCCGACTTCCAGAACACCCGCTTCAAACTGGCGGAAATGGCGACTGAAATTCAGATTGGCCGAGTGTTCGTCGACAAATGCCTGGAGCTGCACCTGCAAGGCAAGCTCGACGTGCCGACGGCGGCGATGGCGAAATACTGGGGCACGGACCTGCAATGCAAGGTGCTCGACGAATGCGTGCAGTTGCATGGCGGCTACGGGTTCATGTGGGAATACCCGGTGGCCCGGGCGTGGGCGGATGCGCGGGTACAGCGGATCTATGCTGGTACCAATGAGATCATGAAGGAGATTATTGCGCGGTCGCTTTGATTTTGAGTTGACTGGACTGGCGCCTTCGCGAGCAAGCCCGCTCCCACATTCGACCTCATTCTTCTGGGAGAACTCAGTTAAATGTGGGAGCGGGCTTGCTCGCGAAGGCTTTTTATCTGGCGATCAAGGCGCCGGATTCGGGTGATCCTTGTGAATCGCCTCGATCCCCGCGAGCACTTCATCGGAAAGTTTCAGCTCGAAACTCTCTAAATTGCTTTCAAGCTGCTCCAGCGTCGTCGCACCAATGATGTTGCTGGTCACGAACGGCTGTTGTGTCACGAAAGCCAACGCCATCTGCGCCGGGTCCAGGCCGTGCTCACGCGCCAGTGCGACATAACGGCTGCATGCTGCTTCCGACTGCGCGTTGAAATAGCGGCTGAAGCGGCTGTAGAGGCTCAGGCGACCTTTCGGTGGACGTGCGCCACCTTCGTACTTGCCCGACAGGAAACCGAACGCCAGGGGCGAATAGGCGAGCAGGCCGCATTGTTCGCGAATGGCGATTTCCGCCAGGCCTACTTCAAAGCTGCGGTTGAGGAGGTTGTACGGGTTCTGGATCGACACGGCGCGCGGCCAGCCTCGGGCCTCGGCCAGGGCGAGGAAGCGCATGGTGCCCCACGGGGTTTCGTTGGACAGGCCGATGTGGCGGATCTTGCCGGCCTTGACCTGTTCGTCGAGCGCTTCGAGGGTGTCTTCCAGTGGCGTCAGGTTGGCTTCGATCTTGTGCTTGTAGCCCAACTGACCGAAGAAATTGGTGCTGCGCTCCGGCCAGTGCAGTTGATAGAGATCGATGTAGTCGGTCTGCAGGCGCTTGAGGCTGGCGTCCACCGCTTCGGTGATGTGCTGGCGGTTGTGGCGCAGGTTTTTGTCGCGGATGTAGTCGATGGTATTGCCGGGGCCGGCGATCTTGCTGGCGAGGATCCAGTCGGCACGATCGCCGCGACTCTTGAAGTAATTACCGATGTAGCGCTCGGTGGTGGCGTAGGTTTCGGCCTTGGGTGGCACCGGGTACATTTCGGCGGTGTCGATGAAATTGATCCCGGCGCCTTTGGCCCTTTCTATCTGCGCGAAGGCTTCAGCCTCGCTGTTTTGCTCGCCCCAGGTCATGGTTCCGAGACAGATTGCACTCACGTTCAGATTGGTTCGGCCTAGCTGGCGATAGTCCATCGGGTGCTCCTTGGGCAAAACAATCATAAAAGCAGGTTGAAATATTTTTCGCAATCTGCATAATTGCGCACCTCTTTCTGCAGTGGAAGTGATGCGCCGCCGCCGAAGAATCTTGCCGTTGAACGGACGCGCCGACCCGAGCCCCCGAAAGCGTCTGTATCCGGCTGCCTTTGACTTGTCAAAGTACGCACTATTCAGTAAGATCCGCCGTCTAATTTACAGGGCGGCCCCTGAGGCTATAAAGAATGAAAACTTTTACTGCTAAACCGGAAACAGTACAGCGCGACTGGTTTGTCGTCGACGCTGCAGGTCAGACCCTGGGTCGTCTGGCCACCGAAATCGCGAGCCGTCTGCGTGGCAAGCATAAAGCTGAGTACACTCCTCACGTTGACACCGGCGATTACATCGTCGTTATCAATGCCGAGCAGATTCGTGTAACTGGTGCTAAAACCACCGACAAGATCTACTACTCCCACTCCGGTTTCCCGGGCGGCATCAAGTCGATCAACTTCGAAAAGCTGATCGCTAAAGCCCCTGAGCGCGTGATCGAGACCGCGGTTAAAGGCATGCTGCCTAAGAACCCGCTGGGTCGCGACATGTATCGTAAGCTGAAAGTCTATGCGGGCGCTGTACACCCTCATACTGCTCAGCAGCCCCAAGAACTGAAGTTTTAACGGAATAGTTCATTATGTCGGCGACTCAAAATTACGGCACTGGCCGTCGCAAGACCGCAACCGCACGCGTTTTCCTGCGTCCGGGTACTGGTAACATCTCCATCAACAACCGCACCCTGGAAAATTTCTTCGGCCGCGAAACTGCCCGCATGGTAGTTCGTCAGCCGCTGGAACTGACTGAGACTGTCGAGAAATTCGACATCTACGTCACCGTGATCGGTGGTGGTGTAAGTGGTCAAGCTGGCGCAATCCGCCACGGTATCACTCGCGCACTGATGCAGTACGACGAAACCCTGCGTGGCGCTCTGCGCAAAGCTGGCTTCGTTACTCGCGATGCTCGTGAAGTTGAACGTAAGAAAGTTGGTCTGCGTAAAGCGCGTAAGCGTCCGCAGTACTCGAAGCGTTAATTCGCTTCCACGTTCAAAAGAACGCCCAGTCTCCTCACGGAGCTGGGCGTTTTTTTATGCGTGCGATTTCTTAAAGAATTGCGCTGTGACAACTTGCCACATCCTTAGAGCCCCTATACTGCAAGGCTTGGCAGTGGAGCCCTTGGGTAATTACCTTGTCAGAATTGGGGCTTTTCATTACCATTCGGCAAAATTTTTATAAGTACATAGATTTACTTAGTAGATGCCTGATTTAACAGGCCACAAAGCTGATGGGAGAGGACTGAATGAGCAATGACGGCGTGAATGCAGGCCGGCGTCGCTTCTTGGTAGCAGCCACATCCGTGGTGGGTGCTGCAGGAGCGGTGGGGGCTGCGGTCCCGTTCGTGGGGTCATGGTTTCCCAGTGCCAAGGCGAAAGCCGCAGGTGCACCGGTGAAAGTGAATGTCAGCAAAATCGAGCCAGGCCAGCAGATGATTGCTGAGTGGCGCGGTCAGCCAGTATTCATTGTCCGCCGAACCGCGGAAATCCTGGGGAATCTGAAGAAGATCGAGGGCCAGTTGTCTGACCCGACCTCCAAGAACTCGACACAACCGACCTACGTTGATCCAGAAACGCGTTCGATCAAGCCAGAGGTCCTGCTGCTGATCGGTATCTGCACACACCTGGGTTGCTCGCCGACCTTCCGCCCTGAAGTGGCGCCTGCTGATCTGGGCAAAGACTGGGTAGGTGGTTATTTCTGCCCTTGCCACGGTTCCCACTACGATCTGGCTGGCCGCGTCTACAAGTCGCAACCTGCGCCTTTGAACCTGCCAGTTCCCCCGCATTCCTATGAGACCGATGAGATTATTGTCATTGGCGTCGATACGGAGAAAGCGTGATGAGCAAGTTCATGGATTGGGTTGATGCGCGCTTTCCCGCGACCAAAATGTGGGAAGACCATCTCAGCAAGTACTACGCCCCGAAGAACTTCAACTTCTTCTATTTCTTTGGTTCCCTCGCACTGCTCGTTCTGGTCAACCAGATCGTTACCGGTGTCTGGCTGACCATGAGCTACACCCCGTCGGCGGAAGAAGCGTTTGCCTCCGTCGAATACATCATGCGCGACGTCGAGTACGGCTCGATCCTGCGTCTGCTGCACTCCACCGGCGCTTCGGCGTTCTTCATCGTGGTCTATCTGCACATGTTCCGTGGCTTGCTCTACGGTTCGTACCAGAAGCCGCGTGAGCTGGTGTGGGTCTTCGGCATGCTGATCTACCTGGCGCTGATGGCTGAAGCCTTCATGGGTTACCTGCTGCCGTGGGGCCAGATGTCCTACTGGGGTGCCCAGGTGATCATCTCGCTGTTCGGTGCGATCCCGGTCATCGGCAACGACCTGACCCAGTGGATTCGTGGTGACTACCTGATTTCCGGTATTACCCTGAACCGCTTCTTCGCCTTGCACGTTGTGGCGCTGCCAATCGTGATCCTCGGCCTGGTGGTGTTGCACGTCCTGGCGCTGCACGAAGTCGGTTCGAACAACCCGGACGGCGTGGACATCAAGAAACACAAAGACGAAAACGGCGTACCGCTGGACGGCATTGCCTTCCACCCGTACTACACCGTGAAAGATATCGTCGGCGTGGTGGTGTTCCTGTTCATCTTCTGCTCGATCGTGTTCTTCTTCCCGGAAATGGGCGGTTACTTCCTCGAGAAGCCGAACTTTGAAGTGGCGAACGCCTTCAAGACCCCCGAGCACATCGCTCCGGTCTGGTACTTCACACCGTTCTACGCGATCTTGCGGGCGATTCCGGACAAGCTCATGGGCGTCATCGCCATGGGTGCTTCGATTGCCATGTTGTTCGTCCTGCCTTGGCTCGACCGCAGTCCGGTCAAGTCCATGCGCTACAAGGGCTGGCTGAGCAAGATCTGGCTTTGGGTGTTCTGCATCTGTTTCGTGATCCTCGGCGTGCTGGGCGTATTGGCCCCAACCCCTGAGCGGACACTGGTGTCGCAGATTTGCACCTTCCTGTACTTCGCCTACTTCATTCTGATGCCGTTCTACACCAGGCTCGAGAAGACCAAACCGGTTCCGGAAAGGGTGACTGGCTGATGAAAAAGCTATTTGCTGTATTGATTCTTGCTGCTCTGCCAGTGTTCTCCTTCGCAGCCGAGCACGGTGGCCCGGAGCTGGAAAAAGTCGACATTGACGTTTCCGACAAAGCGGCCATGCAGGACGGCGCACGTACGTTCGCCAACTACTGCATGGGTTGCCACAGTGCCAAGTTCCAGCGCTATGAGCGCGTTGCCGACGACCTGGGGATTCCTCATGATCTGATGCTGAAGAACCTGGTGTTCACCGGCGCCAAGATCGGCGACCACATGAGCATCGGCATGCAGCCGGCAGACGCCAAGACCTGGTTCGGCGCAGCGCCGCCGGACCTGACCCTGGTGGCTCGCGTGCGTGGCACTGACTGGCTCTACGGCTACCTGCGTTCGTTCTATGAAGACCCGACGCGTCCTTGGGGTGTGAACAACAAGGTGTTCCCGAACGTCGGCATGCCTAACGTGCTGGTCGGCCTGCAAGGTCGCCAGGTGGTTGGCTGCAAACAGGTTCAAATCGTCGAGGACGGCAAGAAGCAGTATGATCCGCTGACCGGTACGCCGCTGACTCATGAAGCGTGCGATCAGCTGACCATCGTGCCGAAGAGTGGTGCCCTGAACGAAGAGCAGTTCGATGAGAAGGTCAAGAATCTGGTAACCTTCCTCGCTTACTCGGCTAACCCGGTAAAGCTGCAACATCAGCGCATCGGCACCTATGTATTGCTCTACCTGGCGTTCTTCTTCGTATTCGCATACTTGCTCAAGCGTGAATACTGGAAAGACGTCCATTGATAAAGCTGTAAGCAATTGCTGTTAATCGCGCGCGCCCAGGGGCGTCTCTGAAGGTGTAACGAGTCTGGTAAGCCAGGCGTTACGGGAGGCGCCCTCTGGGCGCGCGCGTTTTTCCGCTTCCGATAATTTCTACAAGCGAGGAGGACCGCCATGGGCGTGACCAATCGGTTGGCCTGTTACTCCGACCCCGCCGACCACTATTCCCACCGAGTACGCATCGTACTTGCAGAGAAGGGTGTCAGCGCCGAGATCATTTATGTGGAAGCTGGTCGCCAGCCGCCTAAACTGATTGAAGTGAACCCTTACGGCAGCTTGCCCACCCTGGTCGATCGTGACCTGGCGTTGTGGGAGTCGACCGTGGTGATGGAATATCTGGATGAGCGTTACCCGCACCCGCCTTTACTGCCGGTTTATCCTGTGGCGCGTGCAAACAGCCGTCTGCTGATTCATCGTATTCAGCGTGACTGGTGTGGCCTGGTGGATCTGATCCTGGATTCCCGGTCCAAGGAAGCCGCCCGCGTTGTCGCTCGTAAAGAGCTGCGCGAAAGCCTGACAGGCGTGTCGCCGTTGTTCGCCGACAAGCCGTTTTTCCTCAGTGAGGAACAAAGTCTGGTGGATTGCTGCCTATTGCCAATACTCTGGCGTTTGCCGATTTTGGGTATTGAACTGCCGCGGCCTGCCAAGCCGCTGCTTGATTACATGGAGCGCTCTTTCGCGCGTGAGGCTTTCCAGGCGAGTCTGTCTGGTGTCGAACGCGATATGCGCTAAGGCTTAAGGAGCCGCTATGAACTCCAGTCGACCTTATCTGGTCCGCGCGCTCTACGAGTGGATTGTTGATAACGATTGCACCCCGCACATGCTGGTCAATTCCGAATATCCGTCGGTGCAGGTGCCGCAAGGTTTCGCCAGTGATGGACAGATTGTCCTGAACGTATCGCCGGCTGCCGTGCGTCATTTGCACATGGACAACGAAGCGGTCAGCTTCGAAGGGCGCTTCGGTGGCGTGCCGCACACCCTGTTTGTGCCTATCGCGTCGATCCTGGGCATTTACGCCCGGGAGAACGGCCAAGGCATGGTGTTTGATCTGGAGTCGCCTATGGAAGACGACGAAGAGATCGAGCCGGATGATGATGTCCCGCCACCCGACAACGAGCCGCCGCGTCCCAGCGGTCGACCTAGTTTGAAGGTCGTGAAGTAATAAAAAAGGCGATCCGAGAGGATCGCCTTTTTTATTACTTCACCACTTTCAAACGTAGGAGCTGTCGAGTGAAACGAGGCTGCGATCTTTTGATTCTGTTTGTAAAAGCAAGATCAAAAGATCGCAGCCTCGTTTCACTCGACAGCTCCTACGGCTCCAGCAGGTCCTGCGGGTCAAATATCAGTCGATGTACTCAAACAACTTCACAATCTTCTGCACACCGGAAACGCTCTGCACCAGGCTGGTGGCCTGATCGGCTTCCTGTTTGGTCAGCAGACCCAGCAGGTAGACGATGCCGTTCTCGGTGACAACCTTGATGCGCGAGCCCGGGATGTTCGGGTCGGTGAGCATCTGGGTCTTGATCTTGGAGGTCAGCCAAGTGTCGTTCTGGCGTGCAAGGAAGCCGGATGGTGGCAGGACTTGCAGTTCGTTATGGACCTTCTTCACGCGCTGCACGGCGGAGGCTGCCTGTTCGGCCTTGGCCTTGAGGTCTGCGGTCGGCGTTTGCCCGGCCAGCAGCACGATGCCGTTGAAGCTGGTAACGACGATGTGCGAGTCGTTGTCCAGCGCCGGATCGGCCTTGGCGACGTTCACGCCGACCTTGGTGTCGATCAGGGAGTCGTCGATTTTGCTGCCGAAGGTGCGAGTGCCGCGGTCATCTTCAATCGGCGCTTCACGGCTGGCTTTAACCACCGAGGTGCAGCCGCTGATGCCGAGGCACAGGGTCAAGGCCAGAAGGCCTAAGCGATTAGGGGTCATTCTTCACTCCCGAACAGTTGGCTGTCGATCAAGTCGCAAAGGCAATGGATCGCCAGCAGGTGGACTTCCTGAATACGTGCGGTGACATTGGCCGGTACGCGAATCTCGACGTCTTCAGGCAAAAGCAGCGATGCCATGCCGCCGCCATCGCGACCGGTCAATGCTACGACAATCATTTCGCGATCATGTGCGGCCTGGATCGCTTGAATAATGTTTGCCGAGTTGCCGCTGGTGGAAATCGCCAGCAATACATCACCCGGCTGGCCAAGCGCGCGAATCTGTTTGGAGAAGATTTCGTTGTAGCTGTAGTCGTTGGCGATCGAGGTGATCGTCGAGCTGTCGGTGGTCAGCGCGATGGCTGGCAGGCTCGGGCGCTCGCGTTCAAAGCGGTTAAGCAATTCCGACGAAAAGTGCTGGGCGTCACCGGCGGAGCCGCCGTTGCCGCAGGAAAGCATTTTGCCCTCATTGAGCAGGGCGTTGACCATCACCTGGCTGGCTTGCTCGATGTGCGGTGCAAGTACGTCCATCGCCTGTTGCTTGGTGTCGATACTGGCCTGAAAAAGCTGGCGAATTCGGGATTGCATGTCCATCTGTGTGACCTTAATTAGCGCGGCTACTTGGCACATGAATGTGCAGCCCGCAAAGCAAAGAGCAAAAGTGTTGGGTGAAGGTGTCCGGTTCGGGGTGCAAGCGATCAGCTGTCGAAGGCATTCTGCAACCAGTTCAACTGATCAAGGCTGCTGTCGATGGCAACCACGTCGAAACGGCAAGGGGAATTGGCCCAACGCGACTCGCGCTGAAGAAAATACTGCGCGGCGAAAATCAGTTTCTGCCGTTTGCGCCCATCGATGCTATCGAGCGCGCCACCCCATTGAGTGTTTTTTCTGTAGCGGACTTCAACGAATACTACTGTATCGCCATCAAGCATGACCAGATCAAGCTCGCCGCGTTTGCACAACCAGTTCTGCGCCAGCAGGCGCAGACCCTGTTGTTGAAGATGCTCGAGCGCATGGCGCTCGGCATCCTGACCGCTTTGCTGGCGTGACCTGTCAGGCATCAGCGCGGGGTGTCCGGCAGGCGTTGAACCTGGCCGTTGACGAACTGTGCCCACGGCAACTGGCGTACCACACGTTGGTTCTGGGTCATGCCGAGGCTGCCCGACTGACCTTCGATGCGGCTGTCCGGCAAGGCCTTGAGTTGCCCCAGGCGCGGTGCCAGGCGATAGGCGTCAACACCCATCGCGTACAGGCGGCCAAGGCTGCCACCGGCCTGTGGCCATTGTGCAGTCACCTGTTTGCGCAGCGGATCATTGGCATCCAGCAACCATGGGGTTTCGCAGAAGCGAACGCCGTTCATGTCGTTGTACTGGTTTACGTCACCGCTGGCGCTGAACACGTGGGACGTCGCGTAGACCGGCACGTCACCGGCGTACTGGAAGTTCAGGGTCGGTTTGATCTGTTGCGCCTGTTGCGGAGTGGCAGCAAGGAAGATGAACTCGATGTCCTGGCGACGGGAAGGTTGCGCGGCGACTTGCGAGCCAACGGTGCTCTGCAGGGTTTTGGCGCGACCTTCGCTCTGGCGCAGTTGGAACATGTCGGCGATTTGCTGAGCCAGTTGCACTGGCTGATCGACGCGTTCGGTGGCAACGATGCTGCCACCGTTGGCTTGCCAGTCCTGGCTGAAGGCTCTCAGGACGCGATCGCCCCATTCGCCTTTCGGCACCATGATGGCAGCGCGATGCAGGCCGTCGGCACGAGCGCGACGGGACACTTCGCGAGCTTCGTCTTCAGCCGCAAGACCGAACTGGAACAGCTGGGCCGGACCTTGTTCGCCTTCGCTGTAGTTCAGCGCCAGGGTGGTGATCGGCAATTGCGGACGAGCGCTGAGCTGTTTGACCAGCGGTTTCTCCAGCGGTCCGACGACCAGTTGCACGCCATCGGCCTGGGCCTTGCGATAGAACTCGTCCATCGACGTCAGCTTCGAGGTGTCATAGAACACAATGGCTGGCGGCTTCTGCCCGGCTTGTTGCGCCTGGTAATGAGCGGCCATGAAGCCGTCACGTAGCGCCTTGCCAACCGACGCCAACGGGCCGTCCTGTGGCAGCAGCAGAGCGATCTTGCCCAGGGGCTGGCTGGCCAGTTCCTTGAGTTTGGTCAGAGGCAGTGGCAATTGAAGCGCAGCCGGGTGCTTTGGATTCTGTGCTTTCCAGGCGTCGATCGCGGCTTGCTGCTGTTCCAGGGTGCCGGCGGTTTTCACTGCCAGGGCCAGGCTCATCCAGCCGCCGAGGTCGTCGGTGGTGGTCGGCTGCAATTGATCGGTCGGCAGCGAGGCGATCAGGGTCCAGATCGCTTCGTGGTTTTTTGCAGCGGCTTCGCCTTCGAGCATCGGCGCAATAAAGATGCGCTCCCGTGCGGCGGCCAGGGTCTGGCCGTCGGCTTCAAGGGCGCGGGCGTGAACGGTGCCGGTGCGCACTTGTTGCTCGACTGGCAGTTCACCCAGGCGTTGCAGGCTTGGGTGGCTCAAGGCGGTCAGCGCAGCCTTGGGCTGGTTACGCACCATGGCCAGTTCCGCCGCCAGGGTACTGGCGAAGACCTGTTGGCCAGGCTTGAGTTGTTCCATCGGCACTTGTTGCAGGATTTGCGCGGACTGGCCGGCATTGCCTTGACGGTAAGCCAGGTCTGCCGCGCTCAGTCGGAACAGTGCAGCTTGTTCCGGCGTTTTGCTCTGGGCAGCCTTTTCGAGCAGTTGCTCGATACTGGCATCCGGGGTCCGTGGAAGTTCGCCAAGGCTGGAGGAGGGCGAGCTGGCGCAAGCCGCCAACAAGGCAGCGAGGCAGAGGGCAGTGAACAGCCGCAGGCAAGCGATCATGTAGTGTTCCTGATACTCGATCAAATTAGCGTGGAATTGTACCCAAGCACTGGCCGGGGCGCGATGTTACTGGCGTGAATCGATCAATTTAGCTCGTGCAAATGTTGCAGCACTGCACAAAAGGCTCCGAAACCAAGGGTGGCTTGCGTGCGTCGCAAGTGTCACTACGCGCTACAATGCCGACTTTTACCGATCATGAGGTGTGCGCTTTGACTGCTCCAGGTGCTTTGAATTCCGCTGCTGGCTCGCTTTATGTGGTGGCGACGCCCATCGGCAACCTGGACGACATCAGTGCCCGTGCGCTGAAAATCCTGCGTGAGGTGGCGCTGATTGCAGCCGAAGACACCCGTCATTCCCAGCGTTTGATGCAGCACTTCGGCATTGCGACACCATTGGCCGCTTGCCATGAACACAACGAACGGGATGAAGGTAGTCGTTTTATCCAGCGCCTGCTGGCCGGCGACGATGTGGCGTTGATCTCCGATGCCGGAACGCCGCTGATTTCCGATCCGGGTTATCACCTGGTGCGCCAGGCGCGCGCGGCGGGGATCAATGTGGTGCCGGTGCCGGGTGCCTGTGCCTTGATCGCGGCACTGTCGGCGGCGGGTTTGCCCTCGGACCGTTTCATCTTTGAAGGCTTCCTGCCGGCCAAGGCTGTAGGGCGTCGGGCTCGTCTGGAGCTGGTCAAGGAAGAGCCGCGCACGCTGATCTTCTACGAGGCCCCGCACCGGATTCTCGAGTGTCTGCAGGACATGGAGCTGGTATTCGGCGGTGAGCGCCCGGCGTTGCTGGCCCGGGAAATCACCAAGACCTTCGAAACCCTCAAGGGTTTGCCGCTCGCCGAGCTGCGCGAATTCGTCGAGTCCGACAGCAATCAGCAGCGCGGTGAATGCGTTGTGCTGGTGGCGGGTTGGTCGGCACCGGAGACGGAAGATGCGGTCAGCAGCGAAGCGATGCGTATCCTCAATCTGTTGCTCGAAGAAATGCCGCTCAAGCGTGCCGCAGCCCTGGCGGCGCAAATTACCGGCGAGCGCAAGAATGTTCTCTATCAAGTCGCGCTGGATAAACAGAAGGGCGAGTAAAAACCCGACGCGCAGGAGTGGCCAAAGGCGTTTAGCGCTTGTTCTTCGGCCGCTCTGCCGTTAACCTTCGCGGCGGAGAGTCGATTGGACAGTCGCTGCCCTCTATGAAAATTAGGGGGGGGAGGAAAGTCCGGGCTCCATAGGGCGAAGTGCCAGGTAATGCCTGGGAGGCGTGAGCCTACGGAAAGTGCCACAGAAAATAACCGCCTAAGCGCTTCGGCGCCGGTAAGGGTGAAAAGGTGCGGTAAGAGCGCACCGCACGTCTGGCAACAGTTCGTGGCTAGGTAAACCCCACTTGGAGCAAGACCAAATAGGGTCCCAAGGCGTGGCCCGCGCTGGGACCGGGTAGGTTGCTAAAGATGTCCAGTGATGGCCATCGTAGACGAATGACTGTTCAAGACAGAACCCGGCTTACAGATCGACTCTCCACCTTATTTTCTTTCCCTGCTTTAATCATTGAGCAGGGCATCGGTGCCCACAATTTCCCTTTGTCGGTAATGACTGGCGAAGGGTTTTTGTGATATCGATTAGCCAGTGATTCCGGCTATGCGCAAAACACCCCGCGACATCGATTTCCCTCCGTACATAAACACCAGCAGACCCTCCGTCGTAATACCGAAAAAATCTTACTCTTAACAAATTACTTTAACTTTCGAGCGCAGCCATCAGTGCTGAATCAAGTTATTGAGCAAAAACAGACGCCATATTCCCGTTACCCCTCCTTTTACGCTCCTAAATCTCCGTTCTGTAAGGCTTTTCCTTTAATCCGCGCCTTGACGGTGTGGTGGGCGCATTCCTATAGTGTGCGCAAGTGGCGAAAAGTGGCATGAAGTGGGTTTTTTGAGCTCAAAACGCTAAAAATTGGAGAAACGCTGACGTGTTTCGCGGAGCTAATGCAATCAGTCTCGATGCAAAGGGCCGTCTCGCTATGCCGAGCCGGTACCGTGACGAGTTGGTTTCGCGTAGTTCCGGTCAACTGATCGTCACCATCGATGCCGTTGATCCATGTTTGTGTGTTTATCCCCTCGATGAGTGGGAAATTATTGAAACCAAACTGCGCGCACTGCCTTCGCTTCGCGAAGAGAACCGCCGCCTGCAACGTTTGCTGATTGGTAATGCCGTCGACCTCGAGCTCGATGGCAGTGGTCGTTTTCTGGTTCCGCCGCGTCTGCGCGAATATGCCAAGTTGGATAAGCGCGCAATGCTGGTAGGCCAACTGAACAAGTTCCAATTATGGGACGAGGATGCCTGGGATGCGGTTTCTGCCGCTGACCTGGCTGCTATTCAACAACCGGGCGCGATGCCTGATGAACTGCGTGATTTGATCCTGTGACTATTGATAGCGGCTTTAACCACATCACCGTACTGCTCGACGAAGCCGTGGAGGCTCTCGCCGTACGTCCTGATGGCTGCTATCTGGACGGCACGTTCGGACGCGGCGGACACAGCCGGTTGATCCTCAGCCAGCTCGGACCCGACGGCCGGCTCCTCGGATTCGACAAAGATCCACAAGCGATTGCCACCGGGCAAACGCTAGCGGCCGAAGACGGCCGCTTTGTCGTTGTGCAGCGTAGCTTTGCCGAGCTCGGTTCGGAAGTCGTCGAACGCGGTCTGGCCGGCAAGGTCAGCGGCGTTTTGCTCGATCTCGGCGTCTCGTCGCCACAGCTCGACGACCCTGAGCGCGGCTTCAGTTTCCTCAACGATGGCCCGCTGGACATGCGCATGGACCCGTCACGCGGGATCAGCGCCGCCGAATTCGTCAACACCGCGCCGGTGGAAGAAATCGCCCGGGTGTTCAAGGAATACGGCGAAGAACGTTTCTCCGGTCGCATGGCCCGTGCCGTGGCCGAGCGCCGCGACATCAAGCCGTTCGAGCGTACTGCCGACCTGGCCGAAGTCCTGAAAGTCGCCAACCCTGCATGGGAAAAAGGCAAGAACCCGGCCACCCGTGCGTTCCAGGGCCTGCGTATTCACGTCAACAACGAACTGGGCGATCTGGAAGCCGGCCTCGAAGCCGCTCTGGAATGCCTGGAAGTCGGCGGTCGCCTGGTGGTCATCAGCTTCCATTCGCTGGAAGACCGCATCGTCAAACTGTTCATGCGCAAACTGGTGAAAGGCGAAGCCGACAACCTGCCGCGCAACCTGCCAGTTCGTCACGTTGCTTTCGAACCCAAAATCAAAGTCCATGGCAAAGCGCAGTCCGCCTCCGAGGCCGAACTCAAAGCCAACCCACGTTCCCGTAGCGCCATCATGCGCGTCGCGGAGAAGCTGCGGTGAGCAAGCTTTTCGCCAAGCCACTTCCCGGCGGAAGCTTTTTCATGCTGCTGCTGTTTATCGGCGTGCTCGTGTCGGCCATCGGTGTGTCTTACAGCGCCCACTGGAACCGTCAGCTATTGAACTCGCTGTACAACGAATTGAGCGTGCGCGACAAAGCGCAGGCCGAGTGGGGCCGGTTGATTCTGGAGCAGAGCACCTGGACCGCCCACAGCCGAATCGAAGTGCTGGCCACCGAACAACTGAAGATGCGCATTCCCGGCGCCGCTGAAGTACGGATGGTGGCGCCATGATGAAACTCGAAGGCGCACTTTTCCCGTGGCGGTTCCGCGTGGTCCTGGGTTTGCTCGGCATCATGGTGGCCGCTATCTGCTGGCGCATCATCGACCTGCAAGTGGTCGACCGTGACTTCCTTAAAGGTCAGGGCGATGCGCGCAGCGTTCGTCACATTCCTATTCCGGCTCACCGTGGTCTGATCACCGACCGTAACGGCGAACCTTTGGCCGTGAGTACCCCGGTCACCACCCTGTGGGCCAACGCCAAGGAAATGCAGCTGGCCAAAGAGAAGTGGCCGGCACTGGCAGCCGCGCTGGGTCAGGATCCGAAAGCCCTGACCGAACGCCTTGAAGCACAGGCCAATAAAGAATTCATCTATCTGGTGCGCGGGTTGACCCCGGAGCAGGGCCAGTCGGTGCTCGACCTGAAAGTGCCCGGCGTCTACGGCATCGAAGAGTTCCGCCGTTTCTATCCGGCCGGTGAAGTCACTGCGCACATGGTCGGCTTTACCGACATCGACGATCACGGGCGCGAAGGCGTCGAGTTGGCCTACGACGAATGGCTGGCTGGAGTCGCCGGCAAGCGACAGGTCATCAAGGATCGGCGCGGCAGGCTGATCAAGGATGTTCAGGTCACCAAAAACGCCAAGGCCGGCAAGCCCTTGGCGTTGTCCATTGACCTGCGTCTGCAATATCTGGCCAACCGCGAACTGCGTAACGCGATCATCGAGAACGGCGCAAAAGCCGGCAGCCTGGTGATCATGGACGTGAAGAGCGGCGAGATCCTCGCCATGGTCAACCAGCCGACCTACAACCCGAACAACCGTCGCAACCTGCAACCGGCGATGATGCGTAACCGCGCGATGATCGACGTGTTCGAACCCGGTTCGACCATGAAGGCGATCTCCATGAGTGCCGCCCTGGAAACCGGGCGCTGGAAGCCGAGCGACACCGTCGAGGTGTACCCGGGCAGCCTGCAGATCGGCAAGTACACCATCAAGGACGTGTCGAAGACCGAAGGTCCGGTGCTCGACCTGACCGGCATCCTGATCAACTCCAGTAACGTCGGCATGAGTAAGGTCGCGTTCGATATCGGCGGCGAAACCATTTTCCGTCTGGCGCAGAAAGTCGGCCTCGGCCAGGACACTGGCCTGGGCTTCCCGGGCGAGCGCGTCGGCAACCTGCCGAACTACCGCGAATGGCGCAAGGCTGAAACCGCCACGCTGTCCTACGGCTACGGTATTTCGGTGACGGCGATCCAGCTGGTCCACGCCTTCTCGGCGCTGGCCAACAACGGTCGCATCGCGCCGCTGACCCTGATCAAGACCGACAAGCCACCGCAGACCACCCAGGTGATCCCGGAAAAAGTCGCGAAGACCATGCAAGGCATGCTGACCCAGGTGATCGAGGCCCCGCGAGGTGTATTCCGTGCGCAAGTGCCGGCGTATCACGTGGCTGGCAAGTCGGGTACGGCGCGTAAAACGTCGGTGGGCACCAAAGGCTACGCCGAGAACTCTTATCGCTCGCTGTTCGCCGGTTTCGGCCCGATGAGCGATCCGCGTTTCGCCATTGTTGTGGTGATCGATGAACCGTCCAAGGCCGGTTACTTCGGTGGCCTGGTATCGGCGCCGGTGTTCAGCAAAGTGATGTCCGGGACCTTGCGCCTGATGAACATCACCCCGGACAACCTGCCACCGACCCAACAGGCCAACGCCACACCGGTCGTTCCGCTGAAAGCCAATGGAGGGCGCGGCTGATGTCTCTGAGTCTGAACAAGATTTTCGCCCACGCCGGTCGTGATCTGTTGATCCGTGAACTGACCCTCGACAGCCGCAATGTGCGGGCAGGCGATTTGTTCCTCGCCGTCCCTGGCGGCAGATTCGACGGGCGTGCGCACATTGCCGACGCTTTGCAACGCGGCGCGGCTGCCGTGGCGTATGAAGTCGACGGCGCCACCGTGCTGCCGATTACCGATGTGCCGCTGATTCCGGTCAAAGGCCTGGCGGCGCAGCTGTCGGACATTGCCGGGCGCTTTTATGGCGACCCGAGCCGCCACCTGAACCTGGTCGGCGTCACCGGCACCAACGGCAAAACCAGCGTGACGCAATTGGTCGCCCAGGCGCTTGACCTGCTCGGTCAGCACTGCGGCATCGTCGGCACCTTGGGCACCGGTTTCTACGGCTCGCTGGAAAGCGGCCTGCACACCACGCCGAATCCGATTGCCGTACAAGCGACTCTCGCCGACCTGAAAAAGGCCGGGGCCAAAGCCGTTGCCATGGAAGTCTCTTCCCACGGTCTGGATCAGGGCCGCGTGACTGCGTTGGCGTTCGATGTGGCGGTGATGACCAACCTGTCCCGCGATCACCTGGACTACCACGGCACCATGCAGGCCTACGGCGAAGCCAAGGCCAAGCTGTTTGCCTGGAACGATTTGAAATGCCGGGTGATCAACCTCGACGACGAATTCGGCCGCGAGCTCGCTGCTGATAAACGTGAGTCGCGCCTGATCACCTACAGCCTGGAAAATTCCAGCGCTTACCTTTATTGCCGCGAAGCTCAGTTCGACGACGAAGGCGTGCGCGCCACGTTGGTCACGCCGCAAGGCGAGCACCATTTGCGCAGCACCTTGCTTGGTCGTTTCAACCTGAGCAACGTCCTGGCTGCGGTCGGTGCCTTGCTGGGTCTGGATTACGCGCTGGACGAAATCCTCAAGGTCTTGCCGAAACTCGAAGGCCCCGCCGGTCGCATGCAGCGCCTGGGCGGCGGTACTCAGCCGCTGGTGGTGGTCGATTACGCCCATACCCCGGATGCGCTGGAGAAAGTCTTGCTGGCCCTGCGTCCACACGCCAAAGGTCGATTGCTGTGCCTGTTCGGTTGTGGTGGTGATCGCGATCGCGGCAAGCGTCCGCTGATGGCTGAAGTGGTCGAGCGTCTGGCCGATGGCGTGCTGGTGACCGACGACAACCCGCGCACCGAAGATCCATCGGTGATTTTCGACGACATCCGCGCCGGTTTCACCGCTGTGGATAAAGTCACGTTCGTGGCGGGCCGTGGCCAGGCGATTGCGCAATTGATCGCCAGCGCTTCGGCGGATGACGTGATTGTCCTGGCCGGTAAAGGTCACGAGGACTATCAGGAAATCAACGGCGAGCGCCACGCGTTCTCCGATCTGGTCGAGGCCGATCACGCCCTGACCGCGTGGGAGGTGGCCCATGCTTAAAGCCTTGAAACTGAGCGAACTGACCGGCGCGCTGAATGCTCGTTTGGTCGCTGCCGATGCCAGTTTCGACGGTGTCAGCATCGACAGCCGCGCGATCAAGCCAGGCCAGTTGTTCATTGCCCTGACCGGTCCGCGCTTCGATGGGCATGACTATCTGAATGACGTTGCCGGTAAAGGCGCCGTCGCGGCACTGGTCGAGCGCGAAGTCGCCGACAGCACCTTGCCGCAACTCGTCGTGAAAGACACTCGCCAGGCCCTCGGCCAACTCGGCGCGCTGAACCGTGCTGCTTATAGCAACCCGGTCGCCGCAGTGACGGGTTCCAGCGGCAAGACCACGGTCAAGGAAATGCTCGCGAGCATCCTGCGCACTCGCGGTCCGGTGCATGCGACCCGTGGCAACCTGAACAACGACCTCGGCGTGCCGCTGACCTTGCTCGAACTGGCGCCGGAACACACCGCCGCCGTGATCGAACTCGGTGCTTCGCGCCTGGGTGAAATTGCCTACACCGTGGGCATGACCAAGCCCCACGTGGCCATCCTCAATAACGCCGGGACCGCTCACGTCGGTGAGTTCGGCGGGCCGGACAAAATCGTTGAAGCCAAAGGCGAGATTATCGAAGGGCTGGATGCCGATGGCGTCGCCGTTCTGAATCTCGACGACAAGGCGTTTGGCATCTGGAAGGCCCGCGCTGGCAGCCGCAAAGTGCTGACCTTCGCCCTGAACAACCCAAGTGCCGATTTCTACGCCAGCGACCTCGATCGCGATGCTCGCGGCTGCCCGGCCTTCAACCTGCACAGTCCTGAAGGTGTGGAACGGGTTCAACTGAACCTGCTCGGCACCCATAACGTCGCCAATGCCATGGCCGCTGCCGCTGCTGCGCATGCCTTGGGCGTGTCGCTGTTCGGCATCGCCACTGGCCTGGGCGCGGTTCAGCCGGTCAAGGGCCGCACCGTTGCGCAACTGGCGACCAACGGCATGCGCGTGATTGATGACACTTACAACGCGAACCCCACCTCGATGTGCGCCGCCGTTGATATACTCGCCGGCTTTTCCGGGCGCACCGTTCTGGTGCTCGGGGATATCGGCGAGTTGGGCGACTGGGCAGAGCAGGGGCACCGCGACGTGGGCGAGTACGCCCGTGGCAAGGTTTCCGCGCTTTACGCAGTCGGGCCAATGATGGCTCACGCCGTGAACGCATTTGGCCCGCAGGCCTTTCACTTCAGCACCCAGGCTGAACTGATCGAAGCCCTGGGCGCCGAGCAAGATACAAACACCACTATTTTGATCAAGGGCTCGCGTAGCGCTGCGATGGAAAACATCGTCGCCGCTTTGTGCGGGTCCAGTCTGGAGAAACATTAATGCTGCTGCTGTTAGCGGAGTACTTGCAACAGTTCTACAAAGGCTTCGCGGTCTTTCAGTACCTGACCCTGCGCGGGATTCTCGGTGTGCTGACCGCGCTGGTTTTGTCGCTGTGCTATGGCCCGTGGATGATCCGCACGTTGCAGAACCGTCAGATCGGCCAGTCCGTTCGTAACGACGGTCCGCAATCGCACCTGTCCAAATCCGGCACCCCGACCATGGGCGGCGCGTTGATTCTGTCGTCCATCGGCGTCAGCACTTTGCTGTGGGCTGACCTGAGCAACCGTTATGTCTGGACCGTGTTGCTGGTGACCTTGCTGTTCGGCGCCATCGGCTGGGTCGACGACTACCGCAAGGTGATCGAGAAGAACTCCAAAGGCCTTCCGAGCCGCTGGAAGTATTTCTGGCAATCGGTGTTCGGCCTCGGCGCGGCGATCTTCCTTTATATGACCGCAGCGACTCCGGTGGAAACCACCCTGATCCTGCCGATGCTCAAGGACTACAGCATTCCGCTGGGCATTGGTTTTGTGGTCCTGACCTATTTCGTGATTGTCGGTTCGAGCAACGCGGTCAACCTGACTGACGGCCTCGATGGCCTGGCGATCATGCCGACCGTGATGGTGGGCGGTGGTCTGGGGATCTTCTGCTACCTGTCCGGTAACGTGAAGTTCGCTGAATACCTGTTGATCCCTTACGTACCCGGCGCCGGTGAACTGATCGTGTTCTGCGGCGCGTTGATCGGTGCGGGCCTGGGCTTCCTCTGGTTCAACACCTATCCGGCACAAGTATTCATGGGCGACGTCGGCGCGCTGGCGCTGGGCGCAGCCTTGGGCACCATCGCGGTGATCGTCCGTCAGGAAATCGTCCTGTTCATCATGGGCGGCGTGTTCGTGATGGAAACCCTGTCGGTGGTCATCCAGGTGGCCTCCTTCAAGATGACCGGGCGCCGCGTGTTCCGCATGGCACCGATACACCACCACTTTGAACTCAAGGGCTGGCCTGAGCCGCGCGTGATCGTCCGTTTCTGGATCATCACCGTGATTCTCGTACTGGTCGGCCTTGCCACCCTGAAGCTGAGGTAGAACGAGTGTCTCTGATCGCTTCTGACCACTTCCGCATCGTTGTCGGCCTCGGCAAGAGCGGCATGTCCCTGGTTCGCTTCCTGGCGAACCGGGGCACGTCGTTTGCCGTGGCCGATACGCGGGAAAATCCACCGGAACTGGCCACGCTCAAGCGTGACTATCCGCACGTGGAAGTGCGTTGTGGCGAGCTGGACGTCGAATTCCTGTGCCGTGCCGACGAGCTCTACGTGAGCCCCGGCCTGGCGCTGGCGACCCCGGCCCTGCAGGCTGCCGCCACCCGTGGCGTGAAATTGTCCGGCGACATCGAGCTGTTCGCGCGTAACGCGAAAGCGCCAATTGTCGCCATCAGCGGTTCCAACGCGAAAAGCACCGTCACCACCCTGGTCGGCGAGATGGCCGCTGCGGCGGGCAAGCGTGTGGCGGTCGGTGGCAACCTCGGCACGCCGGCGCTGGACTTGCTCAGCGACGACGTCGAGTTGTACGTGATGGAACTGTCGAGCTTCCAGCTCGAAACCACCGATCAACTCAACGCCGAAGTGGCGACCGTGCTCAACGTCAGCGAAGACCACATGGACCGCTACAGCGGCCTGCCGGCCTATCACCTGGCCAAGCACCGGATCTTCCGCGGGGCCAAACAGTTTGTGGTCAACCGTCAGGACGCCTTGAGCCGTCCGTTGATGGGCGAGGGCCAGCCATGCTGGACCTTCGGTTTGAGCAAGCCTGATTTCAAGGCATTTGGCATCCGCGAAGAAGACGGCGAGAAGTACTTGGCCTTCGAATTCCAGAACCTGATGCCGGTGCGCGAATTGAAGATTCGTGGCGCGCATAACCAGTCCAATGCCCTCGCGGCGCTGGCGCTGGGGCATGCCGTCGGCCTGCCGTTCGATGCCATGTTGTCGAGCCTGCGCACCTTCGCTGGCCTCGAACATCGCTGCCAATGGGTCCGTGACCTGGACGGCGTGGGCTACTACAACGATTCCAAAGCCACCAACGTCGGCGCCGCACTGGCCGCCATCGAAGGCCTGGGTGCGGACATCGACGGCAAAGTCGTGCTGATCGCCGGTGGCGACGGCAAAGGTGCCGAGTTCAAGGAATTGCGTGATCCGGTGGCGGCCAACTGCCGCGCCGTGATTTTGATGGGCCGCGACTCCGACAAGATCGGTGAAGCCATTGGCGATGCCGTGCCGCTGATCCGTGTCGCTTCGCTGGTCGAAGCCGTGGAGCAATGCCGCGCCGCTGCGCACCCCGGTGACGTGGTGCTGTTGTCGCCAGCCTGCGCCAGTTTCGACATGTTCAAGAATTATGAAGACCGTGGTCACCAGTTCGTCCGCGCTGTGGAGGATCTGGCATGAGCCTGCGAAATATCATCAAGCCGTATCCATCGCCGATTATCACCGGGCGCGGCATCGACCTCGACTTCCCGATGCTCGCCGGTTGCCTGGCTTTGATCGGCCTCGGGCTGGTGATGATCGCCTCGGCATCGACCGAAGTCGCCGCCGCGCAGTCGGGCAGCGCGCTGTATTACATGATTCGCCACTTGATTTATATCGTGCTGGGCCTGGGCGCCTGCGTCATCACCCTGATGATCCCGATCGCCACCTGGCAGCGCCTGGGCTGGCTGATGCTGTTGGGCGCCTTCGGTTTGCTGGTGATGGTGATCGTCCCGGGGATCGGTCGTGAAGTGAACGGTTCGATGCGCTGGATCGGTTTCAGCTTCTTCAACGTTCAACCGTCCGAGATCGCCAAGGTGTTCGTGGTGATCTACCTCGCCGGTTATCTGGTGCGTCGCCAGAAAGAAGTGCGCGAAAGCTGGATGGGCTTCTTCAAGCCGTTCATCGTTCTGCTGCCAATGGCTGGCCTGTTGCTGATGGAGCCGGACTTCGGTGCCACCGTCGTAATGATGGGCGCAGCGGCGGCGATGCTGTTCCTTGGCGGGGTCGGGCTGTTCCGGTTCTCCTTGATGGTGGTGCTCGCGGTCGCGGCGGTGGTGCTGTTGATTCAAGTGCAGCCGTATCGAATGGCGCGTCTGACCAACTTCGCCGACCCATGGGCCGACCAGTTCGGCGCCGGCTATCAGTTGTCCCAAGCCTTGATCGCGTTTGGTCGCGGCGAATGGCTGGGCGTTGGCCTGGGTAACAGCGTGCAGAAACAGTTCTACCTGCCGGAAGCCCACACCGACTTCGTGTTCTCGGTGTTGGCTGAAGAGCTGGGTGCCGTGGGTTCGCTGTGCACGGTCGCGCTGTTCGTCTTTGTGTGTATTCGCGGCATGTACATCGGCTATTGGGCCGAGAAGGCCAAGCAATTCTTCGCCGCCTACATTGCCTACGGTTTGTCGTTCCTGTGGATTGGTCAGTTCCTGATCAACATCGGCGTGAACGTCGGCCTGCTGCCGACCAAAGGTTTGACCCTGCCGTTCCTCAGTTATGGCGGCAGTTCGTTGGTGATCTGTGGTGCCTGTCTGGGCTTGTTGCTGCGCATCGAGTGGGAGAGTCGAACCCACCTGGGCAGCGAAGAGACCGAGTTCCAGGAAAGCGACTTCGCCGAGGAGTCGACCCATGGGCGCTAACGTATTGATCATGGCGGGCGGCACCGGTGGACACGTGTTCCCGGCACTGGCCTGCGCGCGCGAATTCCAGGCCCGCGGCTACACCGTGCATTGGCTCGGTACACCGCGCGGCATCGAAAACGATCTGGTCCCGGCGGCCGGTCTCGAACTGCATCGCATCAACGCCAGCGGATTGCGCGGCAAGGGCAAGCTGTCGCTGCTCAAGGCGCCGTTCATGTTGCTGAAGTCGGTCTGGCAGGCGCGGGCGATCATTCGCCGGTTGCGGCCGGTGTGCGTGGTCGGCTTCGGTGGTTATGTGACCGGCCCTGGTGGCGTCGCGGCCAAACTGTCCGGCGTGCCAGTGATCGTTCACGAGCAGAACGCCGTGGCCGGTACCGCCAATCGGTTGCTTATGCCGTTGGCCGCCCGAGTCTGTGAAGCGTTCCCCGACACCTTTACCCTGTCGGACAGCCGTCGGACCACCGGTAATCCGGTGCGCACCGAGCTGTTCCTCGAAACACCGCGACCAGCCCTGGCCGGTCGCAAGGCGCGTTTGCTGATCCTGGGCGGAAGCCTGGGCGCAGAACCGTTGAACAAGTTGCTGCCTGAAGCCCTGTCGCAAGTCGCCGTCGACCTGCGCCCGGAAGTGTTCCATCAGGCTGGCAAAAATCACGATGAAGTGACTGCGCAGCGCTATCGCGAGGCTGGCGTCGAGGCGCAAGTGCAGCCTTTCATCAAAGACATGGCTCAAGCCTATGGCTGGGCCGACCTGGTGGTGTGCCGTGCAGGCGCATTGACCATCAGTGAACTGGCCGCCGCCGGTCTGCCCTCGATGCTGGTGCCTTTGCCCCACGCCATCGACGATCACCAGACCCGCAACGCCGAATATTTGGCCCGTGAAGGCGCTGCCTTCCTGATGCCGCAAAGAACGACTGGCGCCGCAGATCTTGCCGCGCGCCTGACAGAGGTCCTGATGCAACCGCAACGACTCAATGACATGGCCAACGCGGCCCGCCGTCTGGCGAAACCCGATGCAACCCGTAACGTCGTCGACACCTGCCTGGAGGTGGCCCATGGTTGAGAATCAGAAAGCCATGCCGCACCCGGAAATGCGCCGCATCCGTCGCATCCACTTCGTCGGTATCGGCGGCGTGGGCATGTGCGGTATCGCCGAAGTGTTGTTGAACCTGGGCTATGAAGTGTCCGGTTCCGACCTCAAAGCTTCGCCGGTGACCGAGCGCCTGGAATCTTTCGGTGCGCACATCTATATCGGCCACCGTGCCGAGAACGCCGCGAACGCCGATGTGCTGGTGACGTCCAGTGCCGTGAACACTTCCAACCCGGAAGTCGCCACCGCTCTGGAACGCCGGATTCCGGTGGTACCGCGTGCCGAAATGCTTGCCGAGCTGATGCGCTATCGCCACGGCATCGCCGTCGCCGGTACCCATGGCAAAACCACTACCACCAGCCTGATCGCTTCGGTGTTCGCGGCCGGTGGCCTGGACCCGACGTTCGTGATCGGTGGTCGTCTGAATGCCGCGGGCACCAATGCCCAGCTCGGCACCAGCCGCTACCTGATCGCCGAAGCCGACGAAAGCGATGCGAGTTTCCTGCACTTGCAGCCGTTGGTGGCCGTGGTCACCAACATTGACGCCGACCACATGGCGACCTACGACGGTGACTTCAACAAACTGAAGAAAACCTTCGTCGAGTTCCTGCACAACCTGCCGTTCTACGGTTTGGCCGTGGTGTGCCTGGACGATCCGGTGGTGCGTGAAATCCTGCCGCTGGTCAAACGCCCGACGGTCACCTATGGCTTTGGCGACGACTGCGACGTGCGCGCGATCAATGTGCGCCAGCAAGGCATGCAGACCTTCTTCACGGTCCTGCGTCCTGAGCGCGAGCCGCTGGATGTCTCGGTGAACATGCCGGGCAACCACAACGTATTGAACGCCCTGGCGACCATCTGCATTGCCTCTGACGAGGGCGTCAGCGATGAAGCCATCGTTCAGGGTCTGTCCGGGTTCCAGGGTGTCGGCCGACGCTTCCAGGTCTACGGCGAACTGCCGGTAGACGGCGGCAGCGTGATGCTGGTGGACGACTACGGTCACCACCCGACCGAAGTCGCCGCAGTGATCAAAGCCGTACGCGGTGGCTGGCCGGAGCGTCGCCTGGTGATGGTTTACCAGCCGCATCGCTACAGCCGCACACGCGACCTGTACGACGATTTCGTCAATGTCCTGGCCGATGCCAACGTCCTGCTGCTGATGGAAGTCTATCCGGCCGGCGAAGAGCCGATCCCGGGTGCCGACAGTCGCAAGCTGTGCAACAGCATCCGCCAGCGCGGTCAGCTGGACCCGATCTACATCGAGCGCGGTGTCGACCTCGCGCCAATCGTCAAGCCGCTGCTGCGTGCCGGCGACATCCTGCTGTGCCAGGGCGCCGGTGATATCGGCGGTCTCGCACCGAAATTGTTGAACAGTCCGTTGTTCGTGGGCGCGGTTGCCGCGCCTGCCGTGGGGAAGTTGAAATGACTGCTGCATACGCCAACCTCGTCTCCACCCTCGCGCCGAAAGACTTCGGCCGCGTCGCCGTGCTGTTCGGCGGCAAGAGTGCCGAGCGTGAGGTGTCCCTGAAGTCGGGCAATGCGGTTCTCGAAGCGCTGCAAAGCGCCGGTGTGGACGCGTTCGGCCTCGACGTGGGCGATGACCTGCTGCAGCGTCTGCTCAACGAAAAAATCGATCGCGCCTTCATCATTCTCCACGGTCGTGGCGGTGAAGACGGCAGCATGCAAGGCCTGCTCGAATGCCTGGGCATTCCCTACACCGGTAGCGGCATCCTGGCCTCGGCACTGGCCATGGACAAACTGCGCACCAAACAGGTCTGGCACAGCCTCGGGATTCCGACGCCACGCCACGCGGTACTGAGCTCTGAAGCCGATTGTATTTCGGCGGCGACGGAACTGGGCTTCCCTTTGATCGTCAAACCGGCCCATGAAGGTTCAAGTATCGGGATGGCCAAAGTGACTTCCGCGTCTGAGTTGATCGACGCATGGAAAGCGGCCAGTACCTACGATTCGCAAGTGTTGGTCGAGCAATGGATTCAAGGTCCGGAGTTCACCATCGCCACCCTGCGTGACCAGGTGTTGCCACCGATTGCCCTGGGCACGACGCACAGTTTCTACGACTACGACGCCAAGTACGTGGCTTCCGATACCCAGTACCGGATTCCCTGTGGCCTGGACAGCACCAAAGAAAAAGAACTGATGGACCTGACGGCGAAAGCCTGTGAGGCGCTGGGTATCGCCGGTTGGGGCAGGGCAGACGTGATGCAGGACGCCGACGGGCAGTTCTGGTTTCTCGAAGTCAACACCGCACCGGGCATGACCGATCACAGTCTGGTGCCAATGGCGGCCCGTGCCGCCGGCCTGGATTTCCAGCAACTGGTTCTGGCGATTCTGGCCGCCAGCATTGCCGGCAACAACGAGCCGCGAGGTTAAGACCATGCAAGGCGCTCAGCTGAGACATCAGCCCCCCGCACCACCCGGCCGCAAGCCGGTGCCGCGGGGTGCCAGCCGAATGGTGGCCAAAGAGCCGATGTCTGCGCGCCTGCCGAAAGCCAATTTTGGTTTTCTCAAAGCCTTGTTCTGGCCAGTGCTGCTGGTAGCGCTGGGGTTCGGCACTTACGAAGGCGCGCAGCGTTTGCTGCCTTACGCCGACCGGCCGATCACCAAGATCAACGTGCAGGGCGATTTGAGTTACATCAGCCAGCAAGCGGTGCAGCAGCGGATCGCCCCGTACGTGGCGTCGAGCTTCTTCACCATCGACCTGGAGAGCATGCGTACCGAGCTTGAAACGATGCCATGGATTGCCCACGCCGAAGTGCGTCGGGTGTGGCCGGATCAAGTCGTGATTCGCCTGGAAGAACAACTGCCGGTGGCCCGTTGGGGCGATGAGTCGCTGTTGAACAACCAGGGCCAGGCGTTCACCCCGCGTGAGCTGGCGAACTACGAACACTTGCCACAGCTGTTCGGTCCACAGCGGGCCCAGCAGCAAGTGATGCAGCAATACCAGGTGCTGAGCCAGATGCTCAGGCCATTGGGCTTCTCGATTGCACGCCTGGAATTGCGTGAACGAGGCAGCTGGTTCCTGACCACCGGTGCCGGCAGTTCCGGCCCGGGAATCGAACTGCTGCTGGGACGCGGCAACCTGGTGGAAAAGATGCGCCGCTTCATTGCCATCTACGACAAAACGCTTAAAGAACAGATTACGAACATTGCGCGCATCGATCTGCGCTACGCCAACGGCCTAGCTGTTGGCTGGCGGGAACCTGTAGCGCCCACGACAGCCCAACCCGCTGTCGCGAAGAATTAAGAAGAGGCAGGACCCATGGCAAACGTGCAAAGCGGCAAAATGATCGTCGGTCTCGATATCGGCACCTCCAAGGTGGTGGCGCTGGTAGGCGAGGTCTCGGACGACGGCACGCTGGAAATCGTCGGGATCGGCACTCATCCGTCCCGCGGCCTGAAGAAAGGCGTGGTGGTGAACATCGAGTCCACCGTGCAATCGATCCAGCGCGCCATCGAAGAAGCGCAGCTGATGGCCGGTTGCCGGATCCACTCGGCGTTCGTCGGCGTGGCGGGCAATCACATCCGCAGCCTGAACTCCCACGGCATCGTGGCGATTCGTGATCGCGAAGTCAGCGCCGCCGACCTTGAGCGCGTCCTCGACGCTGCCCAGGCCGTGGCGATCCCGGCTGACCAGCGCGTGCTGCACACCCTGCCGCAGGATTACGTGATCGATAACCAGGAAGGCGTTCGTGAGCCGCTGGGCATGTCGGGCGTACGTCTGGAAGCCAAGGTCCACGTGGTGACCTGCGCCGTCAACGCCGCACAGAACATTGAAAAATGCGTGCGTCGCTGCGGTCTGGAAATCGACGACATCATTCTCGAGCAGCTTGCTTCCGCGTATTCGGTCCTGACCGACGACGAGAAAGAACTGGGCGTGTGCCTGGTGGACATCGGCGGCGGCACCACCGACATCGCGATCTTCACCGAAGGCGCGATCCGTCATACCGCGGTAATCCCGATTGCGGGCGACCAGGTGACCAACGACATCGCCATGGCGTTGCGCACCCCGACCCAGTACGCCGAAGAAATCAAGATTCGCTACGCCTGCGCCCTGGCCAAACTGGCGGGTGCCGGTGAAACCATCAAGGTGCCAAGCGTAGGCGACCGTCCACCGCGCGAACTCTCCCGCCAGGCCCTGGCCGAAGTGGTCGAGCCGCGCTACGACGAGCTGTTCACGCTGATCCAGGCCGAACTGCGTCGCAGCGGCTACGAAGACCTGATCCCGGCCGGCATCGTGCTGACCGGCGGTACGTCGAAGATGGAAGGCGCGGTCGAACTGGCCGAAGAGATTTTCCACATGCCGGTCCGCCTGGGCGTGCCCCATGGCGTCAAGGGCCTGGATGACGTGGTGCGCAACCCGATTTATTCCACTGGCGTTGGCTTGTTGATGTACGGCCTGCAAAAGCAGTCCGACGGGATTTCGTTCTCGGGCATCAGCAGCCGCGACAGCTACAGCAATGAAGAAGCCAAACCCGCCTTGCTCGATCGCATCAAGAGCTGGGTACAAGGCAACTTCTAAAGAATTACCGCAACACCGCAACAAACGCAGTAGGCGAAAAAACTAGAGAATGTAAGGAG
The DNA here is from genome assembly GCF_024296925.1 of Pseudomonas nunensis. NCBI lineage: Bacteria > Pseudomonadati > Pseudomonadota > Gammaproteobacteria > Pseudomonadales > Pseudomonadaceae > Pseudomonas > Pseudomonas nunensis. The sequence goes on from NZ_CP101125.1 coordinate 135,293, forward strand.
AGGGAAAATGTTCGAACTCGTAGACAACATCCCCGCAAGCCCGGTTATTAAAGTTATCGGTGTTGGCGGTGGCGGCGGAAACGCCGTAAATCACATGGTCAAAAGCAACATTGAAGGCGTTGAGTTCATCTGCGCCAACACTGATGCCCAAGCGCTGAAATCCATCGGCGCGCGGACCATCCTGCAATTGGGTACCGGTGTGACCAAAGGTCTGGGCGCCGGCGCCAACCCTGAAGTAGGTCGTCAGGCCGCTCTCGAAGACCGTGAGCGCATTGCCGAAGTCCTGCAGGGCACAAACATGGTGTTCATCACCACTGGCATGGGCGGCGGTACCGGTACCGGTGCTGCGCCGATCATCGCCGAAGTGGCCAAGGAAATGGGGATCCTCACCGTTGCGGTGGTGACTCGTCCGTTCCCGTTCGAAGGCCGCAAGCGTATGCAGATCGCCGACGAAGGTATCCGTCTGCTGTCTGAAAGCGTTGACTCGTTGATCACCATTCCGAACGAGAAACTGCTGACCATCCTCGGTAAAGACGCAAGCCTTCTGTCGGCTTTCGCCAAGGCTGACGATGTACTGGCCGGTGCCGTTCGCGGTATCTCCGACATCATCAAGCGCCCGGGCATGATCAACGTCGACTTTGCCGACGTACGGACTGTCATGAGCGAAATGGGCATGGCGATGATGGGCACTGGCTGCGCCAGCGGTCCGAACCGTGCACGCGAGGCCACCGAAGCGGCCATTCGCAACCCGTTGCTCGAAGACGTGAACCTGCAAGGCGCACGCGGCATCCTGGTGAACATCACCGCCGGTCCTGACCTGTCCCTGGGTGAGTACTCCGACGTGGGTAGCATCATCGAAGCCTTCGCTTCCGAGCACGCAATGGTCAAGGTCGGTACCGTTATCGATCCGGACATGCGCGACGAACTGCACGTGACCGTGGTTGCCACTGGTCTGGGCGCGAAAATCGAGAAGCCTGTGAAGGTTATCGACAACACCATGCACACGTCCGTGGCTTCGCAGCCGCAGCAACAAGCGCCTTCGCGTCAGGAAGCGCCTGCTGTGAACTACCGTGACCTGGACCGTCCGACCGTCATGCGCAACCAGGCTCAGGCCGGTGCTGCGACTGCCGCGAAGATGAATCCGCAAGACGATCTGGACTACCTGGACATCCCGGCATTCCTGCGTCGTCAGGCTGATTGATGGAATGTATCAGGGCTATGAAGGTGATTGGTGTTCAGCAAAGGTCTGGTCTGCTATTATCGCCAGCCTTTGTTGATACCAGTTCGCAATTTGCGCTGAAGCGGCCCAAGCCATGATTAAACAACGCACACTGAAAAATATTATCCGTGCCACAGGTGTAGGCCTGCACTCCGGGGAGAAGGTTTACCTGACCCTCAAGCCTGCACCTATCGACACCGGCATCGTGTTTGTTCGTGCCGATCTGGACCCTGTGGTGCAGATTCCTGCTCGCGCGGAAAACGTTGGCGAAACCACGATGTCGACCACGCTGGTCAACGGTGACGTCAAAGTGGATACGGTTGAGCACTTGCTCTCGGCCATGGCTGGCCTGGGCATCGATAACGCCTACGTCGAGCTCTCCGCGTCCGAAGTCCCGATCATGGATGGTAGCGCTGGACCTTTCGTATTCCTGATTCAATCGGCTGGCCTGGAAGAGCAGGACGCCGCCAAGAAGTTCATCCGGATCCTGCGGGAAGTGACAGTGGAAGACGGCGACAAGCGCGCCACTTTCGTCCCTTTCGAAGGTTTCAAAGTGAGCTTCGAGATCGATTTCGATCATCCGGTTTTCCGTAACCGCACACAAAGTGCAAGCGTGGATTTTTCCAGTACTTCGTTCGTAAAAGAAGTCAGCCGCGCCCGTACCTTTGGTTTCATGAGTGACATCGAGTACCTGCGCAAGCACAACCTCGCACTCGGCGGCAGCGTTGAAAACGCTATTGTGGTCGACGCGGATGGTGTACTGAACGAAGACGGCCTTCGCTATGAAGACGAATTCGTGAAGCACAAGATCCTCGATGCAATTGGTGACCTCTACCTGCTGGGCAATAGCCTGATTGGTGAGTTCAAGGGCTTCAAGTCCGGACATGCATTGAACAACCAGCTGCTGCGCAAGTTGATTGAGCAGACAGATGCTTGGGAAGTCGTGACTTTCGAAGACGCCAGCACTGCACCGATCTCTTACATGCGTCCTGTTGCGGCCGTGTAAGCAAAAACCTCTCTAGTTTTTAAGGGCTGCCTTCGGGTGGCCTTTTTTTATGCCTCGGTTTCTTTGCCGGCCGTGGTGGCCTCTTCGCGGGCAAGCCTCGCTCCTACAGGTTTGCGTTTGCCCCGTAGGAGCGAGGCTTGCCCGCGAAGAGGTCAGTCGCCGCAGCGCAAATCTCAGCCGTCCGCAACCACCCGATTCCTCCCCCTTCCTTGGCCTGATACAACGCCTTGTCCGCCACAAACAACAATTGCTCCAGGCTGATCTCGCTCGCAGTGGTCCAGGTACTGATCCCGATACTGACAGTCATCGGCAGCGCTGCACCCGCCACCATCGGCAATTGCTCCACGGCCGCACGGATGGTTTCGGCGATCTGCCGCGCACCTGCGCCATCGGTTTCCGCCAGGATCACCGAAAACTCTTCTCCGCCGTAACGGGCCGCCAGGTCCGCCGGTCGTCGGACGTGGGCACTGATGACTTTGGCCAACGAGCGCAGCGCTTCGTCGCCCGCCTGATGGCCATGGCGGTCGTTGAACGCTTTGAAATGGTCAGCATCGATCATCAACACTGACAACGGCATGCCGGAACGCTGGGCGCGAAACCATTCGTGGCGCAGGGCCTGATCCAGCATTCGGCGGTTGGCCAGCCCCGTTAACGCATCGGTAGCGGCCAGTTGCGTCAGCTCGTGCTCGGCGGTGTGTCGCCGACGCAATTCCCGGCGCAGCGACCACGTCAGCCACAGCAGGCTCACGCACAAGGCAAGTGTTGCCGAGCTGACCACCACCGCAGTGCGCTTCCAGGCTGCAAAGACTTCATCGCTGGACAGCGCAACGATGACGATCAACGGCAAATTTCCGACTTTGGAGAAGGTGTACAGGCGCTCGTCACGGTATCGATCGGACAGGCTGGTGAAGCTGCCGTTACCTTCTTTGACGATGCGCTGGAAATTCGGGCGGTTACTGAAATCCTTGCCGATCAGTTCCTCGGCCAGACGTGGTTGCTGGGCCAGGAGAATCCCGTTCTTGCTGATCAGATTGACCGTGCTGTCGCGGCCGATGCTCAAACCGTTGAACAACTGGTCGAAGTAGCTCAAGCGCATGGCGGCTTCAGCGACCCCCAGAAACTCACCCTTGGAGCCGCTTACCCGTCGGCTGAAACTAATACGCCAATCCAGGTCGGGTGACCTGGCTCTGAAGGGGGGACTGATGAACATGCCCGGGTCCGGGTTATTTACGTGAGACTGGAAGTATTCGCGGTCGGCGTAATTGCCTTGCCTGTGCTCCACCGAAGCCGAGTCAGCGATCACGTCGCCCTTGTGGTCGAGCAACAAAATGTTGCCCTTGTACGGCGCGGCAGTAGCGCGGTCAAAATAGGCCAGATGGCGAATGGCTGGAGACACGCTTTTGAGATCTTCTCGCTGGTAGGCAGCGATCAAACCCAGCAGTGACAAATCATAGAGTTCGACATTGCGCAGCACATCGGCGTCGATCAATTGCACGATGTTGCTGGCGGCGCGGGCGGCGGACAATTCAGCGTTGGCGCGCTCACGGATCAGCAGGAAGGTCACGATGCTGAGTATCGCAATCACCAACAGCACACTGCCGAGAACAAGAAGTCGCTCCGATCGTGTCGAGCCGACCGGATCTAGAGATTTCATACTGCTCACACTCATGGTTCTGACTTCTGCAAATAAGGCGTTATGAAAGTTTTTTACAAGAGTTGGGCAGAGTCCCAGAAACCGGTCGCGTCCAGAGCGCTTGTATAAATGCCAGATAAAAAAAAGGCCAGCAAAACATGCTGGCCTATTGCTTAGTAAAGCTTAGAAGACATTCAGCGGGTAGTCGACGATCACGCGGTATTCATCGGTGTCCTGATCCAGCGCGCCGTAGCCATTGCCGCCACGGTTGGTCGCCCATTGCAGGCGCAGCGCCAGGTCCTTGGCCTTGCCGCCCTGGACCACATATTTCAAATCAATATCCCGTTCCCAGTGCTTGGCGTGTTTGCCGTCGGCGCTGTACCACGAGGCGTAGCCCTTGCTGTCCGGATCGACTTTGGTCAGGTCCGTTTCACCCCGGGAGTAGGAAACCGCCGACGTCAGGCCGGGCAGGCCGAGGCCGACGAAATCGTAGGCGTACTTGAGTTTCCACGAGCGCTCGTTCGGGCCGTTGAAGTCCGAGTACTGCTGGGAGTTGTCCAGGTAAATGCTGTCGCCCTGGCTGATGTAGTCGAACGGCGTATTGCCGTTGACCCGCTGATACGCGGCGGTAACGCTGTGATTGCCAACGCCCACGGTGAAATGCAGGCTGTAGGTGTTGTTGTCGATGTTGCCCAGCAGCGCATCGCCGGTGTCTTGCGTGTGATAGAAGTGCAGGCCCGGGTTCAGGCTGACCAGATCATTGAGTTGATAGGTGTAATCCAGGTCGTAGTAGTACTGGTTCCAGATGTCCTTGAGCTCAGACGCATACAGGCTGCTGGTCAGCCCCGGCAAACCGCTCCAGGCCACGCCGGCCCAGTTCAGGTGCTGGCTTTCGTCGCCGTCGGCGAGGTTGCCATAGGACGTGCCGATCCGGGTGTGGCCGCTCTGGTTGTAAGGCTTGGTGAAACTGGCCTGGCCACCTTCTATCAGGAAACCATCGAAGCTGTGGTTGGTCAGGCTGACGCCACGAAAGGTCTGGGGCAACATGCGGCTCTCGCCACCGGCGATCACCGGATTGGTGAGAAACAGGTCACCGGCCTTCAGTTCAGTGTCAAACGCACGCATTTTCAACGTGCCGCCGCCAGTGGAGAACGAGCCCGGCACTTTGCCGTTGCCGTCGCTGATCGGCAGGATGCTCGAATTGTCGGTGCCGCCACCGCCGTCGAGTTTCAGCCCAAGCATGGCGTGGGCGTCAAGGCCGAAGCCGACGGTGCCCTGGGTGAAACCGGATTCGAATTTACCGAGAAAACCCTGGCCCCATTCGATGTTGTCATCGGTGTGCTGGTGCCGGTTGCGGTTCATGTAGTAGTTGCGGGCGTTGAGGTTGAGGCTCGACCCTTCGACAAAACCTTCGCGGCTGGTGTCGTCGGCGGCCTTTGCAGTGGCGGCCATCGTTGCAGCGATTGCAATGAATAACGGGCTGAGTTTCAGAGAAAAAGACACGTGCGGTACAGCTCCTTTTGGGTCATTAACGTCAGTTCATGGATCGACGTTTTTTACTTCTTGTTAAGGGAGACGAAGTCGGACGTGTTTTCTGCACAATAAAAAAAGCCACTGATAGCAGCGGCTTTGAAGACAACTTTTCAAAGGGAAGAGCCGATGAAAAGTGTCGAGGGAAACGGAGCGATACGGCTAATCAGCTGTCTTTCTCAACCTGCTGACGGGCTGCAGAAGTGGACGCTTGAGGGGTTTGCTCGGCATCGTGCGCTTTGGCAGTCATCTCTTCCTGGGCCTGTTCGAACGCTTTGGCCCGCGCAACATTGTGCGCGACAAAGGCTGGCGACTCTTCAGCCATGGCGACCGGGGACAGGAACAAGGCGGACAAAACAAAAGCGCTGGCAATACCCATAGTGTTGGACATCTTTAAAACCTTCTTGCTTGGCAAGTGCTGTTTGGTGCGCCAAGGTTAAGGTTCGAGGTCGATGGGAAACAGAGCTGATTTCAGAAAGGACTATTGCGTGGGAGGCAATAGTAACCGGTGCGCCGCAAACCCGTAGCAGCTGGCGAAGCCTGCGTCCGGCTGCGCAGCAGTCGTAAACCCTGTACGCGCGGTCTGCCTGAAAGAAGCGGGCGCATGATTTAACGACTGCTTCGCAGCCGGACGCAGGCTTCGCCAGCTGCTACAGGAATGGGGGCGAGTCAGACGGGGAGATGGATGCCGAATGTATTCATCCCATGATCACTGCGCACAAACACATCGCCGCCATGCATCAACGCAATTGCTTTCACAATCGCCAGCCCCAGCCCATGGTTATTCCCGCTGTTGCTGCGTGACGCATCCACCCGATAAAACCGTTCGAACAACCGTGGCAAATGCTCGCTGGCAATCGGCGACCCCGGATTGGCCACACCAATACTTACCTGATGCTCCTCGACCTCAATCAACACCTCGATCACCTGCCCAGGCTCGGTGTGTTGCACCGCATTACTCAGCAGATTGATCAACGCCCGACGCAGATGCGCGATCTCGATCCGTACCTGCGCATCACCGCTGACCTGCACCCGCACCTGCGCGTCTTCCAGAATGAAATCCAGATACTCCAACGTCGTCGCCACCTCATCGGCCAGCGACGTGGAGGTCAGTTTGGTTGCCTTGCTGCCCTGGTCGGCGCTGGCCAGGAACAGCATGTCATTGATGATCGAGCGCAGCCGTTCCAGCTCTTCTAGGTTCGATTGCAGCACTTCGAAATAATGTTCCGCCGAACGTCCACGGGTCAGCGCCACTTGGGTCTGGCCAATCAGATTAGTCAGCGGCGAGCGCAGTTCATGGGCGACGTCGGCGTTGAACGATTCCAGCCGCGAATAAGCCTGCTCGACCCGTTCCAATGTCGAGTTAAACGAACTGACAAACTGATCCAGCTCCGGCGGCAATGGCGACAGGCGCAACCGCCCCGAACGCAGCGGCGGCGCCAGGCGCTGGGCTTCCTGGGACAACTTGATCAACGGTTTGAGGCCGATCCGCGCCACCCAATAACCGAGGGCCGAGGCCAGCAGCACGCCGATGATCGCCAAGCTGATCAGGGCGATCAGCAAATGATGCTGGGTCTGCAAAAACGTCTCGGTGTCGATGCCGATCATAAAGCGCAACGGCGGGCGCTGATCCTTGGCCGGGAACTGACTGACCAAGACTTTCAGTGGGTAGTCATGATCCGGCAACTGCATATCCCGCCGGCCCAGCGGCCCTTCGGCGAAGGCGCGGATCTGCGGGGTGATGTTGCCGTATTCGTACTGCGGATCGCCGCTGATGATCCAGAAGCTGATGCGCTTGTCTTCTTCGCCGAGCAACTTGAGCTTGTTGTTGATCTTCACCCAATGCTCGGGTGTGCCGTAACGGCCGACCGTGGATTCGAGCACGCTGTAGCGCGCATCCAGTTCAGCTTCGGGCAACAAGCCCAGGCCTTTGTCGACCTGCTGGTACAAGGCCCAGCCGATCAACAGAAACACCAGCAGTGCCACCAGCGTGAACATTCCGCTCAAGCGCAGGGCGATGGAATTACTGGACACCACGGCTCTCCAGCACATAACCCATGCCGCGAATTGTGTGCAGCAGTTTCTCGTCGAAAGGCCCGTCGAGCTTGGCCCGCAGGCGCTTGATCGCGACTTCGACGACGTTCGCGTCGCTGTCGAAATTGATGTCCCAGACCATCTCGGCAATCGCGGTTTTGGAGAGGATTTCACCCTGGCGCCGGGCCAATACGCTGAGCAGCGAGAACTCCTTGGCGGTCAGGTCCAGGCGCGTGCCGGCGCGTGTAGCCTTGCGGCTGATCAAATCGATCCACAGGTCGGCGATGCTGACTTGCACCGGTTCATGGCCGCCACTGCGCCGGGTCAGCGCTTGCAGGCGTGCCACCAGTTCCAGGAAGGAAAACGGTTTGCCGAGGTAATCGTCGGCGCCATCGCGCAGGCCTTTGATCCGGTCTTCGACACGCTCGCGGGCGGTGAGCATGATCACCGGGGTTTGCTTGCGTGCGCGCAACGCTCGCAGCACGCCGAAGCCATCGAGGCCCGGCAACATGACGTCGAGGATGATCACCGCGTAGTCGCTTTCCAGCGCCAGGTGCAGGCCTTCGACGCCATCCCGCGCCAGGTCCACGGTGTAACCCTGTTCCGTCAGGCCGCGGTGCAGATAATCCGCGGTTTTTTCTTCATCTTCGATAATCAGAACGCGCATGACCCCGCCTCAGTCTGTGGTCGCCAGTGCCGGCAGTGGCTCTGGCGCTGGTTTGGGCCGATGGAAAAGCCGCTCAAGCCACAAGTATATGACCGGAGTGGTAAACAGCGTCAGCGCCTGACTCACCAGCAGCCCGCCGACTACCGCAATCCCCAATGGCTGGCGCAGTTCGGCGCCGGTGCCGTAGCCGAGCATCAGCGGCAAGGCGCCGAGCAGGGCGGCGAGGGTGGTCATGATGATTGGCCGGAACCGCGTGATACACGCCTGGAAAATCGCCTCTTCCGGCGGCAAGCCACCCTTGCGCTGGGCCTCGAGGGCGAAGTCGATCATCAGGATGCCGTTTTTCTTCACGATGCCGATCAGCAGCACCAGGCCGATCAACGCCATGATCGAAAAGTCCTGGCCCCAGATCCACAGCATGATCACCGCGCCAAGCCCGGCTGACGGCAACGTCGAGATAATGGTCAGCGGATGCACGAAGCTCTCATAGAGCACGCCGAGAATGATGTAGACCGCCACCAGCGCCGCCAGAATCAGCCACGGCTGGCTGGCCAGCGAACTCTGGAACGCCTGGGCCGCGCCCTGGAAGTTGCCGCTGATCGCCGCCGGCATGCCGATTTCGGCCTTGGCCTGATTGAGCAGAATTACCGCATCACCCAACGCGACGCCGGGCGCCAGGTTGAAGGACAGGTTGGCCGCCGGGAACATCCCGTCGTGGGCGATGGACAATGGGCCTATGGTCGGCGCATCAAACTTCGCCAGCGCCGACAACGGCACCATCTCCCCGCTCAACGGCGAGCGCAGATAGAAATAATTCAGGCTTTCAGCCTTGCCGCGCTGCTTGGTGTCCAGTTCCAGGATCACGTTGTACTGGTTGATCTGGGTCTGGAATTCGTTGATCTGCCGTTGGCCGAAGGCGTCATACAGCGCTTCGTCGACATCACTGGCGGTCAGGCCGAAACGCGCCGCCGCGCTGCGGTCAATGCTGATGTGGGTGATGCTGCCGCCCAGTTGCAAGTCGTTGGAAATATCGCGGAACGCCGGGTTGGTGCGCAGTTTTTCCGTCAGGCGCTGGGTCCAGGTGCTGAGCGTCGGGCCGTCGTTGCTCTTGAGCACGTATTGATACTGCGCACGGCTCGGGCCGGAACTGAGGTTGATGTCCTGGCCGGCGCGCAGGTACAGCACGATGCCGGGGACTTTCATCAGTTGCGGGCGAATCCGGTCGATGAACTGGCTGGCCGAAACATCCCGGTCGCCGCGTTTTTTCAGGGCGATCCAGAACCGGCCGTTGGCGATGGTCTGGTTGCTGCCGGAAACCCCGACCGAGTGGGAAAACGCCTGCACCGCCGGATCTGCCGCGACGATTTCTGCCATCGCCAGGTGTTTTTTCACCATGTCGCCGTAAGAAATATCCGCAGCCGCTTCGGTGGTGCCGAGGACGAAACCGGTGTCCTGGACCGGGAAGAAGCCTTTGGGGATAAAGATGTAACCGGCGATGGCCAGGCACAACGACAGGCAGAACACGCCGATCATGGTTTTTTGATGGGCGAGGGCGCGGCGCAGGTATTTTTCATAACCGGCCAGCAAGCGATCACCAAAGGTCTTTTTGCTGTGGGCGTGATGCACTGGCGCGCGCATAAACAGCGCGGCCAGAGTCGGTGCGAGGGTCAGGGACACCACCACCGAAATCATGATGGTCGAGGTGGCGGTCAGGGCGAACTCTTTAAACAACCGCCCAACCACGCCGCCCATGAACAGCAATGGAATAAACGCGGCGACCAGCGAGAAACTGATCGAGACCACGGTGAAACCGATCTCGCCGGCGCCTTTGATCGCCGCCTCGCGCATGCCGTCGCCGGCTTCCAAATGGCGGTGAATGTTCTCCACCACCACGATCGCATCGTCCACCACAAACCCCACGGCCACCACGATCGCCACCAGGGTCAGGTTATTCAGGCTGAAGCCCATGATGTACATCAGGGCGAAACTGGCGGTCAGCGACACACCGAGCACCGCCGAAACAATCATGGTCGCCGACCACTGACGCAGGAACAGCGCCATCACCGCCACCACCAGCATGATCGCGATCAGCAGGGTGATTTCCACTTCGTGCAAGGAGGCGCGAATGGTCTGGGTGCGGTCGATCAACACCTTGACCTGCACCGAGGCCGGCAGCATCGCTTCAAGACCCGGTAGGGCGGCTTGAATACGATCCACCGTCTCGACGATGTTAGCTCCCGGTTGCCGGGAGATCACCAGGTTCACACCGGGTTGATCACCGGCCCAGGCCTGGACGTAGGCATCTTCCGAACCGTTGACGACTTTGGCGACATCTTTCAGGTGAACCGGTGCGCCGTCCTTGTAGGAAACGATGAGTTGGCTGTATTCGTCAGGATGGAACAATTGGTCGTTGGTGGACAGGGTCGAAATGCTCGACTCGCCGTACAACGCACCCTTGGCCAGGTTGAGGCTGGTTTGCTGGATCGCCAGGCGAATGTCGGCGAGGGTCAGGCCGATGGCGGCGAGTTTGTCGGCCGAGGCCTGGACGCGGATCGCCGGACGTTGCTGACCGGTGATGTTGATTTGGCCTACGCCGTCGATCTGACTGATCTGACGCGAGAGCAGGGTTTCCACCAGGTCGCTGAGTTCGGTGCCGGGCATTTGTGTCGAGCTGACACTGAGGATCAGCACCGGGCTGTCGGCCGGGTTGACCTTCTTCCAGGTCGGCAGGGTCGGCATGTCCTTGGGCAGCTTGCCGGCGGCGGTGTTGATCGCGGCCTGGACTTCCTGGGCGGCGGTGTCGATGCTTTTATCGAGGGTGAATTGCAGGGTCAGCAGGCTTGAGCCCAAGGCACTGCTCGAGGTCATTTGGGTCATGCCGGGAATGGCGCTGAATTGCACTTCCAGCGGCGTGGCCACCGACGAGGCCATGGTGTCCGGGCTGGCGCCGGGCAGTTGCGCGTTCACCTGAATGGTCGGGAATTCCGCTTCCGGCAACGGCGCGATCGGCAGGCGCGGGAAGGCGATCACACCCAGCAGCACCAGGGCAAAGGTCAGCAGGATGGTAGCGACCGGGTGGTCGATGCACCACGCGGAGGGCCCTCTCATTGTTTAGGCTCCGCTTGCACCACTTGCGGCGGCTCCGTCAGCACTTGCACGGTCGAACCGGGTTTGAGTCGCGACTGGCCATCGCTGACCAGCACGTCGCCGGGTTTTACGCCGGTGATGATGTCCTGGCCGCTGCCTTGGTAAACCATCTGCACTTGCACGGTTTCCACTTTGTCGCCTTTCACCCGGTACACAAAATGTTGATCGAGGCCTCGTTGTACGACGGTCGGCGGTACGACAAGCGCATCTTTATCCAGCGCTGTCTGAATCTTTACCGTCACCAGCAGGCCGGGCCAGAGCTTCTGGTTCGGGTTGTTGAATTCGGCTTTGGCGCGGATGGTCCCGGTGTTGGCGTTGATCTGGTTGTCGATCAGGGTCAGGTGACCTTCGCCCAGCAGGTTGCCGGTTTCGCCATCGGTGTCGGCGCCGATGTAGGCCTTCACTTGCGCGCGTTGCGGATCGCCGATCAAGCCTTGCAGGGTCGGCAGCATTTGCTGCGGCAGGGAAAATTCCACGGCGATCGGGTCGATCTGCGTCACGGTGAACAAGCCTTGGGCGTCGGTCATGCGCAGGAAGTTGCCTTCGTCCACGGTACGAATCCCGACGCGGCCGGTGACTGGTGAGCGAATCTGCGTGTAGGAAAGCTGCACCTGGGCGGCGTCGATGGATGCCTGATTGCCTTGGGCGGTGGCCTTGAGCTGGTTGACCAGGGCTTGTTGCTGGTCGTAAGTCTGCTTGGACACGCCATCATCGACGCTCAGCAGTTTGTAGCGCTTGAGGTTGACCAGCGCCACTTGCAGCTGGGCCTGGCTTTCGCCCAATTGCGCACGGGCCTGATCGAGGCTGGCGCGGATCGAGCGGTCATCGATGGTGGCGAGCAGGTCGCCGGTCTTGACCAGTTGACCTTCCTTGACCAGCAATTTGGTAAGAATGCCGTCGATTTGCGGACGCACCACCACACTGTGCAGGGACAACACCGAACCGATCCCGCTGACGAAGCGCGGAACATCTTTTGCGGAGACCGCGACGACGCGCACCGGAATGGCCGTCGGGGCCGCCAGTTTGGCGGTGGCCGGCTTGGTGGCGTACCACACGCCCAGCGCTGCCAGGACAATCAGAGGGGCTGCGATCAACGCGGATTTTTTCTGAATTCGCATGCGAGTGGGGCGCCGGGCTAGAGGGACGGGAATAAGGTCAGATTTTATACCTCCCCTTATAGCCCTGTTACCCGGTCAGCAAGGTGACTGCTAACTGACGGGGCTGTCAGTTTGGCGCTGGTGCCCTTAATAATGCGTCGTCTGTTCTGACGCCATCGCGAGCAAGCTCGCTCCCACAAGGACGGCGCTGTACCTGTGGGAGCGAGCTTGCTCGCGATGGCGTCAGCGCTGTCACCGCCCAAACCACAGACCGACTACTTGTCGCCTGAAGCTCACCGCTTGCAGCTTGCAACGCTCCATCCAGTTATACTCCCGCCTTTCGCGGCCCATCCACCGGGCCCGACTCTTTGTGCACCACCCGGAGCTTTCATGACTTCCCCGACACAACCGCCGGTCGCCGACGCTTTGAGCGACGACCAGGCAGACCTGCCAGACAGCGTCGACTCCAGCGCAGACAGCGAAACCAAAGTCGCAATCCCGGCGTTCAAGTTTCCGTTCAAACCGGGCGAACTGGCTGCCGCCAAGAATGCCAACCAGCCTTGGTACAAGAACGGCGCCAAGAATGGCCACACCAAGACCCCTGGTGCAGCGCCTCCGGGTACTCGTCGTTCGATGGGTAAACGCTGACCGTCAGCCAGTTGAAAAAAAAGCCCTTCTGAAATCGAGACTGTTCCCACAAGGATGAGCGATTCGTCCTCTGGGAAAGTCGGTGGCCACTCGTCGAAGATTCATCTCCGTGAATTCCTCGACGAAGGCCATCGAAATGCCCCTGCTGAAAATCCTCTCTGTCCTGTCGCTGATGGTCCTGACCACCGGTTGTGTATCGTCTGCGGTCGAGCCACAGATCCGTTCGCCCAGCTATTTTCTCAATGACGAAGGCCTGCCATTTTCTGATGCTGTTCAGGTTGGCGAGACCATTTACCTGTCCGGCGCGCTCGGGCTGGGGGCGGATGGCGAGCTGGTGAAAGGCGGTATCGTCCCGCAAATGACGCAAACAATGGAGAACCTGCGCAGCGCATTGCAACGCAGTGGTTCGTCCCTGTCCCACGTGGCCAAATGCACGGTCATCCTGGCTGATATCAAGGATTTCAGCGCAATGAACACGGTATATCGACACTACTTCCCGGCAGATCGATTGCCGGCGCGCACGACGTTTGTCGCCAAGGCGTTGGTGCTGGATGCACGGGTTGAAGTTGAGTGCCAGGCGGTTGCTGCTCGCTGATTCGGAATCTGCGTTGTCTGTGCCGGCTTCTTCGCGAGCAAGCCCGCTCCCACAGAGGAATGCAATTTAATGTGGGAGCGGGCTTGCTCGCGAAGGGGCCATCACAGACAACGCATCGCTTGGATCAAGCCGCCCGCAACGAAATAAACGCATAGTTCAGCGCGGCTTCAGTCGCCACTTCAGCCCCGGCCGCCAGCACTTGTCCGGCGATGTCCTCGCCCGAGACATGAAACAGCCATTCACCGTCCGGTGCTTCCAGTGGCTGCGCCACCACCTGATCGATCACCGAAGCAAAAGCCCCCATCTCCGGCAGATAAGCGGTAAAGCCGTCACCCTTCAACGCGGTAGTGCGAATCCCCAACAGCCCGCAAATCGCATCCTTGGTCTGAACCTCATCGCGATCCGCCTGGCGCGAGCGCTGAATCAAAGTGACCAGTTCCTGATCAACCAACTCGCCACCTACAATCAAATCCGGCCCTTGTTCCCACGACTCGGGCGGGCATTCTTTTACCGCCGGGTTCAGGGGAATGTGCGGATTGATTTCCATCGGGTAGATGCGGCACACCAGCGGTCGGCGTTCGTAGATGCGACAGAGGTTGTCTTCGTCAAGATTCCGGCAGGGGCCGACGTTGTAGGCGGCGAAAGTGATCGCCACGTAGGCTTCGGTGGATCCGCTGCGAACCATCACCGAGCGGCGTTCGGCGTGTTCCCGTTGCAACAGAGGCAAGCCCAGGCCATTGCCCAGGAAGCCTTCCACCAGCACGATCACCTGACCACCATCGTTCGCCCACATGCGGGCTTCCGTCAGGGTCAGGGGTACGTGGTGGTCGTTGCAGCACTTGCCGCAACCTACGCAGGAAAACGTCGTGTTCATTGATTGACCGGTCGCATGTGAGGGCGTGAATGGGCGACAGAAAGCCACCGCACAGACCAGCGTCGAAGCAAGTTATGCGCCACTCACGGCTTTTTGGCGGTGGGGCGGATCGAGTCCCATTCGGTGACGTAGGCGGTTTTGCTCTTCTTGTTGTAGAGGCACAGCTCGGTGCCTTGCTGGCCCTTCATGTGTTTTTGCGGGTATTGGCCTTGCAGCAGCAGGGCGGTGTAGCCGACGCGGTCGTCGAATTGTGCGGCGGTGCCGACGGGTTTGGCGTCCTTCAGGCCGCTGGCCTTGGTGCAGCTGGTGAGGACGGCTTTGTCGTAAGCGGCCCAGGCGTCGGGGCTGGAGGCGTGGGCTTGGGTGGCGAGGGCGGTGAGGCTGAGGAAGAGCAGGGTGGTGGCTTTCATGGAAGTGGGCATCCTTGGTGTGTTGGCCAAGGTCGGAGTATGCCTGATGGTTGTGGGGTGTTTGTGTCGGCCTCTTCGCGGGCAAGCCTCGCTCCTACAGGGGAATGCATTTCAATGTGGGAGCGAGCCTGCTCGCGAAAGCACTGTCAGGCCGGCACTGGCTCTCGGCGTACCACCCGCATTCCGGCGCTTTCGTACAATCGCTGCGCCCGAAGGTTGTGTTCCAGCACTTTCAAATCGACAAACCCTTCGCGGCGCTGCTGAAACGCTTTGAAAGCATTCAGCAGCAAGGCGCGGCCGAGTCCGAGGCCTTGGGCGCGGGGATGCACCACCAGGTTCTTGATGTAGGCGCTGGTCCAACACTGGCACACACCGACGATCCCTTCGGCGTCGAGGGCGATGAAGCACAGGCTCGGATCGTATTCAGGATCGGTTTCAAAGCGTCGCTGCCAGACGTCCAGCGCCGGCACGCGACCGCCGCCCTCGCGATAACCCAGTTCCATCAACCGGTGTACGGCTTCGGCGAGTTCGGGGCGGTATTGGCACAGTTCGATACCGGTTGGCCAAGCGATGGTCGGCACAGCCTCTGCGAGGTTGCGCCGCATCAGAAAGCAGAAGTCCTCGGCCAAACTCAGTGGCCCTGCTCGGCGACGGCCTTGGCGGCTTCGATCAGGCACTTGGTCAGCTCTGGCGAGGAGAACTTGGTCAGTACCCCGTTGGCGCCGGCCAGCCGTGCCTTTTCGCTGTTCATCGCACTGTCCAGCGAGGTGTGCAGCAGCACGTAAAGGTGCGAGAAGTCCGGGGTTTCGCGCAGGGTGCGGGTGAAGGCGTAGCCGTCCATCTCCGACATTTCGATGTCCGAGACGATCAGGTTGATTTGCTGCGCGGTGCCTTGCAGGTCCAGCAGGCAGTCGATGGCTTCCTTGGCACTGCGCGCGGTGTGGCATTGCAGGCCGAGGTTGCGCAGGGTGTGCACCGATTGTTGCAGCGCGGTCTGGCTGTCATCGACCACCAGGATTCGCGCATTGCCGAGGACTTCGGCGTCTTCCATGCTCAGCTCGGTCGGGGCCATTTCGATCTGTGCCGGGGCGATGCCGTGGATGACTTTTTCGATATCCAGCACTTGCACCAGCACACCATCGACCGAGGTCACGCCGGTGATGTACGAACGCACACCGCCGGAGCCGAAGGGCGGCGGACGGATGTCGGTGGTCAGGCAGTGCACGATCTTGCTCACGGCCTGAACGTGCAGGCCCTGTTTGGAGCGGCTGACGTCGGTGACGATCAGGCAGCCACCGTTGGGATCTTCCAGCGGTCGCTCGCCGATGGCGCGGCTCAGGTCGATCACCGACAGCGACGTGCCACGCAGGGTGGCGATGCCTTTGACGTGGGGATGCGACTCCGGCAGCTTGGTCAGCGGCGGGCAAGGGATGATTTCACTGACTTTCAGCAGGTTGATCGCCATCAGCTTGCCGCTGCGCAAGGTAAACAGAAGAAGCGAAAGTGAATCTGCGCGGGCTTTGGTGGAGGACATAAAAACCTTCTTTGGAGAAAGGTGATGGGCGAATAAAAGTCGCCAAAATCTACTGATGCCGGGTTATCGACTTGTTGGGGGCAGGCTTTAGGCTAAATACCCGCATTGGCGACCAGTGCGACCTCTGTAGCAGCTGCCGAAGGCTGCGTTCGGCTGCGCAGCAGTCGTAAAAACCTGAGCATGCGGTGCTTGAGATGTACCGCGTTTGCCCGGTTGGCGAGGACTTCGTCCTCGAACGCAGCCTTCGGCAGCTGCTACAGGGCCGTCACTTCATCCCCAATCGCTTGGCCATGCGCCCCAGATTCGCCCGATCCAAGCCTAGCTCACGGGCCGCGCTCGCCCAATTGTTGTGGTGGCGTTCCAGACAGGCGTTGATCAGTTGCCGCTGATAATCCTCGGTCGCCGCCCGCAAGTCACCCGAGACTAAAGGCATAGGGCTGACAGTCGGTTGCTCGGCAGGGAGTTCGACGCTGTCGTGGGGTAGATCCAGGTCTGCCGCACTCAAACTGAGGATTTTCGGCCGTTCCTTGCAGTTGCCCAGCGCCTTCAATGCGCTGCGGCCGATCAAGTGTTCCAGCTCTCGCACGTTGCCCGGCCACTGATAAGCCAGCAGCGCTGCTTGAGCATCGCTGTTCAGGCGCAAGCTGTTGAGGCCCATGCGCGAGCGGTTCTGTTCCAGGAAGAAACCGCTGAGCAGCAGCACATCCCGCCCGCGATCGCGCAGCGCGGGCACCAGCAGCGGGTACACGCTCAGCCGATGATAGAAGTCAGCGCGATAGCGACCGCTGCGCACCTCTTCAGCGAGGTCGCGGTTGGTGGCCGCGATCAGCCGCACGTCCACTTGATGTTCTTTATCCGAGCCCAAGCGTTGCAACTGACCGCTTTGCAGCACTCGCAGCAACTTGGCCTGCACGGTCAGGGACAGCTCACCGACTTCATCGAGAAACAGCGTGCCGCCGTTGGCCAGTTCGAATTTACCGCGACGGTCGCTGGTTGCCCCGGTGAACGCGCCGCGCACATGGCCGAACAGCTCGCTTTCGACCAGCGTGTCCGGCAGGGCAGCGCAATTGAGGCTGATGATCGGTTTGTCGGCCCGGGGCGAAGCGGCGTGAATCGCTTGCGCCACCAGTTCCTTGCCGACCCCGGTTTCCCCGGTGATCAGCACAGTCAGGTCGCTGCCGCCCACCAGGCTGATTTCTTCCACCAGGCGTTTGTGCGACTTGCTCTGGCCGATCATTTCGCGGTTCTGCTGGCCGCTGGCCTGACGGTAAACCTCGGCGCGCTGGTGTTCGTCTTCGGCGCGATTAGCCAGTCGTTCGATGCGTTCGGCGGCGTTGACGGTCGCTGCGGCGAGGCTGGCGAAGGCTTGCAGGGCGTCGAGTTCGATCGGTTCGAAGCGCTCCGGGTCCAGCGCATCGAGGGTCAACAGTCCCCACGGGCGCTCATCTATAAACAGCGGGCAACCCATGCAGTCGTGGACTTCCAGATGCTCGTCGAGTCCATCAACCAGACCGTCGTAAGGGTCGGGCAACTCGCTGTCAGCGGCGAAACGGGTCGGGCCGGGACTGCTGAGCAAGGCTTCGAAGCGCGGGTGTTCGCTGACCTTGAAGCGTCGGCCCAGGGTGTCAGTGCTCAGGCCGTCCACCGCCAGCGGCACCAGCCATTCGCCATCGAGGCGCAGCAAGGCGGCGGCGTCGCAGGGCAGCAGGGCGCGCATGGCTTCAAGCAGGCGCCGATAGCGCTCGCCTTCGGGCAGTTCGCGGGACAGGTCCGAGACCAGAGGGAGCAGGGCGGTGAGCAGGGATTTTGCAGTCATAGTGACTCCGTGTAGTCGGTGTGACTATAAAGCAGCCTGTGTCGATATGACTACGTTGAATTCAAGTATTTGATTTTTAAGCTTTTAATTGTTGGCATGGAAACTGATAAGCCTAAGGCATTCAAATCGAAGCTCAGGAGTCGCCCTAATGCTTAGCGTTCAAGACCGTGCCATCGTCAAATCCACCGTGCCGTTGCTGGAAAGCGGTGGCGAAGCGCTGATCACCCACTTCTATCGCATGATGCTCTCCGAATACCCGGAAGTCCGCCCGCTGTTCAACCAGGCCCACCAGGCCAGCGGTGACCAACCCCGCGCCTTGGCCAACGGTGTATTGATGTATGCACGGCACATCGATCAGCTCGACCAATTGGGCGATCTGGTGGCCAAGATCATCAACAAACACGTGGCCCTGCAGATTCTGCCGGAGCACTACCCGATTGTCGGCACCTGCCTGTTGCGTGCGATTGCCGAAGTGCTGGGCGAAGAAATCGCTACCCCGCAAGTTATTGCAGCGTGGGGCGCGGCTTACGGTCAATTGGCTGACATCCTGATCGGCGCCGAAACCAGCATCTACGACCAGAAAGAACAGGCACCGGGCGGCTGGCGCGGGGCGCGGGAGTTCATCGTCGCGGCCAAGGTCGAGGAAAGCGCGGAAATCACCTCGTTCTACTTCGAACCTGCCGACAAAGGTCCGATCCTCGCCGCCGAGCCTGGTCAGTACATCGGCATGAAACTGATCCTGGATGGCGAAGAAATCCGTCGCAACTATTCGTTGTCGTCCCTCTCGGACAACGGCCAATACCGCATCAGCGTCAAACGCGAAATCGGTGGCCGTGCCTCCAACCACTTGCACGATCAACTGCATGTCGGCTCGAGCATCCAGCTGTTCCCGCCATCGGGCGAGTTCACCCTGACCGCCAGCGACAAACCGCTAGTGCTGATCAGCGGCGGCGTCGGCATCACCCCAACCCTGGCGATGCTCGAAGCGGCGCTGGCGACCGAGCGGCCAGTGCACTTTATTCACTGCGCGCGTAACGGCAGCGTCCATGCGTTCCGTGACTGGATCGATGGTTTGGCCGAGCGGCATCCGCAGCTCAAGCGCTTCTATTGCTATGCCGAAGATGACGGCGTGAGCCCGGCGGCGGACAAGGTCGGGTTGTTGAGCCAGGAGCAACTGGGCGCGTGGTTGCCGCAACAGCGCGATCTGGATGCTTATTTCCTTGGGCCTAAAGGCTTTATGGCGGCGATCAAGCGGCATTTGAAAGCGCTGGGTGTGCCGGAGAAACAGAGTCGTTATGAGTTCTTTGGGCCGGCTTCGGCGCTTGAATAACGATTAAATACCGAGTCGCCTGCTTCGCGAGCAAGCCCGCTCCCACATGGGATTTCGGTTGAACACAGGATTTGTGTTCATACCGGACCCTGTGGGAGCGGGCTTGCTCGCGAATGGCTTCACCACAGTCCCGATTCTTGCAAATCAAAAATTAATCCCTTCTTAACCGGCCTGTCGTCTATTCCCCGACATCTACCGGCGCGCGCCAGGCTCTCCAAGGCCCGGGCCAGCGTGTAGACTTCCGGCAATCGATATTTAGAAGGGAAACGCGATGAGTGACGAAACGATGCGGTTGGGCCGTGAGCGGCGTTATCTGGTGCTGCTGGGCATCATCTGTCTGGCACTGATCGGTGGTGCGTTGTACATGCAGGTGGTGTTGGAAGAAGCGCCGTGCCCGCTGTGCATCCTGCAGCGTTATGCGTTGTTGCTGATCGCCATCTTCGCGTTCATCGGTGCGGCCATGCGCACCCGTCGCAGCCTCACCGTGTTCGAGGTGCTGGTGGTGATCTGTGCGCTGGGTGGCGTCGCTGTGGCCGGGCATCACGTCTACACGCAGTTCTATCCGGCGGTCAGCTGTGGCGTTGATGTGCTGCAACCAATTGTCGACGGC
Organism: Pseudomonas nunensis; assembly: GCF_024296925.1. Lineage (NCBI taxonomy): Bacteria > Pseudomonadati > Pseudomonadota > Gammaproteobacteria > Pseudomonadales > Pseudomonadaceae > Pseudomonas > Pseudomonas nunensis. The sequence goes on from NZ_CP101125.1 coordinate 155,443, forward strand.
CTGCCGCTGGCGAAGATCTTCCCGCTGGGCTTTCAGGTCGATGGCTTCTGTGACACGCCGTATCCGCCGATCCTCGGCCTGTCGTTGGCACAGTGGGCGCTGGCGTCGTTTGTACTGGTGGTGATCCTCGTGCCGCTGCTGGTCTCGCGTAACCGCAAGGCGCTGCGCTAACCCGCCGTACGTAACAAAAACGCCCCGGTCCTCCTTATAGAGGGCCGGGGCGTTTTGCATTTCAGAGCTCAGGTAAACAGACCGTGATGTGCGACAGCCAAGGGTGCGCAACGTGTGCGACATGTTGTCACAGCCAGAGTGTCGCAGGGCATTTCAAAGAGCTGAATTGGTGCATAGCTAAGCAACGAAATGACCTCGTTTGAGCCGCTGCCCATTTGTTCATCTTCATGGTGTATCAGGCAGTTTTAACAGGCCTCGGCGAATCGCCAGACCCCTTGCTTATCGGGGCTTTGAAGGGGGTGGCAGAAGGCAGGGTGCCATGAAGGCTGTCTGAACTGCGGGTCTTAGCCCCACAAATTTTGGTGTTTTTGTTGAGAATTAATTTCGATACCATGCCGAACTTTTGCAAAATCCGTTAATGATTGTTGCTGGATCGGATAAAAATTATTTCGGGATGAGACATGGTTTATGGGCGGCGACGTATCTACAATCGCCCGCACTGAATTCCCGGCGCTGCTCTCGTCTGAGCAAAATAGGGTGTCGAGAGGCTTAACGGCTTTATGCGACTCCCAGGTGTCGGTGCCTTTCCGACTATCCGCACCAAATGGAATTGGTCTGTAACAAGGCCTTTGACCACGAATTCGAATAAGAACTCACCGCTAGCCCAGGATTTGTCGAACAGCGTCTGACGCGCGACGGGCAGCCCTTATTCAATCCAAGAAAAATGCCAACCCTTGGCAGGGTGAAGTGTTGGCGATCAAAACCCAACTGCATTGCGCAAGCTGCTTTAGAGGTCGTGAGATGAGTAAAAACAGGTACCCCAGACTACTAGGCTTATTGCCGCTGCTCGGCACGTTGCTGCTGTCAGGCTGCAACATGACCTTGCTCGACCCCAAGGGCCAGGTCGGCCTGGATGAGCGAAACCTGATCATCACCGCAACGCTGCTGATGCTGTTGGTCGTTGTGCCGGTCATCGTCATGACGTTCCTGTTCGCCTGGAAATATCGCGCTACCAACCCGGACGCGGTGTACGCGCCCAAGTGGTCGCACTCCACCAAGATCGAAATCGCGGTGTGGGCTGTTCCGGTCCTGATCATCATTGCCCTGGGTTATGTGACCTACATTTCGACCCACGCACTGGACCCGTACAAGCCGCTGGAATCCGACGTCAAGCCGATCACCGTTGAAGTGGTCTCGATGGACTGGAAGTGGCTGTTCATCTACCCGGAACAAGGCATCGCCACCGTTAACAAACTGGTGTTCCCGGCCAACACGCCAATCAATTTCAAAATCACCTCCGACACCGTGATGAACTCGTTCTTCATCCCGGGCCTGGGTGGCCAGATCTACGCGATGGCGGGCATGGAAACCAAGCTGCACCTGATTGCCAACCAGAACGCTGAATTCGACGGTATCTCCGCCAACTACAGCGGCGCGGGATTCACCGGCATGAAGTTCAAAGCTATCGCCACTTCCCAGGCGGATTTCGATGCCTGGGTCAGTGATGTCAAGAAGGCACCTAAACAGCTGGAAAAAGCTGAATACGAAGCCCTTTCCAAACCAAGCCAGAACAACCCAGTCGAGCTCTATTCCTCGTTCACGCCAAACCTGTTCCAGATCATCGTCGACAAGTACGAAGGCATGAAACCGGGCGCGCCAATGCATCACGAGAAAAAAGAGCACGAAATGGCCGCCATGGAAGGGATGGACATGAGTTCGCATTCAGCTGCCGGGGCAGAGGAGTAAACGATGTTTGGTAAATTAAGTTGGGAAGCGGTCCCGTTCCACGAACCGATCGTGATGATTACCATCGCCATGATCGCGCTCGGTGGTCTGGCGGTATTCGGGCTGATCACCTATTTCAAGAAGTGGACCTACCTGTGGACCGAGTGGCTGACGTCGGTCGACCACAAGAAAATCGGCGTGATGTACATCATCGTCGCCATGGTCATGCTGCTGCGCGGCTTTGCCGACGCCATCATGATGCGTTCCCAGCTGGCCCTGGCCACCGAGGGTTCGCCTGGCTACCTGCCTCCTGAACACTATGACCAGATCTTCACCGCCCACGGTGTGATCATGATCATCTTCATGGCGATGCCATTCTTCACCGGCCTGATGAACCTTGCAGTGCCGCTGCAGATCGGAGCCCGTGACGTTGCCTACCCGTTCCTGAACTCCCTGAGCTTCTGGCTGCTGGTGTCCGGCGTTGTGCTGGTAAACGTGTCCTTGGGTGTCGGCGAATTCGCCCGTACCGGTTGGGTTGCGTATCCACCGCTGTCGGAACTGGGCTACAGCCCGGGCGTTGGTGTGGACTACTACATCTGGGCCCTGCAGCTATCGGGTCTGGGGACAACGCTAACCGGGGTTAACTTCCTGGCGACCGTGCTGAAGATGCGTACTCCAGGCATGAAAATGATGGACATGCCGATCTTCACCTGGACCTGCACCTGGGCCAACGTCCTGATCGTGGCTTCGTTCCCGATCCTGACCGCTACCCTGGCACTGCTGACCCTCGACCGTTACATGGATTTCCACATTTTCACCAATGAACTTGGTGGCAATCCAATGATGTACGTCAACTTGTTCTGGGCCTGGGGTCACCCCGAGGTTTACATCCTGATTCTGCCGGCGTTCGGGGTCTTCTCTGAAGTCATCTCGACCTTCTCCGGCAAGCGTCTGTTCGGCCACCACTCGATGATCTACGCCTCGGGCGCGATCTCGATCCTGGGCTTCATGGTCTGGCTGCACCACTTCTTCACCATGGGTTCGGGTGCCAGCGTCAACGCCTTCTTCGGGCTGGCGACGATGCTGATCTCGATTCCGACGGGGGTGAAGCTATTCAACTGGCTGTTCACCATCTATCGCGGTCGTCTGCAGTTCACCAGCCAGGTTCTCTGGACCCTGGGCTTCATGGTGACCTTCGCCATCGGCGGCATGACCGGCGTACTGCTGGCCATCCCGGGTGCTGACTTCGTACTGCACAACAGCCTGTTCGTGATCGCTCACTTCCACAACGTGATCATCGGCGGCGCAGTATTTGGCTACATCGCCGGTTTCGCTTTCTTCTTCCCTAAAGCGTTCGGCTTCAAGCTGCACGAAGGTTGGGGCAAGGCAGCGTTCTGGTTCTGGATCTCGGGCTTCTTCGTCGCGTTCATGCCGCTCTATGCACTGGGCTTCATGGGCATGACCCGTCGTCTGAACGCCACTACCAACCCTGAGTGGGTGCCTTACCTGCACGTTGCAATGTTCGGCGCGGTCATGATCGCCGTCGGTATTGCCTGCCAGTTGATCCAGCTGTACGTCAGTGTGCGTGACCGCAAGAAGCCAGAGAACATGTGCGAGCACGGCGATCCGTGGAATGCCCATACCCTGGAATGGTCGACCTCGTCGCCACCGCCGTTCTACAACTTCGCGGTACTGCCGAAAGCGCCAGGCATCGACCCGTTCACTGAAGCCAAGGAAAACGGTACTGCGTACCAGACTCCGGCCAAGTACGAGCCGATCCACATGCCAAACAACACCGCGACCGGTCTGGTCATGGGTGCTCTGTTGACCGTGTTCGGTTTCGCGATGATCTGGCACATCTGGTGGATGGCCATCTTCGGCCTCGCCGGTACCGTGATCTACTTCGTTATCCATGCTGCCCGTGATGACCAGGGCTATATGGTGCCGGTCGACGTGATCGAGCGCATCGAAGCCGAGCAGCACAAGCGTCTGGTAGCGGCAGGGAAAATCCCGGCTGGCGCCACCCGTGTTGAAACCTCGTTGGAACAGGCTTAAACCATGTCGAACTTAGTGACCAATGCTGGACACACCCATGTCGATGAACATGGGCACGATGACCATCACCACGACTCGGGCGAGATGACCGTATTCGGTTTCTGGCTCTACCTGATGACCGACTGCATTTTGTTTGCGTCGATCTTCGCGGTGTACGCGGTACTGGTTAACAACGTAGCGGGTGGCCCGTCGGGCCACGACATCTTCGAGCTGCCATACGTGCTGGGCGAAACCGCCTGCCTGTTGCTCAGCTCGATCACCTACGGCTTCGCCATGCTGGCGTTGTTCAAGGGCAACAAGAAAGCAGTGTTGGGCTGGTTGGCCATCACTTTCCTGTTCGGCCTGGGCTTCATCGGCATGGAGATCAACGAGTTCCACAAGCTGATCTCCGAAGGCTTCGGCCCTAGCCGCAGCGGCTTCCTGTCCGGGTTCTTCACCCTGGTCGGCACCCACGGTCTGCACGTGACCAGCGGTCTGATCTGGATGGCGATCATGATGTATCAGGTCAACAAACATGGCCTGACGTCGACCAACAAGACCCGCCTGAGCTGCCTGAGCCTGTTCTGGCACTTCCTGGACGTGGTCTGGATCTGCGTATTCACCGTTGTTTACCTGATGGGGACTCTGTAATGGCTAACGCTCATTCCCACGACAGCCACGACGCCGGTCACGGCAGCGTAAAGTCCTACGCCATCGGCTTCATCCTGTCGGTGATCCTGACGATCATTCCATTCGGCCTGGTGATGTACCCATCGCTGCCGAAAGTCTGGACGCTGTGGATCGTACTGGCCTTCGCAGTGATCCAGGTGCTCGTTCACCTGGTGTACTTCCTCCACCTGGACCGCTCCGCCGCCCAGCGTAACAACGTGATTGCGTTTGTGTTCGCTGCGATGGTGATCGTCCTGTTGGTTGGCTTGTCGCTGTGGATCATGTTCAGCATCCACACCGTCATGATGGCGCACTGAGGAAAGTCCGGATGTCCTTTAAGCACTTTATCCAAATCACCAAACCGGGGATCATTTTCGGTAACGTGCTTTCTGTGGCAGGCGGATTTTTCCTGGCCTCGAAAGGGCATGTCGATCTGGCCATCTTCCTGGCCGCCATGATCGGCACGTCCCTGGTGGTGGCTTCCGGTTGCGTGTTCAACAACTGCATCGACCGCGACATCGACCTGAAGATGGAACGCACCAAGAACCGGGTGCTGGTCCAGGGCTTGATCTCCCTGAAACTGGCCCTGGTCTACGCGACCGTCCTCGGTATCGCTGGCGTTGCACTGTTGTACAAGGTGGCGAATCCACTGGCTGCGCTGTTTGCGGTGATCGGTTTCGTCATCTACGTCGGCTTCTACAGCCTGTACCTCAAGCGCAAGTCGGTTCACGGCACGCTGGTGGGCAGTCTGTCGGGCGCCATGCCTCCGGTAATTGGTTACGTCGCCGTGACCAACAGCTTCGACATGGCCGCGCTGACCCTGCTGGTGATGTTCAGCCTGTGGCAGATGCCGCATTCCTACGCCATCGCGATCTTCCGCTTCAACGATTACCTGGCCGCATCGATTCCGGTGTTGCCAGTGAAGCGCGGGATCCAGGTCGCCAAGAAGCACATCCTGCTCTACATCCTGGCATTCCTGGTCGCGACCCTGATGCTGACCTTCAGCGGCTACGCCGGCATGAGCTACCTCGCCGTCGCCGCGGCCATGGGCATGTACTGGTTGTACATGGCCTGGACCGGCTACAAGGCAGTGGATGACACGGTCTGGGCACGCAAGCTGTTCGTGTTCTCGATCTTCACCATTACCGCGTTGAGCGTGATGATGTCGCTGGACTTCAAAGTGCCGAGTGAGCTGTTGCTGACTTACGCGCCTTGAGGTTTAGCTGCTGAATTGAAAAACCCCGCCTTCGAAAGAAGAGCGGGGTTTTTTATTGGGTTTCTTTTAGTAGACCGAGTTGGCCCTTTCGCGAGCAGGCTCACTCCCACATCGGATCGGCGTTGCCACCAGTTTCATGCCCGACGCTGACCCCCTGTGGGAGCGAGCCTGCTCGCGAAGGCCGGTCAAGAAAGTCTCACGGACGGTTCGTCTGGAGAGTGAATGCTCGCTTGCCAATCTATAAGCAAGTTGCCTATAGTTTCCCATCCGAACAGTATTTCTATTATTGGCTTATGAATGATGGCCAGTTCTGGATGTTTGCAATTTATGACAAAGATGAGCTTGAAAATTTGAGTGCCGATCAAGAGAAGGCGCTCAAAAAAGCCATAGATACAGAGTTGAAAGTACGAGGTACCTGATGAAAAAGCGCGACCTGTTTGCAGAGTTAATGCAGGGCGTTGATGAGATGGCGGCTCAACGCGAAGGCAAGATTACGCTGCGCAACACTACGGTGGAGGATAAGCCTGCTCCCGAGGTCGGTGCGCAAGAAATTGTCGCGCTGCGGGAAAAGCTACATATGTCCCAAGCCGTTTTTGCCAAAAGGATCAGAACCAGCCCCAGTACCTTGAGGAACTGGGAACAGGAAAAGTCGAAGCCCAATGCTCAGGCTGCCTTGTTGATCAGACTGGTGGAAAAATTTCCTGACATGGTTGAGCGGCTGGGCGCCGTTTGAGTTGAATGGCGAAATAATAGAAGCCCCGCCTTCGAAAGAAGAGCGGGGTTTTTTATTGGGGTTTTTTAATGGACCGAGTCGGCCCTTTCGCGAGCAGGCTCACTCCCACATTGGATCGGCGTTGCCACCCATTTCATGCCCGGCGCTGATCCCCTGTGGCAGCGAGCCTGCTCGCGAAGGCCGCGCCACGGTGTATCAGGAAAACCTAGCGATCAAGCAACCGCAAAAACCGCTCGCGAACTTGGGCGTTATCGCTGTGCGCCACGTTGAATCGCATGAACTGGCTCGCCTCAGGGGATTTGCTGAGCAGGGTTCCAGGCGCCAGCACGAGGTCGTTTTCCAGACCTTTACGCGCCAGGGTTTCGGCATGTAAGCCCTCCGGTAATCGCGTCCAGATAAACAGTCCTTCACCGGGTAGGGAGGACACGGAACAACCGGCCTCCACCAACCAGCGCGCCACGCGGCTACTCGACTCATACAACCGATCCACGGTGCGCCGCGTATGTTTGGCGTAGCTGCCATTGCTGAGCATCGTGCAGGTAATCTGCTCGGCGAATTCCGAGGTGACGCCGCCGCAGGCCATTTTCAGAGTGATCAGGCGTGCCGCCAGTTGCGGCGACAGCACGGCATAGCTGACCCGGCTGTTGGCCGTCAGGGTCTTGGAGAACCCGGACACGTAACTCACGTTGTCCACACCGCTTGCCGCCAGACGCGGTGTGCGGCGTTGCTGCAGGTCGCCATATAAATCGTCTTCGACGATGTGGAAGCCGTAGCGGTGGCTCAGCTCCATCAGACGATACACCTGGGCCGGGGAGAACGAGTGCCCGGTCGGGTTATGCAGTGTGCTGTTGGTCAGGTACAGCACGGGTTTGTGCGCGATCAGCGCTTGCTCGAAGGCCTCCAGGTCCAGGCCTTCGCAGGTACGCGGAACGGTGATGACCTTGGCGCCATGCAGCGCGAGGTTGGTGTGCATGTTGAAGTAGCACGGATCGTCGAGCAGCACCGTGTCGCCAGGCTTGATCAGCAGACGCATCAGCAGGTCAACGGCCTGCATGGTGTTGGCGGTGGTGATGATCTGCTCGACCGGCACGTCGATGCCGAACGTCGACAGTTTGACCCGCAACGCCTGACGCAATGGCAGGTAACCGCCCGTGACGCCATATTCGCCCATGCGCAGAGCGGTGGCGCGCAGGGTGCCGCGCACGGCTTTGAGCAGCTCTTCGGCGGGCAGCCAGGAGGAGGGCAGGAATCCGCAGCCGGGGCGCAGGGCGCCGTTATCCAGCAGTACGGCACGACGGACGATGCTGAGGGTGTCCTGCGGTTGGAAGTCCGGGCCGGGCTCAACCGGGATCGTGGTGCTGGAACGATGCACGTAATGCCCCGAACCTTGGCGCGACACCACCAGACCCTTGGCCCGCAAGTGGTCGAGAGCATCGACCACCGTGGACTTGCCCACATTCAACAGCTCGGCGAGTTCGCGAATCGGCGGCAGTTTGGCACCGTGGGGCAGCCCACCCTGGCTGATGGCGATCGACAGTTGCTCGACGATCTGTTGCACCAGCGGCACGCCTGGCTGGAACTCGATGGCGGCGATGACCGCGCGTTGAGCCTGCATTTTACTGGTCTCCCTGGCAGTAAAGTTCGCTGGATTCTATACGAACTTGCTCTGCTCAAGGCAAGCGTCTGTGCCTACCCTCGAAGGCGTGTTTCGCATGATTGATCTAGAAGGTGCTGTCAATGAACAAGCCAACCACCCGTGACGAACGCTTTATCGAGCTGGCCAAGGAGCACGGCTTCGACATCTACGACGAGAACACCGCCGGCGGGCATTACTCCCTGCTGGTCTGGCATGGGAATGAACTGTACGTCAGCGGCCTGGTGCCGCGCATGAACGGCAAAATCCAGTACCCCGGCCGGGTGGGTCTGGAACTCAACCTGGCGGATGCCCAAGCCGCCGCCAGCATCAGTGCCATTCGCGCCCTGGCGCTGATCATGGATGCCGTAGGTTCGCTGGATAAAATCAAATCGCTGATTCGTATCACCGTGCATGTCAAATCCACCTTTGATTTCGTTGATCTCAGTGAAGTGGCCAACGGTGCGTCGGATGTCTTTACCCATGTGCTGGGCGATGCCGGTAAACATACCCGCACCACTGTCGGTGTGTATCAGTTGCCGAAAAATGCCCCGGTAGAAGTGGATATGATCGTGGCGCTGGAACCTTAGGTGTCGTAGTAATCACGTATTAAATAGCCTCGCCTTCGAAAGAAGCGCGGGGCTTTTTCATTCAAGGTCGTGGCGAAAGGCTACCTTGGGCTAATCTGTCAAAAATCAGGGTTGTTAATGGATCGTTACAGAGGTGGGGTAGGGGGAAATGACGGGCCACATGACTTGCGATGAACGCTTCATCGCCTTGGCAGAAGAACTTGATTACGACATCTATGGCGAGAGCACCATCGGTTGGCATTTCGAGCCGCTGGTACGGCACGACAATGAACTGTATGTCAGTGGTCTGGTGCCGCGTAAGCACGGCAAGGTCCAGTATCCGGGCAGGGTAGGCCTTGAACTGACCTTGGCGGATGCTCAAGTCGCCGCCAGCATCAGTGCGATGCGTGGCCTGGCGTTGATTGTCGACACCATTGGTTCGCTGGATAAAATCAAGACGCTGTTACGTATCACGGTGTATGTAAAGTCCACGGCCGACTTTGCTGACCTGAGCGAAGTGGCCAATGGTGCCTCCGATGTATTCAAGCATGTATTGGGTGATGCCGGGAAACATACGCGAACGACAATCGGCGTTTATCAACTACCGAAGAATGCGGCAGTCGAGATGGACATGATCGTGGCGTTACGTCCTTCGTCGCCGTAACGTTTTATGCCCGACAACAAAAAGCCCCGCGCTGAATCTCAGAACGGGGCTTTTGGTTTTGCAGTACCGCTAAGTCATGTTACTGCGCGGTGATGCTGTAACCGTCAAACGCAGTTTGCTGCTGCAGCGCAGTGATGATGTTCTTGCGGTTGACCGCTTGTTCCGTCCCGGCATTGTCCAGGAAGGTTTCGCTTTCCAGCTCCGCTTCTTCACCTTCGCCGACAAAGGTGAAACCGAGGAATTCCAGGGCTTCACGGTCAACGTTCATGCGCGAGCGAGGCGTGCGCAGCGGCAGGGTGACGTTCACGCCATCCTTGCTGATGGTGAACACTTCGACTTCTTTCTTCGCGCGAGCCGTCTTGCTCTTGCCACTGCTCGGGTTGCTGATGGCTTGATGCGTCTGGTTCAGCACCTTCAACGCCAGGCCGTAGACGATTTCCTGAAATGCCGGGTCGTCCTTGAAGCTGGACAGAATGCGGCTGATCGGGAATTTGCTGCTCAGGTCTTCCAGGGCGGCAATGTCAGAGGCTTCGGCATCCTTGAGTTGCTTGAGTTCGCCCATCAGTTCATAGGCTTTATCGTCGTCGAAGCTGTCGTGCGCCTGGCGAATCGCGACGCGCAACTCGCGGATCTGATCGCTTTCCCGGGTGGACTGGAAAGCGTCCAGGACCATCTCGCTGATGGTCTTGGCCTGGGGCACGTGCTGTGAAAGATTGATGGAGTTTTCGTATTCCGCTTTGGACGACAAGGTGACTACGGATTCAGCGGTGTTGGAATCGGACATTGAAATTTCACTACTTCTTTTAACTTGAGTTGAGGCGAGAAAGCGCTTGGCCTTTTCAGGCCGCCTAATCTATTGGACCGAGGCGGCGTTGTCACGAATGAACCGGTGAGCGGGGGAAAAAATCCGGTCTGTGCCGCTCTCGATAGCCGGTGCATTACCACCTGTTTTAATCATCGCCCGGGGCCAGCGTCTGGAAGAATGCACCACGGGAGTCTCGCTCGACGGCCGTGATAAACACGTAGTCGGGTCGGTAGCGTTCAACCAACTCTGCGAGCGCCCCCGGCTTCAGGGCCCGGTAATGCACCTGAAGAGTGTCGCTGAAGGTGGCGGCCATGAAGGGTGCCATGGCCGTGCCGAATGAGTCGCGTAGCCACAACACTTTTTTAGTATTCAGTGCCTGTTTCGATTTCACCAGAAGGGGCGCCATTGGGGCCGCCACAGGATCGTTCTGTCCTGCAAAGGCTAGAATGCCTGATTCGAAATCATAGTGTTCGATAGGGATGGCGTATTCAGGGAGGTCCAATATGACCTCATGATCCGCCAGAGCGCTTTGAATTCGTAGAAAACCTGCCAGGTCACCGCCCTGGCGCTGCACGATGCTTGAGAGTTTTCCTTCGGGAGGCCGAAGCCACTCAAGTTCGGGGTGTGTGGTTGCCAGCTGTTTTGAGAACTCATCAAAGGCTAGCCAGGCGCCGAGATTGTTCCAGTGCGTATCTGTCTTGTAGTAAAGCGAGCCTGCATGGCTGTTTTTCTCTTGCTTGAGTCGAGTGGCAGGATTTACGTAAATATCGGCTTGTACACGATTGAGTAAGGCATCCGTCAAGGATTGAGGCGCATGCCTTGACCATAGCGGTAAATATTCCGGGTAAATGGAGTCTTTGTCCGGTCCCAGAATAATGTGGAATGCTTGTACACCATGACTCTTGAGCCAGCTATTCCAGGATGCTGCGGACTTGGCTATCTTTTCCAGGGTGTTTATATCATTGAGGGTGAATCCGGTACGTTTAGCTGTTATTGAGTCTGTGTAAGCGTCGCCCAAATACAACCATCCGTCTTTGCCTATGATCGTTCGTTCAGGATCAATCGAGAATCCCATTGGGTAGACGATCTTGCTGAGCGTCGGGAGGATGAAGTCCATGTTGTATAGCACTTTGCGCTTCCACCATTTTTCGCTGTTTTGTGTAGCGAGCGCGTGGTACAGATTTATGCTCGGAACAACTAGCAGGACTAGTGATATTGCAGCCAGGAATGCACAGAGTTTTTTCTTCATGATCAGCACCGGTTAGAAGTTGAAGTATAGAAATACGGTACTGGTACTCTGGATGGTCGAATAAAGCGCAATGCTAAATAGCGCCAACATCCAGAATATTTTTGTCCATCCAAGTCCGGCGTTTACGGTGAGGTCGAAGGAGTTCTTTTGGCGGATGATGAACAGCGCGGCGGCAATCATTAGAATGGGCGCCCAATTGGCGGCCACACTCATAGGAAGTATCTCGATCAGACGATCCGAAAAGTGGCCGCCCCATGTGAACTTCCAAGTGGGTAAACCACCGGCGGATTCGCTATGAATTGAGCTGACATCGAACATACCGTGCAACACTCGGGCAGCGTCCTGCAGCGAGTTCGCCCTGAAAAATACCCAGGTGAAGTTCACGAACAAAAAAGTTACAAGCCACGCAATCCAGATGGGTAGGCGCATCCCCGACTGTCGCCAGAGTCTATTTACTACCAGTGCACTTCCATGCAGCGCCCCCCAAATGACAAACATCCAACTGGCACCATGCCATAACCCCCCCAGAACAAATGTGATCATCAGATTGAGATAAAGACGGGGTTGGGAGCAGCGATTGCCACCCAGCGGCACGTAAAGATAATCTCGCAGATAACGACTTAAGGTCATGTGCCAACGACGCCAGAAATCCTGGATATCCAGCGATTTATAGGGAGAGTTGAAGTTGATCGGCAGCCAGATGTTGAACATCAGGGCGGCGCCGATGGCCATGTCGCAGTACCCACTGAAGTCAAAGTACAACTGAAAGGTGTATGACAGGCTGGTGGTCCAGGCGCTGACGAAATCCAGAGGTTCACCACCGGCAAATCCTGCGTCTGCCCATATGGCAAATGTGTCGGCGATCATGACTTTTTTGAAAAGGCCGATACTGAAAATAAATAAGCCCATCAGAACGTTTTTGTAGCGAACCGTGATCGTCCAGCGAGACTGGAACTGATTCATCATTTCCTTGTGGTGCAGTATCGGGCCGGCGATGAGATGAGGGAAGAAAGTAACGAATAATGCATAATTGATGAAGTTGTATTCTTTTGCCTTGTCCCGATAACTGTCCACCAGGAATGCGATTTGCGTGAATGTATAAAAACTGATGCCTAACGGTAAAATCAGCTGCTCGAGGTGCAGTCTTGTTCCGGAAATTGTGTTGAGGTTGTCGATGAAAAAGTTCGCATACTTGAAATAAGCCAGTAGCAACAAGTTGATAGCGATGCCACCAATGAGGATTGTTCGTTTTGAAATAGCAGGCTGTGTAAAGTGGGTCGCAGGGGAAACAGATTTTCCGATTATGAAGTTAAGCGTGATCGAACCGACCAGCAGAGGCAGATAGGCAACGCTCCAGTAGCCGTAGAATAGTAAGCTGGCAACAACGAGCCATAATTTTCCAGCAAGAATGAACCGGATTTTATTAAGAAAAAAATAGATAAAGAAAACAGTCGGTAGATATAAAAATATGAATTTTGTCGAGCTGAATATCATTGAGGTTCCATGATTTAAAAACAGCGGCCAAGAGGGGAAAGTCACGTGCGGTAGCTTTGTGCCTGTTTAATAGGCACGGCTATATTGTACGTTGGTCGCGTTTTTTAAATTCGATGGGCGGAGCGTAAAAGTGAACGTTGGGAAGTTTCCTACATGTTTTTCGGAAGACAATTTAATTGTTACGTAGATGATGAAGTGACAGGCGGAGAGCAGATGCAAAGATGTAAGTCATTGCGACGGATGAGTGAGAGCGGGCACCGATCAAGGTCATCCCCAGATCGATGCTGGTCTTGGCCCCGTCGAGCTATTTATCTGAGACGCACGGGTTGGTGCTGAGCCTTGAGCGCCATAAAAATTCGATAGAATTTCAATGCGCGCCCACTGAGAATCCCGCAGACGAAGCCGGAGACCGACGCTTTGAGTATCAGTGTCTTCGGTAGCGTCGAATCCAGCGGATGAACTGCATCCTGATATCCAAAGTAATAGTTGGCGGCGAAGAACATCAAGTAGAGCACTATCGTTTTCAGAGTCCCGGGAATAATCAATCCGCTTTGTGGATCGTCGAGTTCGATGCCTTCACGCTTAAAGACTGCCAGCGCTGCGAGACTTCCCAGAATGAAGGCGACCATCCAGCTGCTTATCGATAGCGTTGGGTTGAGCGTCAGATTCAGCGAATAAAGCGACCACGCCAACAAAATCGGTGGCGTGACCAGCATTGAAGTTTTGCCTTCCCGAGTTGGGGACAGGGCTTTGATGCCGTAGTAGAAAAGCAGCAGAAGAATCCCGTAAACCCATAGCGGAGTGTTTTGCAGGGTGTTCAACATTGCGCAGCGTCCTTGCCGAAAATGGGTGCCGGGATCATAGCGGTAGCGCTCGACTATTTCCCTGGCGAATTCAGATTCATCGAGCGAACCACGCCTTGCTCGGCTGTTTGTTCGTCCACCGGCAATGTGAAGCGAAAAGTTGCGCCGCGTCCCGGAACGTCGATCAACTGGATGTCACGGCCATGCAACTGCAGGATCCGATGCACGATTCGCAATCCCAGCCCGCCATCACGCCGTGCGCCGCCAATGTTGAACGGTCGCAGGAACAGGCCTTCGCGCAGTTCCGCGGCGATGCCGGGGCCAGTGTCGCTGATGGTGACTTCGACGAACGAGCCTTGAGGTCGCAGGCTGAGTTCGATTTCGCCGCCCTGAGGCGTATGGCGCAGGGCATTGTCGAACAGGTTGGTCAGGACCCGTTCGATCAGCCCCAGGTCGGCGCAGGCGGCGGAAACGTTGGGGGCGAAGGTTGCCTTGAGTTCGACCTGGCGCGCTTCGGCGGTGAGTTCGAATTTCTGGAAAATATCCTGCACCAGATCGGTCATGGAAAAGCGTTCCAGTACCGGTTGCACAAAACCGTGTTCCAGCCGCACCAATTCCAAGAGCGATTGCGCAAGGCCACCGACCTTGCGGCTTTGGTCCAGGGCGATGCCCAGGTAGCGACGTCGGTCGGCGGGGGAGAGCGTGGCGTCCTTGAGTGACAACGTTTCCAGATAGCCGTGCAGCGAGGCCAGGGGCGTGCGCAGGTCGTGGGAGATGTTCGCCACCAGTTCGCGGCGTTCCTGATCCTGGCGGGTCAGCGAGCGCCACTGTTCACTGAGGCGGGTTTGCATCTGCCGGAACGCGGCGTCGAGCACCGCAATCTCATCGTGGCTGGCGGCTTTTTCGACCGGGGCCGAGGTCGGCGGCGTGACCGGTACGCCATCGATGTCGAACTGGCTGACGGTTTCGGTCAGGCGTCGCAACGGCCGGGTGATCAAGGCAAAGGCTGTGAGGCCGGCAATCAGGCACAGCAGCGCCACCAGACCGATGGAGAGCAGGGCCGTATTGAGCGCGGCGCTGGTGGCGCCGCGTTCGGCGTAGCGGTCATGTTCTTCGCTGAGCAGCACCACATACAGATAGCCAGCCGGTTTGCCGTCGACCTGCAACGGCGCGGCACTGAAGACCTTGCGGCCATCGACGCTGCGCGGGTCGTCCCCGAGAATCGGCAGGGCATCGCCCTTGAGCAGATGCTGGATCGGCTGCAGATCGACTTGGTTGCGACGTATCCGTCCTTCCGGTGCGGCGCTGCCGACAATACGGCCCTGGCTGTCGAGCAGATAGACCTCGACACTCGGGTTGACCAGCATCAGTTGGCTGAACAGATCGCGCACGGCATTCGGCATCAGCCCCTTGGCGTCCATCAGCACGGTGTCGTGGGCGATGTGCTGGGCCAGGTCCCGGGATAACCCTTGCACCACTTCCAGCTCATGCATCTGGTTGGAGCGCACCTGCATCCATGCCGAGGTGCCGCAGCACACCAGCAGCAACACGGCGAACACCAGGGACAGGCGCTGAGTCAGGGTCATTCTCATGGCTGGTCCTCGGATGCCGCGAATTTGTAACCGCGTCCCCACACCGTGAGGATGCGCACCGGTTGTGCCGGATCGGTTTCGATCTTGGCCCGCAGGCGATTGATGTGGGTGTTGACCGTGTGTTCGTAGCCTTCGTGGCTGTAGCCCCACACGGCGTTGAGCAGGTCCATGCGCGAAAACACCTTGCCCGGTTGGCGGGCGAAGAAATACAGCAGGTCGAACTCCCTCGGCGTGAGGTCCAGGCGTCGACCGTCGAGGGACACTTCGCGGGTGATCGGGTCGATGGACAGGCCGTCGACGATCAGGCTGCCAGCGTCCATCTTCAGGTTGCGGGCCATGGCGTCGACCCGCCGCAGCAATGCCTTGACCCGCGCCACCAGCTCCAGCATGGAAAACGGCTTGGCCAGGTAATCGTCGGCACCCAGTTCCAGACCCAGGATGCGGTGCAGTTCGCTGGAGCGTGCGCTGGTGATAATGATCGGGGTGTAGCGAGCCATGGCCCGGGCACGTTTGCAGATTTCCAGGCCGTCGACACCGGGCAACATCAGGTCGAGGATCAGCGCGTCCCAGCTTCCTTGCTGCAACAGGCGCATGCCTTCGTCCCCGTCGGCGCAATGCACCACCTCGAACTGCTCATCGCGTAGATGCAGGCAGATAAGGTCGGCGATATGCAGGTCGTCCTCGACCACCAGGACGCGTTTGGTCTGTTCCATAAAGCTCAATCCTTTGCTGCGAATGGGCACATTGTGCGGGTTTTCCTCGGGTGGAGTTATCACGAATTGTTTAACTCCCCGTGAGGATTTGGCGATCAACCCAAGCCTAGGCTGTGTTCCATGACAGGCACCTGGAATTTTGGAGACGGCCATGTTTTCACGCAGACAATTTCTTCTAACGAGCGGCGGGCTGGGGGCTGCAGCCCTGGTGATCGGTGTATTGCCAAAATTTGCGGCGAGTTCCGCACTGATCAGCGAGGCCAGCGCGGCGGAGGTTTTCGAAGTGACCCACACCGACAGCGAATGGCACACCCTGCTCAGCGCCGAGCAGTACGAAATCCTGCGCGAAGAAGGCACCGAACGGGCCTACAGCAGCCCATTGAACAACGAACATCGGGCGGGCACGTTCGCCTGCGCCGGGTGTGATCTGGCGTTGTTTTCATCGGACACCAAGTTCGACAGTCGCACCGGTTGGCCGAGCTTCTGGGCACCGCTGGACAAGGCTGTGGCCACGCGTCAGGACCGCTCATTTGGCGTGTTGCGCGAAGAGGTTCACTGCCGGCGTTGCGGCGGGCACCTGGGCCATGTCTTCGACGATGGACCGAAACCGACTGGCCTGCGCTACTGCATGAATGGCCTGGCGATGACCTTCAAGCCACTGACAGCTTGATCCGAAGGCACTTACTTTCTCTCACTTGTTGCAGGTCGACGCTATGTGGCTTCTGGTTCTCTCTTATCTCGGTGGTGTGCTGACGATTGTCAGCCCGTGCATCCTGCCGGTATTGCCGTTCGTCTTCGCGCGCACCGGGCAGCCGTTTGTGAAAAGTGGCTTGCCGCTGTTGGTGGGGATGGCGATGACCTTCGCGCTCGTCGCCACGTTGGCGGCCGTGGGCGGCGGCTGGGTCGTGCAGCTTAATCAGTACGGTCGCTGGCTCGCATTGGTGTTCGTCGCACTGTTCGGCCTGACACTGTTGCTGCCAAAACTGGCTGATCGTTTGACCCGTCCGCTGGTCGCGGCGGGCAGTCGGTTGTCGGAAGTCGCGGGTGCCGATGCCCGGCCGCGTCCCGGCGCTTCGTTCCTGATCGGCGTTGCCACGGGCCTGCTGTGGGCGCCGTGCGCCGGGCCGATTCTGGGGCTGGTGCTGACCGGTGCGGCGCTGCAAGGGGCGAGTATCGGCACCACGTTGTTGCTGCTGGCGTACGCCGCCGGTGCCGCAACTTCCTTGGCTGTGGCGCTGTTGCTGGGCGGCAAAGTGTTCGCGGCGATGAAGCGCTCGATTGGCGCTGGTGAGTGGGTGCGCAAAGGGCTTGGCGCGATGATGCTGGCCGGTGTGGCAGCGATTGCGCTGGGGCTCGACACCGGGATTCTGGCGCGGGTTTCGACGGCTTCCACCGGTGGTATCGAACAAGCGCTGGTTGGGCGACTGGCCGGTAAATCACCGAACAACAGCGAGCCGATCCCGGCTGCTGGCGGCGCGATGCAAGTCGCTGATAAAACCCCAGGCACATTGCCGGTTGAAGGCAATCTCCCACCGCTGGATGGCGCCGTGCAATGGCTCAACTCGCCACCGCTGACCGCCGAGGCGTTGAAGGGCAAAGTCGTGTTGGTGGATTTCTGGACCTATTCCTGCATCAACTGCCTGCGCACCCTGCCGTATGTCAAAGCCTGGGCCGAGAAGTATCGCGATCAAGGGCTGGTGGTGATCGGCGTGCATGCGCCGGAGTTTGCCTTCGAGCGCAATGTCGGCAACGTCACCAAAGCCATGAAAGACCTGGGCATCAACTACCCGGTGGCCATCGATAACGATTACAAAATCTGGCGTGCCTTCAACAACGAATACTGGCCGGCGCACTACTTTGCTGACGCCCAGGGACGCATTCGTTATCACCACTTTGGCGAGGGCGAGTACGCCGAGTCGGAGCGGGTGATCCAGCAATTGCTGAAGGAAGCCGGGGCCACCACGGTCGCCGACGGCCTGATCAATGCCAGCGCGGAGGGTGTGCAACTCGCCCCGGATATGAATGAAGTCCAGTCCCCGGAAACCTACGTCGGCTATCAGCGTGCCGAGAATTTCGTCCCTGAAAAAAGCTTCGTGGCGGACAAAGTGACGACCTACAACCCTCCAGCTCAACTGGCCCTGAATAACTGGAGTCTGGGCGGCCAATGGAATGTCGGGGCTGAGCGAGCCACGGCCAGCGCGCCGGCCAGCCGCATCGTCTACCGCTTCCATGCGCGTGATCTGCATCTGGTGCTGGGGCCTGGCGCTGACGGTAAGCCGGTGCGTTTCAAAGTCTTGATCGACGGCAAGGCACCGGCTGACGCCCACGGCTCTGACGTCGCCCCCGATGGCAGCGGCAGTGTGACCGAACAACGCTTGTATCAATTGGTGCGCCAGTCCGGTGGTGTCACGGACCGCACCTTCAGCATCGAATTTCTCGACCCGGGCGTGTCGGCGTATGCCTTCACGTTTGGTTGATAGTGACCTCATTTTCTAAGGAGTCAGCCCCATGAAAAACCTATTCACCTGGCGCCGTACCTTACTGGGCCTGGCGGCGGCCAGCGTTATCGGCCAATGCTCGGCATTCTCTTTGGGTGGCTCTGAAGACGCCGTGATCATCCCGCCACCTACCCTTGACGAAACCACCCAGGCCCACAGCGAAACAGCAGTCTTCGCGGGCGGTTGTTTCTGGGGCGTCCAGGGTGTGTTCCAGCATGTCAACGGCGTGAAGAAAGCCGTGTCAGGTTATGCCGGTGGCGCCGCCAATACGGCTGAATACGAGAAGGTCAGCGAAGGCGATACCGGGCATGCCGAGTCCGTCGAAGTCACCTTCGACCCGACTCAAGTCACCTACGGCACCCTGCTGCAAATCTACTTCTCGGTGGCGCATAACCCTACGGAACTCAACCGTCAGGGCCCGGACAGCGGCACCCAATATCGCTCGGCAATCTTCCCGGAAAATCAGGAACAGCAACGCGTCGCCCAGGCCTACATCGCCCAACTCGACGCCGCGCATTTGTTCAACAAACCCATCGTCACCAAACTGGAAACCTACAACGGTTTCTACCCGGCCGAGGACTACCACCAGGACTTCCTCACCGAGCACCCGACGTATCCGTACATCGTGATCAACGACATGCCGAAAGTGGCGCAGTTGAAGCAGTTGTATCCGGATCGGTATCAGGAGAAAGCGGTGTTGGTGAAGGCGGGGTTATAAGCGTTTGCCCATTTCGAAGGCGCGCATTTCATAGCCCAGCTCCTCGTACAGCCGAAGTGCCGGAGCGTTGAATGCCCAAACGGTGAGCCGTAGATCCGTGGCACCTTGTTCGATAGTCCAGGCTTGGGCGTGCTCCATCAGCGCACGCCCGACGCCTTGACCACGAGCACTGTCGTCAACGCAGACCGATCCCACACGGCCGACCTTTTGATGCTGAATCAGTGGACTGTTGAACGACGTGACTTGCACGGTGATGAAGCCAATCGCTTTGCCAGACTGCTCGGCGAGGAAGGTCACTTGATGCTCGCCGTCGAGGCAAGGCTGCCAGTGGGCGCTGTCCCGCGCGAAGTCCTCGGTGGCCGGCGCATAAATGTCGGGCCGCTCACGGTGGTGAAGGCTGTTGAGTTGCTGACCCAGTTCGCAGATGGCGAGAAGATCATCTGGCGTTGCCCGGCGATACAGGGGAGGGGATGTCATTTGGCTTTCCTTGGCGGCTGATTGTTGCAGTGATTACACGTCTGGTTACTTGCTACGCGGACGCTCCATAGCAATGGTCGATACCTCAAAACCCAAACCGGCGAAAAACTCCGAAGCACCTTCCCGACCTGCACGCAGCACCCAGGTGATATCGGAATTTTCCCCCATCAGATGCTCAACCAGCGCACGGCCTACACCTTCACGTCGATGTTTCTCACACACGACCACCATCGATAGATACCCGTTGGACAGTCCGTCGGTAATGCCTCGGGCAAATCCGACGATCCGCGAGTCCTTCACTGCAATCGCGGTGCGCTGGGAATGGGCAATCAACTGCGCAAAATGCTCGGCTGAGCCGGTCCGATGGCCCCAGCCGTTTTGCCCAAGAAACAGCCTCACGGGTTCAACTTCCGAAGGCAGCACATCTCGGATATCCAGGACCGTGCTCATCCCGAAATCACATTCTTGCCCATCATTTTCGAGCGATACAGCGCCTGATCAGCCCGCGCCAGCAGGCCGGTTTGTTGTTCCTCTTCAAAGCGCTGCGCCACGCCAAAACTCATGGTCACCTGGAAGTCTCCCACCGGCAGCAGGTTCGTCAGGTTGTGGCGGATTGTTTCCGCGATGTCCCGGGCATCGGTCAGCGGGGTATTGGGCAGGATCAGGATGAATTCGTCACCGCCCCAGCGCGACAGCAAGTCACCGTCGCGTGCACAGCTTTTCAGGCATTCGACCACCTGCACCAACGCTGCATCGCCCAATGCATGGCCGTAGTGATCGTTAATAATCTTGAAGTCGTCGATGTCCATCGCAATCAGCGACAGCGGTTGGCGGAAGCGCTGGGCGCGGTCACATTCCTGGGGCAGGGTTTTTTCCAGGCGATAGCGATTGGCGACTGAGGTCAGGGCATCGGTTTCCGCGAGTTTGCGGTTTTCTTCGAGCTGGATTTGCAGTTGCTGATTGACGCGGGACAGCTCCCGGGTGCGCTCTTCGACAAGGGCTTCGAGGGAGTGATTACGCCGCTCCAGTTGTTCGAGCAGGCGTTTTTTGTCTTCGATGCTGCGGTGCGCCCCGACCATCCGCGCCACCGAGCCATCGGCATTGCGCGCCAGGATGTAGCCGCGATCTTCGATCCAGGTGTAGGTGCCATCCTGTCGGCGGCAGCGATATTCGGCCTGATAGCCGGGCGCACGCTGATTCAGATAGTCGTCGAACAACGCCATGACCCGCGAATAATCGTCGGGGTGCATCACGGTTTCCCAGGTCAGCACGTTGTTGTGCAGCGAGTGCGGCGTGTAGCCGAGCATCTCGTACCAACCGGGGTTGCGGTAGACGAACCCGGTGTTGGCGTTCCAGTCCCAGATGCCGTCGCTGACCAGTTCCATAATGGTGTGCAGCATGTCTTCGTTGAAGTCCGACAGATTGAACTTCAACGGCTCGATATCCGTTGCGTCGCCCATCACCGCTCTCCTTGCCGCCCCTATATCGATGTGACTCGCCCGTCGAGCAGATTAGTCCATGGGGCATTGGCGCCGCTAGTGCTTGCCCCATATCTGCATGGCGAAGTCGACGAAGCTGCGCAGTTTCGGCAAACGGTAGCGATCCTGGGTGTACACCAGGTTCATCGGCCGGCTCGGCAGTTGGTAATCCTGCATCAGCGCCACCAGTTTTCCGTCCTTGAGGTCTTGTTCGACCAGCGCGTCGGGCACCATGACGATGCCCATGCCGGTGCGCGCCGCTTGGTGCAGGCCGGCCGAGCTATTGATCAGCATCGGACCGCTGACCGCAACCATCACTTCGCCTTCCGGGCCGGTCAGGCGCCATTGTTTTTCCACCGAACGCCAGTCATCGCCTTCCGGGTAGGCGAAGGCCAGGCAGTCGTGGTGTTGCAGGTCTTCAGGTTTTTGCGGGGTGCCCCGGCGCGCCAGGTACGCCTTCGAGGCGCACATGGTCAGGGTGTAATCGATGAGTGGGCGGGCAATCAGGTTGGACGGCTCGATAGCACCCAGGCGAATCGCCGCATCGAAACCGTTTTCCAGCAGGTCCGGACGGCCGTTGGTGAGCACGACGTCCAACTTGACCTGTGGACAACGCAAAGAAAACTCACTGAGTGCCGGCGCCAGCCGTTCTGTGCCGAAGGTCAACGGCGCGGTGACGCGCAGCGTGCCACTCGGTTCATCGAGGGCCTGTTCCGCCAGCCGTTCGGAATCGGCCACCAGCCCCAGCACTTCGAGGCAGCGTTGGTAATACGCGGTACCAAATTCTGTCAGACGCTGGCGGCGGGTCGTACGGTTGAGCAAGCGTACGCCGAGCCGTTGCTCCAGGGCGCGCAAATGATTGCCGGCCATGGTCGTGGACATTTCACACTGCAGCGCGGCGGCGGTCATGCTGCCGGTTTCCACGACGCGGACGTAAACGGTCATTGCCTGAAACAAATCCATTATCAAGCCCAGCTTTTAAATGATTGAAGTATTGCGGCGTTTATCCAGCTCAGGTGGCTAACCATACTGCAAAAACACCGACAATTGATGGAGCTTGATGTCATGACCGCCGCCTGCCTGATGAGCACTTACCAACCCTTGGCCCTGAGTTTCAGCAAAGGCCTGGGCACGCGCCTTTGGGATCAGGCCGGTCGCGAATATCTGGATGCAGTGGCGGGCGTGGCGGTGACCAATGTCGGCCACTCTCACCCCAAGATTGTTGCCGCCATCAGCGAACAGGCCGGTTTGCTGCTGCACACATCGAACCTCTACAGCATCGACTGGCAACAACAACTGGCGCAAAAACTGACCCGGCTCTCGGGCATGGACCGGGCGTTTTTCAACAATTCCGGTGCCGAGGCTAACGAGACGGCATTGAAACTCGCACGGCTTTACGGCTGGCACAAAGGCATCGAGCAACCGCTGGTGGTGGTCATGGAGAATGCCTTTCACGGCCGCACCCTCGGCACCTTGTCCGCCAGCGACGGCCCGGCGGTGCGCCTGGGTTTCAACGAGCTGCCGGGGGACTTCGTCAAAGTGCCGTTCGGCGATCTCAAGGCGTTGGACAAGGTACAGCAATCCCACGGCCCGAGAATCGTGGCGATCCTGATGGAGCCGATCCAGGGCGAAAGCGGCGTGCAACTGGCGCCGCCCGGTTACCTCAAGGCCCTGCGCGAACTGTGCAATCGGCGTTCGTGGCTGCTGATGCTCGACGAAATCCAGACCGGCATCGGCCGCACCGGCCAGTGGTTCGCGTTCCAGCACGAAGGCATCGTCCCGGACGTCATGACCCTGGCCAAAGGCCTCGGCAACGGCGTCCCCATCGGCGCCTGCCTGGCTCGGGGCCGCGCCGCCGAACTGTTCACCCCCGGCAGTCACGGCAGCACTTTCGGCGGCAATCCACTGGCCTGTAGGGTCGGCTGCACCGTGCTGGACATCATCGAAGAACAAGGCCTGCTGGAAAACGCCCGACTGCAAGGCGAGCGTTTGCTCGCCAGATTACGCGTCGAACTGGCCGACGATCCAAACGTCCTGGCCATTCGCGGCCAAGGCTTGATGATCGGCATCGAACTCGCCCAACCAATCCGCGACCTGACCCTGATCGCCGCCCGGGATCACGGGCTGCTGATCAACGTGACACGCGGCAAAACCATACGCCTGCTGCCACCGTTGACGATTGATGAGCGAGAAGTGGAGATGATTGTCAGAGGGGTTTGCCGGGCAGTTAGACCGATCTGAGAACATGTTCAGTAATGGTATCTGCACATAACGATCTGTATCGCGCCATCTTCGATCGCATAGACCAAGCGATGCTCCGCTGTAATCCGGCGAGACCAGAAGCCGCTCAGATTGTATTTGAGCGGCTCAGGTTTTCCGGGGCCGCTGAAAGGCTCACGCTGGATCGCTTTGATCAAAAGGTTGATTCGTTTGAGCCCGGCTTTATCGTTTTGCTGGAACCATAAGTAGTCGTCCCAACCTTCAGGAGTGAACTCGATATTCATTCTTCGATAAGGCGCCTGGCCTTGGTTTTCCCTGCTCGCAGGTTGCCAATTGATTTGATCAAGCGTTCAGCATTGGCTGGGGATCGGAGCAAATATGCGGTCTCTTCGAGCGCGTTGTACTCTGCTAGTGACATCATCACCACCGGTTCGCCCTTCTGGCGAGTTACCAGCAAGGGCGCACGATCTTCATTGACCCGATCCATGGTTTCAGCCAAGTGTGCACGCGCAGTGGTGTAGTTGATGGTTTGCATGGTGTAGTCCTCGCTTAATGCAAAGAACGTACAGAAATGAGTACAGGATGACAAGGCGCTACCTACGAGTGGTCGTTGCGCAGATGAAGTATCTGCGCCTGCATTGAGTATCGCCGAAGGTTCGTCGAGACGTTTCCGTGACTCTTGTAATCCTGTTCCGATAATCATGTGGTGTATTTGTAGGCAATCTGAAGCGAATCACCCAGCCTGACGCGCCTTCTGTTTCCTCCGCCAATGCCGAACCAACGCAATCACCACCGCCAACACCAAGACCCCCAGCGCAATCGGCAGGCGATAAGGTTTCAAATTGCCCAACATTGTTTCCAGCGCCTCGCCAGCCCAATACCCGGCACTGGCGAACAGCGTGGCCCAGACCACCGCGCCCAAGGCATTCAGAAGCGAGAACCGCAGCGGCGACAAGCCGCTGGCCCCGATCACCACCGGCCCCACCAGACGCATGCCGTACAGAAAACGCACGGCAAATACCGAGGTCGATGGATAACGTGCGATCAGCCCCGTCACTCGATCGATCGCCGCTTGTTGCCGATGCAGGCGTGGCAGTAGCCGTCCACCAAAATAACGGCCGCTCCAGAACAGCAATTGATCGCCCAACATCCCGCCGAGGCTGGCCCAGCCAATCACTGGCCACAGGTGCAACAAGTGTTGATGAGCCGCCATCCCGCCCAGAATCAGAATGGTTTCGCCCTCCAGCAAACAGCCGAAGAACACCGCCCAATAGCCGTAAGTGCCGAGCAGGTAGTTGAGATCTATGTGTTCAAACACGGTCGCTCCCCCAGACTTTCCACCAACCGGACCAGATAGCCGTCCGGATCCTGTACCAGAAATTCCCGTTGGCCGACTTCAACCGCGTCCGCGCGATACCAGACATCGGCGCAGGGACGAAACAACGGCCACTGAACTTCGGCCAGTCGCTGGAGGAGGGGTTCAACTGAATCGACGGTAATCTGAAAGTTGATGCCACGACCCAGCGGTGCTTGCAACGGCCCGGTCAACCATTGGCCTTCGCCTGGATCGTATTGCTCTAGCATCAGTTGAACGCCATTTTGATCGAGGTAGGCAAAACCAACTTCGGGACGTTCATAGGCGATGTTGAAACCGATCAGCGACGTCCAGAAGTGCAGGCTTTTTTGAATGTCGGTGACCATTAATTCGGGGACTAACTTGCTCCGTGCAAACATGACGCTTCCTTGTTTAGCGGGGTGGTAACGCATTTATAAATGCCGTGATTTCAGCCCGGCTCGTCAGTTGCAATTTCGAACCGCTGTAACCTTGGAACAAACGCTGATGAGCCTTGAATCCGCTGGACCCATCACGACGACGATAGCTGCCAGCCCAGTCCAGTAACGCTATCAGCAACTCATCATTGGCGCCGCGCCGGGCTTCTCGCTGACGGATTTGGGCGACGCAATCTTCGTCGCCCAGACTCAACCAGATCAACGCTGTCGCTCGGGGTAAGAGTTCGCTGATGATCCAGCCGTAAACCCCTTCGATCACCCAATGTTCTTCACTGGCGGCCACCCGTGCTATTTCCAGGGCTTCATTTCGAGGTCGGGCGATGCTGTGTTCGTCCGAAATCCAGTGAATCCGGTCAAGATCAATCCACGGCACATGCCGCCGTTTGGCCAGGTGCCTGGCCAGCCAACTCTTGCCCGCGCCGGAATTACCGATGATCAGGGTTCGGGTGAGGTTCATGCCGGGTTGGCTATTCAATTCAGTGCAGATCCAATGTGGGAGCGGGCTTGCTCGCGAAGGCTGCTTTACATCCAACATATATGTTGACTGTTATACCGCTTTCGCGAGCAAGCCCGCTCCCACATTGGTTCTGCATCACGCAACGCTGGCGAGTCGACGACTACTCCGGCGCAACCATTCGAGTACGCGGCGAGCCATCAGCATTGTGCTGATATATCTCGCGCGGCTGGCCCTTGTCATTAAACAGCACCTGCCCGATCCCCGCCGAATTCCACAACCGTTCACCTGCTTCAGCATGTTCGGGAATGTGCGGGACGATGCGCATGCGTCGGCGTTTGGTCAGCCAGTTCAGCGGCGAACGGGGCGAGTAGAGCCAGCGGTTGAGCCGATCAAACCATTCGAGCAAGGCCCGTGGGAATTCATTCTTGATGCCGCTGCTGGTGATCTGCCAGATGTGCGGGCCAGCCTTGCGATGTCGGATCAATACTTCGTAGACGAAGGAATAATGCACATCACCTGACAGCACCACGTAGTTACCGGGTGTGCGTGAGTGTCGGAAAATGTTCAGGATGACTTGCGCCGCGCCGCGATGGGCCATCCAGTTTTCGGCGTCCACCAGCAGTGGAAAACCGCACCAACTGAAGACCCGCTGCACCGTTTCGATCAACTTGACGCCGAAGATCGGCGCCGGTGAAACGATGATCGCCGACGGGTGATCCAGCAGTTCCTGTTGCAACTCGCTGAGGGCTTCCCAGTCGAGCAGGCCCGAGGGCTGCTTGAGGTTCATCTCGCTGCGCCAGCGTCGGGTGCGCGTATCGAGCACCACCAGGGCCGGGGTAGTCGGCAACACGTAATGCCAGTTCTGAAAGCTCAGCAGGTCATTAATCAAGTCATCCTGGAGCGTGCTGTCGAGGTAGCGTTCGGTGGTGCTTAATGTGCGGGTTTTCTCCAGCACACCGCCGAACGCATCCGGGTTGTTGCCCCAGCCCTGGCACAACAGATAAGCGAGCAGCGCGTTGCCGATGATGCGTTTGGAGAACGGATGCCCGTAGGCCGTTTCCTCCCATTGCGCGGAAAGATTCCAGTCATCGGTAATATCGTGGTCGTCGAAAATCATCAGGCACGGCAAGTGCGCCATCGCCCGGCCCACACCGCCGAGGCCGGCCTTGAAGGCATCGATGCAGGTCTGTTCGAGGGCATAGCGCTCGCGTCTTTCGGGCGTCAGTGCCGGTGGCTTCGGATCGATCAGCGTCCAGGCGGTGGGCGACCAGACCAGCAGGTACATGGCCATGACTTCGGCGAAAGTCACCAGATGATTGTCGGCACTGCTACTGGTGAAAATCGGCTTACGGGCACCGCCGAAAAATCGCTCGCGCAGGGTTTCATTGCTCTCAAGCGCCGGTAACAAATCCGCACGATGGTAGTAACTGGCCGGGTGTTCGTAGAGCTTGGCACTGTCGCTGACCACCGCGCCTTCGAGGTGCTCTTCGAACAAACCGAGGCGCTGGATCAACGCATGGATCGCCCGCAGCATCGGCCCGGCGACATCGTCGGCGTAGACCTGGTCGCCGCTCATCATCAACAGGGCCGGGCGCTCGACCGCTTCGTGTTCCCCCGCCAACAGCCGATCGACACACAACAAACCGTCCGCCGCCGGGTGATGCGGTTTACGGCAGGAACCGTGCAGCAGTTGATCAATTTTTGAGCGCAGGACGAAGTTCGGAGATTGGGCTTCTCCATAGAGCAGATGCGGCGCCCAGTCGGCGATGCCCGCGTCGTCGATCAGCAAGTCGTACTCGATCAACGTGTCCCAGGGCAGGGCAGTCTCCAGCGGCACGTCGATCAAGTGAATAAAGGCATGAGTGCCGACAGGGATGACCGTGCATTGGCCGTCATCCAGACGAATATCGCCGATACCTTGCAGACGAATCGTCAGCGACAACGCCCGGGATCCTACAAGCCACATCACCAGCCGCGTAGGCTCCAGACGCCGCAACAACGGCCCGACCAGCACGGGGGGCAGGGATTGGTGATCGTCAGGCAGTGACAAAGGCATGGACATCCGGATTCAGGCTACAAAGATGCGCGGGATAATAGCGCAGCGGATGTCAATGAATTGCAATTAGGCGTCCGACCTGATGACCCCTCGCTCACCATTCGCCACCAACCACCGAAACAAATCACTCACCGACACCGTATGACTGCGCTCCATCCAGCGCACCAGCGCCGGGCCGTAATGTTCGGTGTAGCGGCTCAGCACCAACTCGCGACAGTCCGCCGACAAGCGCAGGGTAATCTCCCGGCAGTGCAGATTGGCCGAGTCGTTCTGCGTCACCCGCTGCTGCAGAATCAGACTTTTGCTTTCAGAACCCATCAGCTGGCGCTCCTGTGCATTGAGATTGGGTGGTCTGCGGTGACCCCTGTTTGCCATCGGCCACGTAAGCCGCGCGATGTTCGGCCACCACGTTGCGTAACGCGCTGTAATAGTCCGGCAGTTTTTGCAGGCTATCGGTCAGCGGCAACACTTCTGCGCGGCCATCGACGATGCCGCCGACGGTGTTGATGGTTTTGAGCGTGTCCACGGTGTCGCTGTTGCTGCCAAACGGGTCGACCACAAAACTCAGCACGCGCCCGGCGGCGTCGCGGCTGTTGGAGGTGCCGAACAGCGGCAGTTCGACGATCGGGCCGTTGCCGATGCCCCACACGCCGAAGGTCTGGCCGAAGTCCGCATCGTGACGCGGGATGCCGACTTTGCCGGAGACGTCGATCAACCCCACCACGCCGACGGTGGTGTTAAGCGCGAAACGTCCCAGGGTATTGACCGAGCGCCTCGGGTTGCCTTGCAGCAGGTCATTGATAAACACCTTGGGCTCGCCGAAGTTGGCCACGAAGTTATGCACACCCGCCTGGAAAAAGTCCGGCAGGTAGCGATAGCCGCGTGCGACCGGTGCCAGGGCGTAGTCGTCGAGCACCCGGTTGAAGGCGAACACCCCGCGATTGAGCGGTTCCGCCGGGTCGTACACCGAGTAGTTGATTTCGGCGCAGGTCACGCTGGCGGTGGACGGCGGTTGGCTGCTGCAACCCGCCAACCCGGCGGCCAGCACGGCAATCGAAGTATTGCGGGCCAGCCAGGGAGCACATTTGAAAGGCAACATGGATGTAAGTCTCGGGAGGAATTCGCCGAGATGCTGAGCCCCAAGCCTTGCGCAAAGATGTCTGGTTTATTGCCGCGCTGACGCTTTATTGCACGATTGAAATATATGACGGGCCGGCGTGAATGGTTTTAGATGGCGGTTCCATTCGGCCCTTAAGTGACCTGCGGTGAACAGCCTGTTAATTGTGGACGACGACCTTGAGGTCCTCGATCTGCTGAAAAAATTCTTCGTGCAGCACGGCTACAGCGTCGAGGTCGCCACCGACGGCGCGTCGCTGTGGGCGGCCATTGAGCGCCAGGCGCCGGACCTGATCATTCTTGATGTGATGTTGCCGGGCGACAGCGGGTTGATCCTGTGTCAGCAACTGCGGATTCGCTACGCCACGCCGGTGATCATGCTGACCGCCATGGGTGAACTCAGCGACCGAGTGGTCGGGCTCGAACTGGGCGCCGATGATTACCTGACCAAACCCTTCGACGCCCGCGAACTGCTGGCTCGGGTGCGTGCCGTGTTGCGCCGCGTAGACGAGCGCCGTCCTGCATCCCAGGAACACCCTCGGCCGCTGATCGACTTCGCCGACTGGCATCTGGACGTCACACGCCGGGAACTGCGTTCGCCGGACAACGTGATGATTCCGCTGTCGGCCGGCGAGTTTGACTTGCTGCTGGTCTTCGTCGAACACCCACAACGGATTCTGACCCGCGAGCAATTGCTGGACCTGGCGCGAGGGCATAGCCATGAAGCGTTTGATCGCAGCATCGACGTTCAGGTCAGCCGCCTGCGACGCAAACTCGAATCCGACACCAGGCGCCCGGCGATGATTCGCACCGTGCGCAATGGCGGCTATTTATTCACCCCCAGCGTGACGCGGCGATGAACGGGCTAAAAAGACATTGGCCGCAAGACACGGTCGCGCGTTGGATCGCGTTGACGATCATCCTGGCCATGCTGATTTCACTGGCGCTCAATGGCTTGTTTATCCAACTGGCCGGGGTCTGGGCGCGGCCGCCGCTGACCGAAATCGGTTTGCTGGAAAAAGCCGGGGCCATCACCCGCGTGATCGAGGCGGCGCCCGCGCCACTGCGCAGCCAACTGGCTCAGGCCGTCAGCGATCAAGGTTTCACCGTCAGTTGGCACCTTGATCGGCACGAGCTGAATCTGCCAGCGGTGGAGGATCCCATTTCCCATGACAGCATGGACATCCTGCAACCGCTGTTCAAATCCGCCGACCGGCGAATCGAAGCCTACGAGCCGTCCGACTGGACGGAGAATCTGGCGCAGGCGCATTACGCGCTGGTGATCGAGTTGCCGGACGCGTCGTGGCTGATGTTCTCCGCGCCCTCGCGCAGTTGGGGCCTCGACGAAATGCCGCGTTATTTGATTGTCGTGCTGCTGGCGCTGATCTCGACGGCCCTGGTCGCACTGATCGCCACTCGCCGCCTCGCCACCCCTTTGCAACGTTTCGCCGAGGGCGCCCGACGCTTTGGCACGGACTTCCGCGCACCGCCCATCGAACCGATCGGCCCGCAGGAAATCCGCCAGGCGATCCTCGCGTTCAATGCGATGCAGGCCCAGTTGCAACACTTCATCCGCGACCGCACACAAATGCTCGCCGCTATTTCCCACGACCTGCGTGCGCCCCTGACGCGGATGCGCTTGCGCGGTGAGTTCATCGAAGACACCGAGCAACAGCAACGATTGTTTCGGGATGTGGATGAGATGCAGGCGATGATCAATTCGGCGCTGGAGTTCTTTCGCGACGATGCACGACTTGAGCCGGCGACGCAGTTTGACCTCGCGGAATTGCTGCAAACATTGCTGGATGATTATCGCGATCAGCAGATCGATATTGCGTTTAACGGACCGCTGCGGCTGGTGTATTTCGGGCGGCCGTTGGGGCTTAAACGGGTGATGACCAACTTGCTGGATAACGCGATCAAGTACGCGAGTGAGCCGGCGATTGAGTTGATCGCCGATGATGGGCAGGTGCGGATCAAGGTGTTGGATCGTGGGCCGGGAATTCCAGAGGCCAGCCTTGAGCAAGTGTTTGTGCCGTTCTTTCGCATGGAAGGTTCGCGCAATAAAAGCACCGGCGGCGTTGGCCTGGGGTTATCGGCGGCGCGGGCGATTGTGTTGGAACATGGCGGGGAGTTGAAGCTGCGCAATCGAACCAAGGGTGGGTTGGCGGCGTTGGTGGTATTGCCGGTGCAGGCGGGGTAGGGCCTACACCAGCCCGGTGCGTCTACTGCATCGGGACGACAGACAGCGTAATGGACAACACCACAAGCCCGACAATGAACCCGGAGACGGCCCCGGCGATGTTGCCGAAAATCATGCCCCACGTGCCACGATTGATCACTACCCAGCGCCACATGAATCCCCAGGCTGCTGCAAATATCACAAACCGTAGAAACTCCATCCGATCCCTTCCTTGCCCGCCGTTAACTTGAAACCGCGCCCGACTGTTGGAGGAGCGCTGAAGATGGACGGCACGATATCAAAATAGTCAGGCTGCGCCACTGTCCGGGCGCGCACAGACAAAACCAATCAGGGAATTAGGTAGCCTTTTGTTTCATGTCCGTTATCGTGACGGGAAATTTAACGGGCGTCGGGATCTCGTGACTCAACGTGAGTTTCAATCCCAGTCGATATTCATTCAGGAGCGTAAACGTGATCTGGTTTCTCGAAGGTCAATCCAGCCAGCGCGATATTCTTATCGGCGCGCGCGAAGCACTGCCGGCGAACGTCAGGATTTTTGCGTCCCATCGTCAGGACCGACCTGAAATCACCGCTCAGGCCGACGTCAGCTTTCAGGAACCCCTGGATAACGAGACGCGAATCGACTGGGTGATCGCCACCGCGCTTGAGCACGGCATCAAGGTGATTCTTGCCGGCCGTATCGGCAGTTACTACGAAGCAGCCCGTGAGCGCTTCGACGCCGCCGGTTTGCAGCTTGTGACGGGCGGGATGTCCATGGAGACCTTCAACAACGTGGACGACAAGAGTCGGTTCACCGCAGAGGCCGAGCGGGCGGGGCTGGCCTGCATTCCCGCCGTGACCGTCGGCAATGCCCGGGAACTGGCCGCCGCTTATGAGACGTTGTCGAGCCAGGGGGAGGTTTGCATCAAGCCTGTCGTTGGCATCTACGGGCAAGGCTTCTGGCGGTTCAAGGCGGATGTTGATCCGTTCCGCTGTCTGGAAAACCCGGACGCACGAGAAGTCGATTTTGAAACCTACCTGAACA
Source organism: Pseudomonas nunensis (assembly GCF_024296925.1). NCBI lineage: Bacteria > Pseudomonadati > Pseudomonadota > Gammaproteobacteria > Pseudomonadales > Pseudomonadaceae > Pseudomonas > Pseudomonas nunensis. The sequence continues at coordinate 187,551 of NZ_CP101125.1, forward strand.
TCTATAAGTCCGGCGCGGAGCGGGCGCCGATGCTCGTCATGCCTTACTTGCCGGGTAGCGAGTGTTCCGTCGACATGGTTTGCGAAGCGGGTAAGCCAGTGGCGTTCGTCGGCAGAAGAAAGCAGGGCGTTCACCAGACATTCGAGCGCGAGTCCGCAGCCGTAGAACTTGCCCTCAAGGCCGCTGCACACTTCAAGTGCGATGGGCTGGTCAATGTCCAGACACGAGACGACCAGGACGGTGTTCCCCACCTGTTGGAGATCAATCCGCGCTATTCCGGCGGAATCGGATACACACGGGCGACCGGGGTGAACCTGGCCGGAATATTCGCCGCTCGTCGGCTGGGCCTGCCTGAACCTGCGGTTCAGTGGGTGAACGATGTCCGAGTGAAGCCAATCACTGTTGCCGTTGTAGCGCCTTCCTGATATTACAAAGCCACACAGACAGTGAATGATTGTAGCTGTCTTGGCATAATTGCCAGCATACCGATCAAGGAATGACAGGATGAAGGCGCTTACGCCTGGAGCGAACGCCGCTATATCGGGCGTAAAATGTGCTTGGACGCTGAATTGCAGCCACTCTTCCGCATTTGGGGAATACGCAGCCGTCGCGCTGCTGCCCGTCACTGAAAAGCGTCTACCGACAGGTGACCCGGCTCTGTTTCAAATCACTCAACAGTGGATGGAATGGAGCGGTACTCCGTCGTCTATTGGCTGTTCCCTGGACTTGTCCCGTCTCCCTGGCGGCAGCGAACGTCTGCTGCTGGTCGTTTATACCTTCTCGGCGGCCGGCCCAATCAGCGAACTCAAAGATTTGCGCCTGCAAGTCGACAATCAAGTCGAACTGTTCCTTGATCTGAAAAGTAATGGCGAATCAGCGATCGTCATTGGCGAGTTCTACAGCCGCAATGATCAATGGAAATTCCGCGCGCTGGCTGAAGGATCAGCTTATGGACTGGCCGCGATGGGCCGTCGCATGGGCATCACGATTGATGATGCGCATCCTACGCGCCGTCCGTACTCGGGTGATTCACCGAGCAGTCGTACCTCGGCAACGGGAACCGGATTCGCCGTTTCACCCGGTCAAGTCATGACCTGCGCGCATGTGATCGAGGGCATGCAGGAGCTGCACATTTCCTCCTTTGCCGGACGCTACCGCGCCGAAGTGGTGGTGGTCGATGAACGCAACGATATGGCCTTGCTGCGCATTCAGGATTGCCCGCCGCTGTCGCCCGTCGTGTTCAAGGACGGCGCCGGTTGTGCACTGGGCGAGTCGGTGATTGCCCTGGGCTTCCCGATGGCAGGCCTGGCGGGTGGCGGCGTTCATGTGACACAGGGCGGGGTGTCCGGTCTGTTCGGGCTGCACAACGATTCAAGTTTGCTCCAATTCACCGCGGCCATTCAGCCAGGCTCCAGCGGTAGTCCATTGTTTGATAGCAGTGGGGCGGTCATCGGGATGGTGACGTCGTCGCTGCCGGACGCGCAAAACATGAACTTCGCGGTCAAGGCCGGGTTGTTGTTGGGCTTTCTGGATGCCTGTCATGTTTCGCCGCCCAAATCTCCAACCGGTCGAATTTTCTCGACCGCCGAAATGGCTCGTGAAGCCCAGTCGTCACTCTGGCGGATCGAAGCCCGAAATCCGTAGAGGCACCCTGCTTTAAAAATAGTGAAGGGTTGTCAGTTCACTACCTCGCCTCTTTTAGGAATGTTGCAAATGGAATTCGCAGTAGAAAAAAACTCGACCACTCGACTCAGCGCGCAGCTCAAACGCGGGCTGATGGAAGTCGACGTCGATGAATCCTCCATCGAACCCCATTCTTTGTTCGGGTTCGCCGAGCGCCGAAATCCTAAACGTGCGTTCCTGTTTGTGTCCCGCGTTCTGGGCCGACATATTCCTGTTCGCCCATCGATCATGCAGATCAGCTACGAGCACCTCGCAGCCAAGATTCCCGATGACCTGCCAGGCCCCGTACTCGTCATCGGTATGGCAGAGACCGCCGTAGGCCTGGGTGCCGGCGTTCACCGCGCTTACAGCAAGACCCGCCCGGACACCGTCTATATGGTCAGCACTCGCCATCCGGTCGGGACTGAGTTGTTCACTCGTTTTGAAGAAGAACACAGTCACGCCAGCGCGCACCTGATTCACCAGCCCATCGATCCCGATGTCCGGGAAATGATGCTGAACGCACGTTCCCTGGTGCTGGTTGACGATGAAGCCTCCACCGGCAAGACGTTCATCAATTTGCATCGCGCCCTCGTGGATGCCGGGCTGAGCAAAGTGGAACGGGTCGTGACCTGTGTGCTCACTGACTGGTCTCGCGGCGCAGTGCGCAACGTTCTGGGCGAGACCGCCACTCAGGTGTCCTTGCTGCAGGGTGCTTATCGCTTCTCTGAAGATCAAGACGCGCCCTTGCCTGAAATGCCGGACGTAGGTGCGGTCGCCGTAGGTGAGTGGCCGATTGATCCGCGTAATGACTGGGGACGCTTGGGCGTGCGTCATGTCGAAGACACATTGGCCCCGGATATTCAGGTCAAGCCAGGCGAGCGCGTGATGGTCGTGGGCACCAGCGAATTCGTGTGGCGTCCGTTCCTGCTGGCCGAGCGTCTGGAGCGGGCCGGTGCTGACGTGCATTTCAGCTCCACCAGTCGCTCGCCGATTGCCTTGGGCCATGAGATCGGACACGCCTTGTCGTTCTCCGACAACTACGGTCTCGGTATCCCGAATTTTCTCTACAACGTGCGTCCGGGGCAGTTTGACCGGGTGTTGATCTGCACCGAAACGCCTGCGCAAGCGGTTCCCCGGTCGCTGATTGATGCATTGAACGCAGAGGTGATTGTCGATGAGCAATAAGCGTCCCCTGATACTCATCGATCTCGATGACACCCTGTTCCAGACCGCCCGCAAGATGCCGCAAGGTGCTGAACGGCACACCGCGACGCTGGATGTCGACGGCCAGCCCAATGGCTACATGAGCGCAGTGCAGAAAAGTTTTGTGGAATGGCTGCTGGCATCGGCAGACGTCGTGCCGGTCACGGCGCGTAGCGTCGAAGCCTACAGCCGCGTGCAATTGCCCTTCGTTGCGGGCGCCGTGTGTTCCCACGGTGGTGTGATCCTTCAGCCCGATGGCTCGCTGGATCGCGATTGGCATGGGCAGATGACCGACGCGCTGGCGGCGTATCAGAACCGCCTTCCGGCACTGAGTGCTGAAACGTTGGCCATCGGTGAGGAAATGGGTTTTTCCCTGCGCGGATGGGTAGTGGAAGAGCAGGGCCTGTTGAATTACGTCGTGACCAAGCACAACGAGTCGGATGATTCGGTGCTGCAGAAGGTTCTGGCCGAGGTCCAGGCTCGAGGTCTGCTGGACGACATGCATATCCACGGTAACGGCAACAATCTGGCCTTCCTGCCGAACGGCTTGTCCAAGCGTCTGGCGGTTCAAGAATTGCTTCGCCGTGATCGCGCCGCCAATGGCGAACGTCCGGTGCTGGGGTTTGGCGACAGCGTTACCGACCTGGGCTTCATGAACGAATGCAACTTCTGGGCGACGCCTGCCCATAGCCAATTGGCCAAGGTTGTGGAGGCGATGATCAATGGTTAATGCCTTTGCCCACCTGAGCACTGTTGGCAGTGGCAGTTACGCGCCGGATGACGTGCACTTCCTTTTGCAGCCGGTCGAAATCGAAGTGACGGATGTAGAAGAGAAAGAGCGCCTGATCCAGACGCGGCAGAAGCATTACTCCGAGATGATCAGCCTGGAGTCGGCCCCGACTGAGGTCCACAAAGGGCTGTACCAGCGCGCAATGCAGCAGAATTCGGCCCGTATGGCCCGGGATGTCCAATCCCTGGCGCTGGCGTTGGACAAGGCCTGTGACGGCCCTTCGATCGCGCTGGTTTCGTTTGTGCGCGCAGGGCTGCCCTTGGGCGTATTGCTGCGCCGGGCGCTCCTGGATCTGGGGCGTGACGCCCATCATTACGGGATCAGCATCGTGCGTGACCGGGGCATCGACATGATTGCCCTGGAAGCCGTGATCGCCGCTCACGGTGCTGAAAACATTGTTTTTGTGGATGGCTGGACCGGCAAGGGCGCCATTTCTGGAGAGATCCAGCGCAGCCTCAAGGGCGACACGCGCTTTCCAGAACAGCCACGCCTTGTGGTGCTGGCCGATCCTTGCGGTCGCGCCTGGCTGGCGGCTTCGGCCGAAGACTGGGTGATCCCGTCGGGCATCCTCGGGGCCACGGTTTCCGGCCTGGTCTCGCGTTCCATCTGGCCCGCCAACGGTGGCCTGCATGGCTGCGTGGTGTACGACCATTTGCATGAACACGACGTGACCCGAGACTTCATCGATCAGATCGAAGCCGTGCGTCAGGCACAGCCTGCGGTCGAGGCCGCTGCCCCATGGACCGAGGCGCAACGCAGCGAACTGCAGGCTTCGGCGCTGGGTGTGATTGACGCGATTGCCGCGCAATTTGGCATTAGCAATCTGAACCGGGTGAAACCCGGCATTGCCGAGGCGACGCGAGCCGTCCTGCGTCGTGTCCCGGATCACGTTCTGGTCCGCGATCGCAGCGATCCGGACGTGCAACTGCTAATGCACCTGACCGAGCGAGCAAACGTGACGGTTGAAGAAGTGGGGGCAGCCCTGGGTCCTTATCGTGCGGTGACCGTCATCCGGAGTTTGAGCTGATGAAAACACTATCGCCCTACGCCCTCGGTGCAACGCTCTACATGCCGGCAACCCGCGAGGACATCCTCGACGTGGTCCTGCATAAAAAGTTGCCTGAACTGCGCTCGATGGTGGTGTGCCTTGAAGATGCAGTCGCGGACATCGACGTCGAGACCGCGTTGGCCAATCTGCACAAGTTACTGCTCTCGATTGAGCAACAGGGCGGCCGTTCGGTAGATGGCCCCATGCTGTTCGTGCGACCGCGTGATTCGCAGATGGCCGCCGTGCTCAACGAATGGCCGTTGATGGCGCATGTGGATGGTTTTGTGTTGCCGAAACTGAGCCTGTCCAATCTGCGCGCATGGGAATTGGCGGTCACCAATCCCGACATCTTTCTTATGCCGACCCTGGAAACCCGGGAAGTCTTCAATCCTGTGGCGATGGTCGAACTGGGTGAGGCGCTCAAGCAGACGCTGAACCATCGCATCATTGCGCTGCGGATCGGCGGGAATGACTTGCTGGGCTGTCTGGGCCTTCGACGCAATCCGGCAACAACGCTTTACAGCACACCCATGGGTTACGTGATCCAGATGTTGGCCGGGGTCATGGGCTCGCAGGGGTTTGCCTTGACCGCCCCGGTGTTCGAGCGTTTGGCGACGCCGCATCTATTGCTGGAAGAGCTGAGCCTCGATATTGCCCACGGTTTGGTGGGCAAAACGGCGATTCATCCAAGTCAGATCAGCAGTATTCAGGACAGTCTGCGCGTCAGCCTTGAAGATCTAAATTGTGCCAAATTGATGCTGAACGAGGTCGCGCCGGCCGTCTTCAATCACAATGACACGATGTGTGAACCAGCAACTCACTTCAAATGGGCCACCAACATTCTTGAACGTGCCAAATGGCACGGCGTCAGGCATGCGGAGCCGAGCCAAACCGATCAATCGATTCGTCTTGCGGAGGCGGGCCGATGACTCAGGAAATGCTCGAGATGGGCCCAGCCGGGGCCAAGGTACTGTCGGTTTTTGACTTCGACGGCACGTTGACCCGGCACGACAGCTTCGTCCCCTTTCTGAAATATGCGTTTGGCAAACTTGAGTTCGCCAAGCGCTTGCGCCTGCTCGCCGGGCCAGGGGTGCGTTACCTGACGCGCCGCTTGTCTCGAGACGAACTCAAGGCACGGCTGATCGCCGCTTTCCTGACCGACGCCAAAGAAGAGTGGGTCCGGCACAAGGCCGCAGAATTCTGCGGATTGCATTGGACTCGCCTGATGCGTCCTGCCGGCCTGGCCTCTGTGGCCGCCGAAAGACAGGCAGGCAGCGAGGTCACGCTGTGCTCGGCCTCGCCGGCGCTGGTCCTGAAACCGTTTGCCGATCGGCTCAATATCAAGCTGATCGCGACTGAACTGGAAGTCGTCGATGGGCGCCTCACGGGGCGCATATCGGGCGACAACTGCCGCTGTGAAGCAAAAGTGCGACGACTTGAAGCGGTCTATGGAGATTTGACGCAATACCGATTGCGCGCCTGGGGCGACACCCGCGGCGACCACGAACTTTTGGCCGCTGCGCAAGACGCGCACTGGCGACATTTCCACCCCGCATGGCGTCGAGGACGCCTTCGGGTCACCAAGACCTTGGCTCGAGACGCAGGCGTTGTGCCGACGGCGACTCATCCGGTTGAGGGAAGCAGCGAAAACCACGAGCAACCGACGATCAACAAGGAGCGTACCGATGGCCCTAACTCTGACTAAAAACCAAACAATTTCCCTGGAAAAAACTGCTGGCGGTGGCCTCACCGCTATCACGCTTGGCCTGGGCTGGGATCCGGAAAAAGCCGGGTTCATGGGGCGGTTGATGGGTAACGGTGGTGATGTCGACCTGGATGCTTCCTGCATTCTTTTCGATGCAGATTACAAACCAGTGGACCTGGTGTGGTTCCGTCAACTGACTTCCCGCGATGGTTCGATCCAGCATTCGGGTGACAACCGCACTGGCGAAGGCGATGGCGACGACGAAACGATCCGGGTTGATCTGCAGCGTCTGCCGGCCACCGTCAAATCCCTGGTGTTTACCGTGAACAGCTTCACTGGCCAGACCTTCGAAAAGATTGCCAACGCCTATTGCCGTATCGTTAACGCGAGCAACAAGACCGAACTGGCGCGCTTCAATCTTTCCGAGAAAGGTCGTCACACCGGTGTGGTCATGGCCAGTCTGGTACGTGAAAACGGCGGCTGGGAATTCAAGGCGATCGGTCAGGTGACCAATGGCCGTACCGCTGACGACCTGGTCAATCTGGCTGTGCAGGCGGTGCGTGCATGACAACCCTGGTACCTGGCGGAAACGCGCCGGTAGCCACCGGTCAGGTACGGATCGATATCAGCTACTCGGCCATCCCGGGTGCCGATATCGACGTGTCTGCATTCGTCCTGGGGGCCGCGGGGAAAGTCCGCGGCGACACCGATATGTGTTTCTACGGCCAGACCAACGTGCTGGGCGGAACGGTGCAGATGACCGAGTCCTCGGCCGGTCGCGCGGTCTTCACCCTTGATTTGTCGCGCCTCGATGCGGCGGTCGAGAAGGTGGCGCTGACGGCGACGATCTACGAGAACAAAGCCAGTTTTGACCGCGTGTCTCAGCTTTCGCTGGCCGTCACTGGCGGCATCGAAGCGCAGATTCCCACGGGTGGAATGAAGGAAACGGCCCTGATCCTCGGCGAGTTTTATCGCCGCCAGGGTGAGTGGAAGTTCCGTTGTGTCGCCCAGGGTTTCGCCGGTGGCCTGGAGCCGTTGGCCAAGTACTTCGGCGTTGAAATTGCCGCGCCGACTCCGGCTCTGGTTGCTGCTCCTGCGCCTGCTCCTGTTGCGGCGCCTGCCGCGCCTGCCGCGCCAGCACCGGCGGCAGCGAAGTCTTCGGTCAGCCTCAGCAAAATCACCCTCGACAAGACCCGCTCCTCCATCAGCCTGGAGAAAACGGCCGGAGGCTTCGGCGAGATCAAGGTCAACCTCAACTGGAACAAAGGCAAGTCCGGTGGCTTCTTCTCGCGAAACAACGCCATCGACCTCGACGTCGGTTGCCTGTTTGAGTTGCAGGACGGGTCCAAGGGCGTTGTTCAGGCGCTGGGCAATTGCTTCGGCGAGCTCAATCACGATCCGTACATTCAGTTGATGGGCGATGACCGTACCGGTGCCGTCAGCGATGGCGAATGGCTCCACATCAACGGTAAGCATTGGGGGGAAATCCGCCGGGTTCTGGTGTTTGCCTTCATCTATGAGGGTGCACCGAACTGGCGGGAGACCGATGGCGTCGTGACCATTTATGTCCCGGGCCAGCCACCTATCGAAGTTCGCCTGAATGAAGAGGGCGGTCGCCTCGGCATGTGTGCAATCGCTCTGCTGGAAAATGAGGGCGGCGGCGTCAAGGTGAGTCGACGCGTCGACTTCCACAAGGGGCATTCGTTCATGGACAAGGCTTACGGCTGGGGCATGCGCTGGGCGGCTGGCTCCAAGTAATTATTTGAATACGGCGGGCCGGTCCGGCCCGCCCTTGAGGTGAACAACATGTTGTCATGGTTGAAAACGAACGCGGCACTTGCCCGCGAAAAACTGACCACCGAAGTGGCCAAGTTCAAGAACAAAGAGTTCATGGAAGCGGTCGCCAATAGCTGTGCCATGGTTGCGGCGGCTGACGGTGAAGTCACCTCGGCAGAAAAAATGAAGATGACCGGGTTCATCAACAACTCGCCAGAGTTGAAGGTGTTCAACCTGACCGACGTCATCAAAGTCTTCAATGACGCGTGTGGCAAGTTCGAGTTTGACTTCCAGATCGGTCAAGCCGAAGCCCTGAAGAACATCAGCAAGATCAAGGGCAAGGACGGCGCAGGTCGCCTGCTCGTGCGCGTTGCGTGCGCCATCGGCGCGTCGGACGGTAATTTCGACGACAAGGAAAAAGCCGTTTGCCGCCTGATTTGCCTCGAGCTGGGTCTACCCCCAGCTGACTTTGAACTGTAAGGAAACAAAACTGTGGAAGTTTCTCACCTGGGTTTCCCCCCGCTGACCATCGCTGTGTTTGTGGCGCTGGCGCTCGGCGCGATGATCCTCGACATGTTCACCCATCGCGGTGACCAGCCGATCAGCCTCGCCAAAGCGTCGGCCTGGTCGGTGTTCTGGATTCTCATCTCGTTTGGCTTTGCAGGGTTTCTGTACGTCGAACACGGTCCGGATGTCGCGACCCTGTTCATCACCGGCTATGCGCTGGAAAAAGTCCTGAGCGTGGACAACCTGTTCGTGTTCATGGCGATCTTCGCCTGGTTCAAAGTGCCGAATGGCTTGCGCCACCGGGTCCTGTACTGGGGCATTATCGGCGCGATCGTTTTCCGCCTGATCTTCGTGGCTATCGGTACTGGCTTGCTGGCGCTGGGGCCGTGGGTCGAAGTGGTCTTTGCCCTGATCGTGGCCTGGACGGCAGTCATGATGCTCAGAGGCGGCGGTGACGACGAAGAAGAAGAGGATTACTCCACGCACATGGCTTACCGCTTCGCGAAGAAGCTGTTCCCGGTGTGGCCGAAACTGCATGGTCATGACTTCTTCGTGCGCCGCAAGACGCTGGAAGCCGAACTGACCAAACCGGAAAACAAGGGCATGTCGCTGGCGGCCAAGGGCGGTCTGTTCGCCACGCCACTGTTCCTGTGCCTGGTGGTCATGGAAGTGTCCGATGTGTTGTTTGCCTTCGACTCCGTCCCGGCGGTTATCGCGGTCAGCCGCGAACCGCTGATCGTGTTCTCGGCGATGCTCTTCGCGATCCTCGGCCTGCGGACCATGTACTTCGTACTGGAAGCCCTCAAGCGCTACCTGGTTCACCTGGAAAAAGCCGTCATCGCGCTGCTGTTTTTCATTGCGGTGAAGCTCGGCCTGAATGCGACTGACCACCTGTTCCATCACGGTTACAACATCGACCCGAACACCAGTCTGCTCATCGTTGTTGTGGTGCTGGCCATCGGCATCTTCGCCAGTGTGATCTTCCCGGAAAAGGAAGTTGCCCCGGCTGATAACCAGTAATTCAAAACGCATTAACCACAAGGAGCTGTACTCATGGCATTGACTCTTCAAAAAGGCGGCAATCTGTCCCTATCGAAGACCGATCCTTCGCTGACCAAGATTCTGGTCGGTCTGGGTTGGGATCCTCGCGCAACTGACGGCACGGAGTTTGACCTGGACGCAAGCGCGTTCCTGCTGGGTGCCAACGGCAAAGTGCGTGGTGACGCCGACTTTATTTTCTACAACCAGCTCAAAAGCGCTGACGGTTCCATCGAGCACACCGGTGACAACCGCACCGGTGCTGGCGATGGCGACGACGAAGTGCTGAAAATCGATTTGAGCCGCGTTCCGGCTGATATCGACAAGATCGCATTCACCGTCACCATCCACGACGCTGATGCACGCAAGCAAAACTTCGGTCAGGTCGGTGGTTCGTTCATTCGTGTAGTCAACGAAATCACCGGTGCCGAGATCGTTCGTTACGACCTGGCAGAAGACGCTTCAACTGAAACCGCGATGATCTTCGCCGAGCTGTATCGCAACAACGGCGAATGGAAATTCCGTGCCGTTGGTTCGGGCTATGCCGGCGGCCTGAAGGCACTGGCTAACTCGTACGGCATGAACTTCTAAAACCCCTCGGTCTACTGAATAAGGAATTTATCCATGGCTGTAAGTCTTTCCAAAGGCGGCAACGTATCCCTCTCCAAAGAAGCGCCAGGCCTGAGCGAAGTGCTCGTGGGTCTGGGCTGGGATCCTCGTGTTACCGACGGCACCGAGTTCGACCTCGATGCGTCGATTTTCATCGTTGGTGAAAACGGCAAAGTGCTCGACGACAACAGCTTCATTTTCTACAACAACAAAAAGTCCACTGACGGCTCCGTTGAACACATGGGCGACAACCGCTCCGGTGCCGGCGAAGGCGACGATGAACAAGTGACCGTCAAACTGACTTCCCTGGCTCCGCTGGTGAAGAAGTTGGTATTCGCAGTCACCATCCACGACTCCGATGCACGCAAACAAAACTTCGGCCAGGTTTCCAACGGCTACATCCGCGTTGTGAACAAGGCTGACGGTAAAGAACTGGCACGTTTCGACCTGAGCGAAGACGCTTCGACCGAAACCGCCATGATCTTTGGCGAGCTGTATCGCAGCGGTGAAGAGTTCAAGTTCAAGGCGATCGGCCAGGGTTTTGCTGGCGGCCTGAAGCCTCTGGCTGAATCCCACGGTGTCAGCATCGGCTAACCCTTACGGGTTAAAAAAGCCCCGCTTTCGAGCGGGGCTTTTTTTTGCGTGTCGATCTCGTCAAAACCTGTGGGATCGCGTTTGGGTCAATGGAAAAAGAACTCGCTGCAGGAGAGGCTGAAATCAGGATTAAAAAACAATCCCTTTAGCCTTCGCGTCCTTCAGCCATTGTGGGAACTCTTCCATCAGCTTGTCGTAAAGCTGTTCTTCGCTGATGTCGTGCAGGTCATCCAGGGCGAAGAAACCGCAGTTGTCGACGACTCGGCCGGTCATGGTGTCGAGTTTTTCCAGGATGCCGTAGTTGTGCCCACCAATCCCGACGAACTGCCAGAAGATCGGCAGTTTGGCCGCTTCTATCATCAGCTTTTTGATCGCGCCACTGGCTGACACACCTCCATCACTGATGAACAGGATGTAGATCGGGGTGGTGTCCCGGGACTGCTTGTAAAAGTCGATCACTTTCTTGATGGCTTTGGGTTCGTCGTTGTAACGAGCGCCGATCTTCCAGTCTTTCCAGCCTCGGCTGTCGGTGTTGATGAAGTCTTTGTGGTTGGCCAGTGTCACGGCAGACAACTGCAATGTTTCGGCGCCAAAAGCCCAGCAATCGAGAGTGCCATCGTCGTCAAAGTGCAGCGCCAGCGGCAGCAGCCGATTGACCACTTCCTGAACGCGACCGGTTTGGTATTGGTTATTCATGGAGCCGGACGCGTCCAGCACCAGGCCGACCCGCGCCTTAACATCCGTCAGCTTGGCTTTTTCGAGGCTGACCTGAGCTTTCTTCGCCAGGCTGATCAGGTGAGGCGCAGCATCGCCGATCTTCTTCTCAAGGGAAATTTTGTTTGTGACGGGGGCCGTTACAGGGGCAGGAGCGGGTGCCGGCGCCGGCTCATCAGCCACATCGCCGCCGAAATGTTTCACCAGCGCTTCCAGACCCGCGTTGAACCCTTGCAGATTGGACGCCAGGCGCCATTCGCCCGACTTGCGATAAAGCTCGACGATCATGATTGCCTTTTCGTCGGCGAAGGTCGCTCCCGAAAACGCGCATTGCGCCAACACATCGCCAGACAGGCTCTTGATGCTGAAACTGCTGGCCTGGATATCGCGCATCGCACCGGCGCCGTCGATCGAGGTGGTGAAGACCAGACGATCAATCGTGGCGGGGAGTTTTGAAAGGTCGAGGGTGAAATCACCGCCGGTCGCCATGCTCACGCCATTGCACGGCGTCGTCGGCTGATTGAAAAACACCATGTAGCGATCATCGGACAGCTTGCCCTGGGCATCGATGCCGAAGCATACAAAGTCGAGCACATGGGGCGACTGGACGTTGATCGAAAGGGTAAGTTGCGAGCCCGGCATGAGGCTGGACAAGGGTAACCGTTGTCCTTGGCTGATTTGCATATTGCGTCCTTGTAATGGTTGCACCGTGGAACTGGCATTCATGGGAAGTGCAGGTGCGCGATTATGCGGGAGTAAGGGATCGATGGGGGCGAAGTTTATAAGGTGGGCGTTGCCCTGATTGTCTGCCCTGCGCGACCACGCTACCCTTCGCATCGCTCGGTATATCGACTTATCAACAGGGAAAAATAATATGGACGTTAAGCACTCTCCTTCAGTGCGTCGTTTGATACAGGTTCAAGCGATCCTCTTGCTTCTCATCACACCGCTATTTGCTCATGCCGATGTTACGGAAGAAGAGGCGGCTGCCAACTGCCTCAAGATCAGTGAGTATTCCGCCGAGGGCGGGAAGTATTACAAGCTCAAGCAATATGCCAAGGCCCGGGAGCAGTACGAGCGGCAGGCTGGCTGGTCGGAGAGTTGTCAGCTGGACGAAGATAAAATCGCGATGGCCTACAACAACGTTGCGCTCACCTACATCCACGAAGGCAATTACCTTAAGGCCCGTGCGTGGCTGAGCATTTTACCGAACGACAAAAAGTCGATCTTCAACCTTGGCAAGATCAGTGGCGACATAAAGAACTCACTGGAGAAACTGTCGAGTAAGCCAGCAGGGCAATATTGGCAATATGCCGGGGCTGCGTTGTGGAACAGCATGACGATCAAGCCACAAGGTTCGCAGTTCCAAGTTGATTTTCAGGGTTATTACGCTGGCCTGATGGCGATGTATTACGGTCCCAATATCGGGGAGTTTTCCACCGTATTGGCGATTAACAACGGCAAGGCTCATTACGCCATGACCGGCGATGATGTTGGCGACTGTGCCTACGACTTCGAGATCAAAAAAGACCTGCTCACGGTAAAGCGTACGGCCGGTGAGTGGTGTGGTTTTGGCCACAATGTCGGCGCTGAAGGGAGTTATAACCGGGTCGAGCTGTAGTTTGAAACTGGGGAAAGCCCCGAAAAACTCGGGGCTGACTCCAGGGGATCGTTAACCTAAGCCTCCCATCCCGCCCCACTGACCGCCGCCTGCGCCAGCGGGTGCATGTCCGCCCCTTGATGCTCCGTCTGCCACGCCAGCAATTCCTTGCGCATGCCCGGCGTCCAGTACATCTGCAGGTGATTGCGCACACCGAGCACGGCCAGTTGCTGATCCGGTTCGGTGGCGAAGTACTGGGCGATCTGGTTGGCCATCTTGATCAGATTGTCCGTGCTCATCGACGCACCTCGGCTTTGGCACCGCGTGCATGCCGACGGTCTTTCAGCAAACGATCCTGTTCATCGCTGAAGGCCTGATAGCGTTTTTGCCATTCCGAAGGGTGGTAGACGCGGCTGACTTCCACCGCCGTGACCTTGTACTCCGGACAGTTGGTGGCCCAGTCGGAGTTGTCGGTGGTGATCACGTTGGCCCCGGATTCCGGGAAGTGGAACGTGGTGTACACCACGCCCGGCGCGACCCGTTCGGTAACCCGCGCACGCAGCACGGTCTGGCCGGCGCGGCTGCCGATACCGACCCAATCGCCTTCGTTGATACCACGGCTCTCGGCGTCGGTTGGGTGAATTTTTAGGCGATCTTCATCGTGCCAGGCGACGTTCTCGGTGCGCCGGGTCTGCGCGCCGACGTTGTACTGGCTGAGGATGCGCCCGGTGGTCAGCAGCAGCGGATAGCGATTGTTGACCTTCTCTTCGGTGGGCACGTAGCCGGTGAGCATGAAGCGCCCCTTGCCGCGCACAAATTGCTCGATGTGCATGGTCGGCGTGCCATCCGGCGCGGCGGCGTTGCACGGCCATTGCAGGCTGCCGTGGCTGTCCAGCGCGGCGTAGCTGACGTTGGTGAAGGTCGGCGTCAGGCTGGCGATTTCATCCATGATTTCTGACGGATGTTGGTAGCTCATTGGATAGCCCAACGCGTTGGCCAACGCCACCGTGCCTTCCCAGTCGGCTTTGCCGCCCAGCGGTTCCATGACTTTGCGCACGCGAGAGATGCGGCGCTCGGCGTTGGTGAAGGTGCCGTCCTTTTCCAGGAACGAACTGCCCGGCAGGAACACGTGGGCAAACTTCGCGGTTTCGTTGAGGAAGATGTCCTGCACCACCACGCATTCCATGGCCGACAGGGCGGCGGTGACGTGCTGGGTGTTCGGGTCGCTTTGCGCGATGTCTTCGCCTTGGCAATACAAGCCTTTGAAACTGCCGGCCAGTGCCGCTTCAAACATGTTCGGAATGCGCAGGCCCGGATCAGGTTGCAAGGTGACGTTCCATGCCTGTTCGAACTGCGTGCGCACCACTTCGTTGGAGATGTGGCGGTAGCCGGGCAACTCGTGAGGGAAGGAACCCATGTCGCAGGAACCCTGGACGTTGTTCTGTCCACGCAGCGGGTTCACGCCGACGCCTTCGCGCCCGATATTGCCGGTGGCCATGGCCAGGTTGGCGATGCCCATGACAGCGGTGCTGCCCTGGCTGTGTTCGGTGATGCCCAAGCCGTAGTAAATCGCGGCATTGCCGGCGTTCGCGTACAAACGGGCGGCGGCACGGATGTCGCCAGCGTCTACGCCGCAAATGGCGCCAAGCACTTCCGGCGAGTTTTCCGGACGGCTGACAAATTCGCTCCAGCGTGCGAAGTCGCTGCCCTCGCAACGCTCATCGATAAAGGCTTGGTTGAGCAGGCCTTCGGTAACGATGGTGTGGGCCAGCGCGTTGAGCATGGCGACGTTGGTGCCCGGACGCAGGGCCAGGTGCAGTTCGGCGCGGGCGTGCACCGAGTCCACCAGATCAATGCGCCGTGGGTCGATCACGATCAGTCGCGCGCCTTCACGCAAGCGGCGTTTGAGCTGGGAAGCGAACACCGGGTGGGCGTCGCTCGGGTTGGCGCCCATCACCAGGATCACATCGGCCTTCATGACCGAATCGAAACTCTGGGTGCCGGCAGATTCGCCCAACGTTTGTTTCAAGCCATAACCGGTCGGCGAGTGGCAGACCCGCGCACACGTATCGACGTTGTTGTTGCCGAACGCGGCGCGCACCAGTTTTTGGACGAGGTAGGTTTCTTCGTTGGTGCAGCGGCTAGAAGTGATGCCACCAATGGAGTCGCGACCGTATTTTTGCTGCAACCGGCGGAATTCGCTGGCGGCGTAGGTCACCGCTTCATCCCAACTGACTTCCTGCCACGGATCGTTGATGTGATTACGGATCATCGGTTTGGTAATGCGATCCGGGTGCGTGGCGTAGCCCCAGGCAAAACGTCCTTTGACGCAGGAGTGCCCGTGGTTGGCCTGGCCGTTTTTGTCCGGAACCATGCGCACCAGTTTGTCGCCTTTCATCTCGGCGCGGAACGAACAGCCGACGCCGCAATAGGCGCAGGTTGTGATCACGCTGCGTTCGGGCTGACCCAGTTCGACCACGCTTTTTTCCATCAGCGTCGCGGTCGGGCATGCCTGCACACAGGCGCCGCAGGACACGCATTCCGAGTCGAGGAAGTTATCGCCACCGGCCGCCGCGACCCGGGATTCGAAACCGCGCCCGGTGATGGTAAGGGCAAACGTGCCCTGGGTTTCTTCGCAGGCGCGCACGCAGCGGTTGCAGACGATGCACTTGCTCGGGTCGTAGTCGAAGTAGGGGTTGGACGTGTCCTTCACATCCGCCAGATGATTCTCGCCTTCATAGCCGTAACGCACTTCCCGCAAGCCAACCTGGCCGGCCACGGTTTGCAGCTCGCAGTTGCCGTTGGCCGAGCAGGTCAGGCAATCCAGCGGGTGATCGGAGATGTACAGCTCCATGACGTTGCGCCGCAGCGTGGCAAGTTTCGGCGTCTGGGTGTGCACGCTCATGCCTTCAGTGACCGGCGTGGTGCAGGACGCCGGGTAACCGCGCATCCCGTCGATTTCCACCAGACACATGCGGCACGAGCCGAAGGCTTCAAGGCTGTCGGTGGCGCACAGTTTGGGAATGGTGGTGCCGAGCAGCGCGGCGGCGCGCATCACCGACGTGCCTTCGGGCACGCTGATGCTGCGACCGTCGATGTTCAGGGTGACCTGCACCTGACTTTCGCGGGCCGGGGTGCCCAGATCGATATCGGTTTTCGGGTCGAAGAGGGTGATCATTGGTCGGCCTCCGAGGGCTGCAGACCGAAGTCGGCGGGGAAGTACTTGAGGGCGCTGGCCACCGGGAATGGGGCCATGCCGCCCAACGCGCACAGCGAACCGTATTGCATCGTGTCGCACAGGTCCTTGAGGATGATCGCCTGCTCATCGCGACCGCTTTGGTCCGGCGCGGCGAGCAGGCGATCGATCACCTCCACACCGCGGGTCGAGCCGATGCGGCAAGGCGTGCATTTGCCACAGGATTCCTCGGCGCAGAACTGCATCGCGAAACGCGCCATGTGCGCCATGTCCAACGTGTCGTCCGCCACCACCACACCACCGTGACCGAGCATCGCGCCCATGGCGGCGAAGGCTTCGTAATCTAGCGGCGTGTCGAATTGCGACGGCGGCACCCACGTGCCGAGAGGGCCGCCCACTTGTGCGGCTTTCAGCGGCCGGCCAGTCGCAGTGCCTCCGCCATAATCTTCCACCAGTTCGCGCAGGGTCAGGCCAAACGCCCGTTCCACCAGGCCGCCGCGAAGAATATTGCCGGCCAACTGGAACGGCATGGTGCCCAGGGAACGGCCCATGCCGTAGTCGCGATAGAACTGCGCACCCTTGGCCAGAATCAGCGGCACCGAAGCCAGGGTCAGCACGTTGTGCACCAGCGTCGGCAGGCCGAACAGGCCCTGCAACGCCGGGATCGGCGGCTTGGCGCGCACGATCCCGCGTTTGCCTTCGAGGGAATCCAGCAGCGCGGTTTCCTCACCGCAGATGTAGGCGCCGGCACCGACCCGCACTTCCATATCGAACGCCTGACCGCTGCCGCCGACATTGGCGCCGAGGTAGCCGTTGGCCCGGGCAATCTCCAGCGCCTCGCGCAGGGTGGCCACGGCTTGTGGATATTCCGAGCGCACATAGATGTAACCGTAACTGGCGCCGACGGTGATGCCGGCAATCGCCATGCCTTCGATCAGCAGGAAGGGATCGCCTTCCATCAACATGCGATCGGCAAAGGTACCGGAATCGCCTTCGTCGGCGTTGCACACAATGTATTTCTGCGCGGCTTGGGTGGCGCGCACCGTGCGCCATTTGATCCCCGCCGGGAACGCTGCGCCGCCACGGCCACGCAGGCCGGAGTCGAACACTTCCGTTGCGCTCTGCTCGCCGCCAATGCTGACGGCCCTTTGCAAACCCTCGAAACCACCGTGAGCCCGGTAATCATCCAGGGACAGCGGCCGGGTAATGCCGGCGCGGGCAAACAGCAGGCGTTGTTGGGTTTTCAGATACGGCAATTCTTCCACCAGGCCCAAGGCCAGTGGATGCGCGGACGGCTCGCCTTGCAGCGCATCCAGCACCGACGGCACGTCGGCAGCGGTCAGCGGGCCAAAGCCGATCCGACCTTGCGGGGTGTCGACTTCCAGCAGCGGTTCCAGCCAGTAGAGGCCACGGGAACTGGTGCGTTGCAGATCCTGACCGGCAAGGGCCAACGCCACCTCATCGGCACCTACGGCGCGGGCCAGGGAATCACTCGGCAAATAGAGGCTCATACGTCCTCCCGGCAAGCGTCGAGCAAGGCATCCAGACGCTCGGCACTCAGCCGCGCATGCACCTTGCCATCCAGCTCCAGGGCCGGCGAACAGGCGCAAGCGCCGAGGCAATACACCGGCCGCAAACTGATGCTGCCGTCGGCACTGCTGCCGTGGTCGTCCAGTTGCAGACGGTCGCGCAACTGCGCCGCAAGCTGCTCGGCGCCGCGACTCTTGCACGACTCGGCCCGGCACAGCCGCAAGATATGCCGGGCGGGCGGCGCGGTGCGGAAGTCATGGTAAAAGCTGATCACCCCACGAATCTCGGCCTGACTCTGGTTGAGGGCGTGGGCAATCTCGGGAATGGCAACATCGGGGATGTAACCGATGCCCTCCTGAATCTCATGGAGGATCGGCAACAGTGCACCCGGAGAGCGTTTGTGGCGCTCCAGCAAGCTGTTGACCATCGGCAGGTGCAACAACATCTCATCAGGCATACAGCATTCCTCACGGTCACGGACAAACCAGAAGGTCGTCGGTTGTCCGAAAGTGTCGGCTGCGGCGTTCACACCACGTCACGGTATCGTGGCATTTTTTGCCGTTGGCCAGGCACCCTGAGCGGGCATCTTGTTGGGCCCGGTACGGTCTTCGCCGCACCTCTTCAGGGCATAAATTGCAGCTTGCCACGCCGGCATTGATTCAACGGTACAAAAGCGACGTGCTCGGTTCTTTCCACGACCACCCGTTAAGTCTAGAAGAGCACTGACGAAGGCGCGCACTGTCTGAAATGTTTTGTGGCACAAGCACTGCGCACCCATCCACTACAGTGAACGTACGATGCCGTTCGGCGCGAACTGATCGCCAAGGAGTCAACATGAAGAGAGCTATCCTGCCGGCGCTGGCCATCCTGATCGCGGCGCAATCCCCGGCCTACGCCATCAACGACAAATATCGCAAACAACTGGAGCAATCCGGCTGCACCCAAGTCAGCGAAACCCAAGGCTGCGACATCCACAAAACCAAAGCCGAAAACGCCAAGGCCGGCTTCACCAACCCCGCCGCCGACAATCCAGGCACCCAGACTCCTTACGCCGGGCAGTGGGTGGCCAAGAGTGAAGCGGGCACGACCGTCGCCACCATCCGCATCGATGCCAAAGAACAAGTGTGGGTCAACGGCAAACGGGTCAACGCCAAACGCACCGACGGCACATTGCAGTTTCGCGAGGGTAAGATCGTCTTCACCATTCAGGGTGATCGGCGATTGCAAAATCAGGACTATTGGACCGACCGCGATGCAGGGACCAAAGGACCGATCCAAATTGAATAACAGGAGCGACACATGATTGATTTCAACAACAAGGGATTCTTCAAACTCAAGCAAAACGATGAATACGCCGAACGCGTTGCCGATCTTTTGCTCAACGGCGAACAGGTCATCGACTCGTACAAATCCATGCGCGATGGCGTGGTCTTCACCAACAAACGCATCATCGCCGTAAACGTCCAGGGCATCACCGGCAGCAAAAAAGACTTCACCTCGCTGCCATACAAAAACATCGTCGCGTACTCGGTGGAAACGTCTGGCACGTTCGATCTGGATTCCGAACTGGAGATCTACTTTTCGTCGCTTGGGAAGGTGAAATTCGAATTCACCGGCAGGACATCAATGGTGGAAATCTCAAAACTCATCTCCCAACACGTCCTCTGACCCCAACACGAAAAAGCCCCGAAAACTCGGGGCTAAAACTGGCTAAACACATGCCCTTGTAGGAGCGAAGCTTGCTCGCGAAAGCGCCAGCCCAGCCAACACCAATGCTGAACCTACTACGACCCTCCCAAACAACCCGCTCCCCCGTTTCTACTTCTCCGCCGCCCGCTTAGGCGGCACAGTAGAATCCCGCCCCCGCGTCAACACCTTCACCGCATCATCCACCAACGCCTTACTCATCGACGTCAAATAATGCGCAGCCCAGGCATGACGGTCGGTGTCCCTGTCAAAGGCAGCCTCTTCGGTAAGCGACTTAGCCAAACGCAGAAAGTCAGAAGCCATGGACAACGCATCACCAAGCGGCACATCGCGAGTGACGTGGAACAGCGGTTGATCTGCACAGTAAATGGCCGGGGTCAGGCCGATGGTTTTGAGTTCGGTTGGATCGGTCATTGGGCTTCTCCGGTGATGGAGAGGCGATGGGGTAGGGCGGGTGAGGCGTTACGCGAATGGGGACTGCGTAGAGGGGAAAGGCAAAGTTTGTACGGATTGCTGGTGATAGTCATGGTCAACGTCCTTGATATGAGGAGCTGCCACGTTCGTTACCACACGAATGGGTGACAGCTGTGCGCAGGGTGGTAAACCGGGAATCAAGGAAACCGGCACGTCCGAAGACGTCCCACGCACAGCTGCCATAACTCACGCTTGCTGGCATAAAAAAAGCGCCGGCAGACGTGATTGGGGCGCTGTAGCGCCTTGAATAACACGGGTTACCACACCCGGTCACTGAATTGGCAGCGACGGTGGGAGGTTATCGTGCATGCTCTTTTCCCGCAACCTTAGAAATCCCATACGCAAACTGCTGAGATGAAAAAAGCGGTTTGTCACCTTTTCTGCAGGTAGCATCCGTGGAACAAATCTGTCCCTTATCGCCGTTAATTAAAGGTCATGGCTCTATTTTTTAGATTGATACGATCAACTATTTTGCCTGAGCGATTAAATTTGTAGTTCATATAGCTTGATATGTTTGTGTCGTGCGTTGAAAGTATAAACTGGTGTTCGCTGAACTCGTAACGCAATAACTGAGTGAGTGAAGCCATATTTATTTCGTCCATAGACTGCATTGGGTCGTCAATGAGGACGCATTTTAGTTTTGAAGGGTAAAGTTTGTTCATTGCAAGGGCGAATGAAATAATTAATCCGGAAAGTTGACCGGAGCTCATTGTGTACCAGGCATCGTGGTCATCATTTCGCTCAGAGCAAAATCGTATATAAGGTATGGAACCTTTGCTTCCAGTGTCGAGGGTCTTTAAAAATATCCCGGTTCCTTCTGGTCTGGTTTGTAAGACTTTGGAACTGTAGACGTAGAAAGGAATTGCTATTTTTGCAGCGACTATAGACTCATAACTTTGGATTTCTTTTTTGTAAATAGTCGAAACTTCTAATATGTCTAATTTTCTATCCGATATTTTTGATAGTCTATTGTTTAGAGTGTTTTGAAGGTCGAGGTTTCTGTTTATTAGCTCATTTTTGTTATGCAGATCAATTTGGGTTAGGAAGTTATAATCGTTAGTTATATCGTTGTTCGTGATTGTCATAAGAACCGCCTTATCCATTTCAAGAAATTTCGCTGCTGTAATAATGTCTTGGAATTTTGGTAGTTCGTCGCTGATAGGGATCTTTGTCTGGTTTATAGATGATTTTAGCCGTGCTAGTTGGGTCGAGTAATCGGCTCTAAATTTATAAATACCGTTATCGATTAGTGCTGATGTGTCTATATTTTTATCGTTTAGCCAAGACTGAACTTTCTTGAATTTTTCAAATCTATCCTCGTTGATTAGCTTCTGTTCAAAAAAAACCTTCTGACTATTTGTAAAATATTTTGAGTATTTATCAACGATGTGTTGGCATCGATTAATGGTTTTAAGAATGTAATCAGGAATGAGCTTTTCTAAAATTTCAGCTATGCGCTGCGTGCTTTGGGATGCTTGACTCATGAGTCGCGAGTAATGAGTGTCTACGTCGCTAATTAACTCGGATAGTCCGGATTTTTTTACGTCGCCACATAATGGGCAAGACACCTCGCCCTCGGGTTCTTTTTGGTTGAGCGCTTTATAAGCATCTATAAGTGAGATTCGGCTGGAGTTGATTTGGTTTAATGCCAGAGATAAGCCTTTATTTTGTAGCCGTACACTATTTAGTTCTTGAACGCTTTTAAGTGTCGCATTGTCAGGTGGATAATGACTGGTTATCTTGTCTATAAAGTTTTCGCTAATCGCATTGTTATCCTCTTGATGCATGCTAATTAGCATTCTTGCCGCATCTACTTTTGTGGAAAGGGTTAGCCACTTGTTTTGCGTTCTATAAAGTTTTTGGATTTCTGAAAAGGAGTCTGCTGAACCCAAACGTATAAGATCATTTAACTGCTGGTCGCGATCTAAAAGCAAAATATCAACGGTATTGTTTGAGCTTAACGTTGTATAGATACCAGGTGCGTCTGCAATGTGGCGTACGGTATCCAAGCTAGCCTTCAAAAAGGTTATTTTCTCGGTATCAATAGTGTTTATGTTTGGCTGTAGGAGCAATGGGCACTTGCCTGATGGGAGCGAGTTTGTGTTTTTCTCAGTTGTAGTTTGGTTTGGGGTGATAAACGATGAGGCGAGTTTCTTAAGTTCGGCGAGTTCAACCGTTGTTTTTTTGAAAGCAAAATCAAGAGCTTTTCTTAGTTTTTCAATTTTTTCGAATTCAGTGGTCTGTTTTTCGGTGCCGAATAAGTGACTTAACTGCTTATGTCTGCTGCCTTCATTATTGTTTTTTAAAAAGCCAGCAGTTTCTTCTTGTTGTATATAATGCTGGATGTGAAATAATGATTCTATGGACTTTAGTCCTATGAAGTCTCCGAGGTTATTTTGAGTCAGTTCTAGCCATTTATCGTCTGTTTCCCAAGATCGTTTGTAAGTTCGTAAAATACACAGATGATAGTCTCGGACTGAAGCTTTTATTCCTTTTATGTCGGGAGAAATGTACGCCTTTATCACAAGAGTGGTTTTGTCAATTGTATTGATTAATTCAAGTATGATTGTGGTTGATTTACTGTTGTCATATTTAAGTATGTGAGAGTTCTTTGCTTTTTGATCGCTCGATCCTGTGGCAGACTCAAATCTTGAGATTTTTCCGGTGAAGCAAAGTTCTATGGCGTCGAATAAAGTTGTTTTTCCGAAACCGTTCGGTCCATCAAAAATGACTGTGTCAACTTCTGAAAAGTTTAGTGAAAGTTTCTTGCTTATGGATTTGAAGTTTTCAATTTCAAAGCGTCCGATTTTATACATTTTTATCTTCCTTTGATGAGGCTATCCACGCCTCAAGCGCATCAGCGCTATCTATGTCTAATTCAAGTGCCTCGTCTCGAATAGTATAAAGATTTTTCAACTGAAGCTTTTGGTCGATTTCGTTGCCTAATTGAATTTGGTCTTCTGGCTTTAGATTGTAGGTTAGAAATGGTAGCTTGGTATATAACTTAGTTACTACGCTGAATAGGGGGTTGGTGTTATGATCGCGGAACTCTATGAAATCTTCATAGTTGTGCATTACTTCTTCAATCGTAGTCGCTAGATTTTTATCTGGTGTTTCTAAGATTTTTGAAGATAGAGCTTCCATCTCCTCGATGGTGTAAGCTAAAACACTTTTCTTGAAAAAATATGGGTTTTCTTCTATTTCAGATATTTTGCGATTCAATAGTGTAGCTTGAGCGTTGGTTGGGGCTGGGTGGCATTTCATTAGTATAAGATTTGTGTTTTTTTCTGCTCCTTCAACTAAAGAGAAGAAAGGAGCTAGGCTCAAATAAATATCTGATTGTAGTTCGTCTATTATCTGGCTGCTTTCTGTAGAAAAATCTTTGACAATAAAAAACTCGTCTTGGAGTGCGCCGGTTCGTCGATACAGTCTAGCGTCGAAATCGTTAGGATAGTCAGCGCGAGAATATCCGGCGCCATCGAAGATTAGCTCAATTAGATTTATCATGAAGCACCGTCGATAGTAGTTACAGCGTCTGCAATGGAAATTAACCTGGTGTGAAGTTTTTTACCAAAATTTGGATGTGGTGATGCTTGATCATCACTGTAGTCGTTGCCAACTTTTGGAAGTTCGATAGGTGTATTTGTTGATTCTCCAGGCTTAGTTCTAATAGTTATGAAATGATAATTATAGATTAGTGCATCTATAATTGTGTCAGTATCACAGGCGTGAGTTATACTCTGTGCTATTTTTTTGTATGCTCTATCTGGATGTCCGATTTCATGCTCTAGGTTAATGCAGCTTGGAGAATAGCGAAGGTTTTTTTTGCATACTGGATGAAATTCTTTTAGCGTTGTAGATAGTGACGTAATAAATTCTAAAAACACGTTTTTGAATTCAGAGTGTTGCAGTATTTCGTTGAAATATATATCTAGTGGCGATGTTTTTTTTATGTGTGGTGAGGCTTGCTGTAGTTTTGTTAATAGTTCTGTTGGTGTTAGTTTTTCTAGGATGTTTGTTTTGTAGTTTTGCAGTCTTTGCAATTTTTGGGAAAGCTGAATGCCAGTTTCGCTCGTGGTAGATTCAGTTTCGAGTTCCTCTGATAGTGCTTGCTCTATTTTTGAGATTATATTTGTAATTGTGTATTCTGCTCTTGTTGCGAAATATGTTGTATCGTGTTCTCTGATTTCCTTTTCTAAAATATTGAGCACTGTGGTTAGGTAAAAAGGAGTCACCGGTCTGTTGAACTTTCCAACGGTCGCTCTAGGTCTTAAGTTTTCGTGTCTTTCGCAAATGTGTTTGTCTACAGACTCTAGTAATGCGCCCATGTAGCAGGTATAGCTTGCCTCGGATATTAATGTTGTTTCTTTGGGGGTTATTATTGTTTTTATAGATTTAATATTTTCCAGGATTGAATGGTTGAGCTCAATATCATTTAGCGCAAGAATGTAAGGCGTGTTTGTACTCTGTCTAAAAAAAATATTGTAGTTGTCGAGTGTCTTGTCTGGAGATATGGGCGTACTTGCAGTTGAAGACCATGTGTATTTGTCTAGCTCTTGGCTGGGTTCTGAAATTGGGAGTGATGTGTGTACGTAGTTGGGAACCTTGTCGGAGTAGGCGTTGATTAATAAATTTTGATATTCTTGTAGGCAGCTATTTGTTGGTAGGCGGAGTGATTCTTCAAGTAGTGGGATTTTTTTTTGCCAGTCTACTAGAAGTGAATGTTCTGGGGATATTAGCCCGTATGCTATGAGGTCTCGTAGAAGTTGTGTCGATTTTTTTTTCTGGTTCAGAGATGTCGTGCACACTTAAGTAGTCTAAGAGGTCGTTTTTAGATATTGTGCCTGATCTTCTGGTAAGTATTGTGTCGATTGCATCTTTGTACTTGCTGAAGTTTGTTTCTTTGTAGTGTTTAACTTGGTGGAGGGATTCGTATTGATCTCCATTTTTAATGGAAAAGTCTTCGAGCCACTCATACTCTAGTTTTATATGCTCTATTTCCTTTTCGAAGGAGTATTTGTCGTACGCCTTTAAGGTTAGCAGTTTGAGTATTTTTGTCAGGGCAGTGTTTAAGCCAACTTTACCTTGGTAGTTGAATCCATTCCAAGAGGGAGTAGCGTCATGGAGCGATGATTTACTTCCATTTTGATTCATCTGATCGATGCCATTCGTTCTGTTTTATTATGATAATTAGATTTAACATTACTCTATATTTTGCAGTGATGTCAAATTGATATTTCTGAGTTGTTTTGGTGTGAGGTTTTTCGGTTCTTTGAGCTTCGTATGGTGTGGAAGTAAATATTCGATGCTCTTAATTTCTTAAGTTTAGCTTTAATAATAAAGTGCAGCAGTGTGCAGTGTTTTTTTGCTTGTTAAAAACATGTAACTATAGGAAAGGCGGCAGATTATTGGCTACCGTTGACATTAAAAAGGAGCTGCTCATGGTAAAGCGCACGTGGGGGGCAGTGCGGTATTTGGCAGAAGTTAACGCAGTAGGTGTGTATCACAGTGTTGAGTTGTAGCAACTTTAGGGAAACTCACACAACTTGGCAAAGACGCGAAAGCCGACATACTCAGATGGGTATTTGTACAGGCGACGATAGTAGCAATCCCAATAACTGATCATGCGTGCATGCGTCGTTTGAAAGTACACCTGATTGTCACGAATGAAGCGACCGTAAAGCGCCGGATCAAGCGTCGGCAAATGCGCTTCAACGGTTTCAAGAATCTGAATGACGTACTCGCCCATCAGTTGAACCACGAACGGAACAACCCACGGTTCACGCACTGAGAGAATTCGTTCCAGATGCCGTTGGCGCATGTGACCATCGTGATGCCGTGTCAGAAGACATGAGTACAAAATGCTCTGGGTTTCAGTCAGGTGGTCAAAGACGACCTCATAACCTTGGTCATAAATCCGGTAGGGAATGACCAATTCCTCCCCACCGACTCTGACCTCTATGAATCGATGCATTGCCTCGCGCGCCTGGCTGAGCTGGCCCAAAACCTGGTCGAGAGCCTTCGATTCTTGTTCAAGACAAGACGGAAACGCCCGGTGTGCAAGCTGCATCATCATTCACTGGATGTCTTTCAAATAATCCCTAAGCGCAATGACCGGCGCTTCAAGCTGCTCCATCGTCCGAGCATCACTGAAATCAGCAGCCAACCGATGCAGCTCACGCCCAAGCGGCGTATCAACACCACCGATAGCCTCCAACGCCAACCCAACACAATGCCCCACCCGAAACTGAATCCCCTCAACATCCCCCCGCCGCACCAGCAACCCAAACACCTCTCGCTCATAATCACTCATGATCGGATCGTCCCGCAGGATCGGGCTTTCACCCTCCCGCTCATACGCCAGCTTGAGGGCGAACAGGGCAACGGTTTCCAGGTGCAATTCCATTGTGTGAATCCTTGATTCGTTAGCCGAGCGGTTTGGTTTTTGGCGCCTCAAGGGCAAGATCAAAAGATCGCAGCCTTCGGCGGCTCCTACGGGGTGGTGGGGTGTCGGCCACTTTATCGCAGGCGAAAAAAAAGGCCTTGCTAAGCAAGACCTTTCTTAATTTTGGTGCCCCGAGGGAGACTCGAACTCCCACTCCTTTCGAAAACGGATTTTGAATCCGCCGCGTCTACCAATTCCGCCATCAGGGCTCAATGGCGGCGAAGTATAGAGATGAGATTACCGTCGGTCAATCAGGTACATAGAGAATTTTCACTATTTCGGCTAGACTTCCGGCCCCTGCTAGACGAACCCCATCATGCGCGTTGCTGACTTTACTTTCGAACTCCCTGATTCGCTGATTGCTCGCCACCCTTTGGCCGAGCGTCGCAACAGTCGCCTGTTGACCCTGGATGGGGTCAGCGGCGCCCTGGCGCACCGTCAATTCACTGATTTGCTCGAGCATTTGCGCCCGGGCGATTTGATGGTGTTCAACAATACCCGGGTGATTCCGGCGCGGCTGTTTGGCCAGAAGGCTTCCGGCGGCAAGCTGGAAATTCTGGTGGAGCGGGTGCTCGACAGTCATCGCGTGCTGGCGCATGTGCGCTCCAGTAAATCGCCGAAGCCTGGTTCCAAGATCCTGATCGACGGCGGCGGCGAGGCAGAAATGCTGGCGCGGCACGACACGTTATTCGAGTTGGGTTTCACCGAAGAGGTGTTGCCGCTGCTCGACCGCGTCGGGCACATGCCGCTGCCTCCTTATATAGATCGCCCGGATGAAGGCTCGGACCGCGAGCGTTATCAGACGGTGTACGCCGAGCGCCTGGGCGCGGTGGCGGCGCCGACGGCGGGGCTGCATTTCGATCAGCCGCTGATGGAGGCGATTGCCGCCAAAGGCGTCGAGACCGCTTTCGTGACCTTGCACGTCGGTGCGGGCACGTTCCAGCCGGTGCGGGTCGAGAAGATCGAAGATCACCACATGCACACCGAATGGCTGGAAGTCGGCCAGGACGTGGTGGATGCGGTGGCTGCGTGCCGCGCGCGCGGCGGTCGGGTGGTTGCGGTGGGGACCACCAGCGTGCGTTCCCTGGAAAGCGCTGCCCGCGATGGCGTGCTCAAGCCGTTCAGTGGCGACACGGACATCTTTATCTACCCGGGCCGGCCGTTTCATGTGGTCGATGCCTTGGTCACTAACTTCCATTTGCCCGAATCCACGCTGTTGATGCTGGTTTCGGCGTTCGCCGGTTATCCCGAAGCCATGGCTGCCTACAAAGCAGCGGTGGAGCATGGTTACCGCTTTTTCAGCTACGGTGATGCGATGTTTATCACCCGTAATCCTGCGCCGACTGCCCCTAAAGAATCGGGCCCTGAGGAAACTGTATGAGTCGTATGTCGTTTGAACTGCTGGCCACTGACGGCAAGGCGCGTCGCGGTCGTTTGACCTTTCCGCGCGGCACCGTCGAGACCCCGGCCTTCATGCCGGTGGGCACGTACGGTACGGTCAAGGGCATGTTGCCACGGGATATCACCGCCACTGGCGCGGAAATCATTCTGGGCAACACCTTCCACTTGTGGCTGCGTCCTGGCACCGAAGTGATCAAGAAGCACGGCGACCTGCACGATTTCATGCAGTGGAAAGGCCCGATTCTTACAGACTCCGGCGGTTTTCAGGTGTTCAGCCTGGGCGCGATGCGCAAGATCAAGGAGGAGGGCGTGACCTTCGCTTCCCCGGTCGACGGCGCCAAAGTGTTCATGGGCCCGGAAGAGTCGATGCAGGTCCAGCGTGACCTGGGCTCTGACATCGTGATGATTTTCGACGAATGCACTCCGTACCCGGCCGACGAAGACGTCGCTCGGGTGTCCATGGAGCTGTCGTTGCGTTGGGCCCAGCGTTCGAAAAACGCCCATGGCGACAACACGGCAGCGCTGTTCGGCATCGTGCAGGGCGGCATGCACCAGGACCTGCGCATGCGCTCCCTGGAAGGCCTCGACAAGATCGGCTTCGATGGCCTGGCCATTGGCGGTCTGTCGGTGGGCGAGCCCAAGCACGAGATGATCAAGGTGCTGGATTATCTGCCAGGCCTGATGCCGGCTGACAAACCTCGTTACCTTATGGGCGTTGGCAAACCGGAAGATCTGGTTGAGGGTGTGCGCCGCGGTGTGGACATGTTCGATTGCGTGATGCCAACCCGTAATGCCCGCAATGGGCATCTGTTCATTGATACAGGCGTGCTGAAGATCCGTAACGCGTTCCATCGCCATGATGATTCGCCGCTGGATCCGACCTGCGATTGCTACACCTGCCAGAACTTCTCCCGTGCTTATCTGCACCATCTGGACAAGTGCGGCGAAATGCTGGGTAGCATGTTGAATACCATCCACAATTTGCGCCATTACCAGGTGCTTATGGCTGGTTTGCGCGAGGCTATTCAACAGGGTACATTGGCCGCCTTTGTCGATGCCTTCTACGCCAAACGCGGGCTACCTGTTCCGCCTTTGGACTGAGTTTTCTGACCCCAAGATTCAACATTTGCAACTGGAGTGCTAAATGAGCTTTTTTATCTCTAATGCCATGGCCGACGCTGCTGCACCGGCAGCTGCAGGCCCAATGGGTGGCGGCTTTGAGTGGATTTTCCTGGTCGGTTTCCTGGTCATCTTCTACCTGATGATCTGGCGTCCACAGGCCAAGCGCGCCAAAGAACAGAAGAACCTGCTCGGCAGCCTGCAAAAAGGCGACGAAGTTGTGACCACCGGTGGTATCGCCGGCAAGATCACTAAAGTGGCAGACGATTTCGTGGTTCTGGAAGTTTCCGACACCGTGGAAATGAAGTTCCAGAAAGGCGCCATCGCCGCCACGCTGCCAAAAGGCACGCTAAAAGCGATCTAAGTTTCAACTTCTACTCAATCGACGGGGCGCGCAAGGCGCCCCGCGTCATAAGCGGGCGGCGTGATGCTGAACAAATACCCTCTGTGGAAATACATTCTGATCCTGGCGGTGCTGGCGGTCGGTCTGATTTATTCCGCTCCCAATCTTTACCCTGATGACCCGGCCATTCAGGTCAGCGGTGCAAGTACTGCACTGTTGGTCAATCAGGCTGATCTGGATCGTGTGAGCACTGCGCTCAAGGAATCCGGGATCAACGTCAAGGCAGCCACGCTGTCGGCCAACGGCAAGGGCGGCCTGATTCGCCTGACCAAGGCTGAAGACCAATTGCCTGCCAAGGATGTTGTGCGCAAGGCATTGGGTGATGACTACGTCGTTGCACTGAACCTGGCACAAACCACTCCACAATGGCTGCGTAGCCTCGGCGCGCACCCGATGAAGCTGGGTCTGGACTTGTCCGGTGGTGTGCACTTCCTGCTGGAAGTGGACATGGACAAAGCCCTCGACGCACGCCTGAAAGTCTACGAAGGCGACGTCAAGAGCCTGTTGCGTAAAGAGAAACTGCGCTATCGCAGCCTGCCGCAACTCAATGGCGCCATTCAACTGGGCTTCACTGATGAAGCTACCCGCGAACAAGCCCGCGCGCTGGTCCGCAAGAACTTCAACGATTTCGACATTGTTCCGGCCGACCTGAATGGTCAACCGGTGCTGCGTCTGGCGATGACCCCGGCCAAGCTGGCGGAAATCCGTGAATACTCCATCAAGCAGAACTTGACCACGGTACGTAACCGCGTCAACGAACTGGGTGTTGCTGAGCCGATCGTCCAGCGTCAGGGCGCCAACCGCATCGTGGTTGAGCTGCCGGGCGTGCAGGACACCGCAGAAGCCAAGCGTATCCTCGGCAAGACGGCCAACCTTGAGTTCCGTCTGGCTGCAGAGCCAGGCGCTTCGAAAGCCACTTCCGAAAGCTTCGAGTTCCGTGAAGGCAAGCGTCCGCCGGCACAGATCGAGCGTGGCCTGATCATCACCGGTGACCAGGTAACTGACGCCAAGGCTGGCTTCGGCGAGCACGGCACACCAGAAGTGAACATCCGTCTGGATGGCCACGGTGGTGAGCTGATGAGTCGTGCGACTCGCAGCAACGTCGGTCGCAGCATGGCGGTAATCTTCATCGAGCAACGTCCGGTTACCACTTACTCCAAGCAAGTGGTTGATGGCGTCGAAAAAGACGTAGCCGTTCAAACGTTTAAAGAAGAGAAGAAGATCATCAGCCTGGCGACCATCCAGTCGCCGCTGGGTGCTCAGTTCCGCATCACTGGCCTGAACGGTCAGGGCGAGTCGTCCGAACTGGCGCTGTTGCTGCGTGCCGGTGGTCTGGCCGCGCCGATGTACTTCGCTGAAGAGCGCACCATTGGCCCGAGCCTGGGTGCTGACAACATCACCAAAGGTATCGATGCATCGCTGTGGGGCATGCTGTTTGTCTCGCTGTTCATCATCGCCATCTACCGCTTCTTCGGCATCATCGCCACGGTCGCTCTGGCCGTGAACATGGTGTTGCTGCTGGCCTTGATGTCGCTGCTGGGTGCAACGCTGACCCTGCCGGGTATCGCCGGTATCGTATTGACCATGGGTATGGCGGTCGACGCCAACGTTCTGATCTTCTCGCGGATTCGTGAAGAGATTGCGGCGGGCATGACCGTGCAACGGGCAATCAACGAAGGCTTCGGCCGGGCATTCACCGCGATTCTCGACGCCAACCTGACAACATTGCTGGTCGGCGGGATTCTCTTTGCGATGGGCACCGGCCCGGTCAAAGGCTTCGCAGTGACCATGTCCCTCGGGATCTTTACCTCGATGTTCACGGCCATCATGGTGACCCGCGCGATGGTCAACCTGATCTTCGGCGGTCGGGACTTCAAGAAGTTGTGGATTTAAGGGGCTGCCATGTTACGTACAATCAACTTCATGGGCGTTCGCAACTTCGCGTTCGGCGTCACATTGTTCCTTACCGCACTGGCGTTGTTCAGCTGCTGGCACAAGGGCATGAACTGGGGCCTGGACTTCACCGGCGGTACGCTCATCGAGCTGACCTACGAGCGTCCGGCCGATGTATCCAAAGTGCGTACCCAACTCACTGAGTCGGGTTACCACGAAGCCATCGTGCAGAGCTTCGGTGCAACTACCGACCTGCTGGTGCGTATGCCTGGCGAAGACCCGCAACTGGGTCACCAGGTCGCTGAAGCACTGCTGAAAGTCGGCGGCGATAACCCGGCGACGGTCAAGCGCGTCGAGTTCGTCGGCCCGCAGGTCGGTGAAGAGCTGCGCGACCAGGGCGGCCTCGGCATGCTGATGGCGCTGGGCGGCATCCTGATCTACCTGGCTTTCCGCTTTCAGTGGAAGTTCGCGGTTGGCGCCATTGTTTCGCTGATCCACGACGTGATCGTGACCATCGGTATCCTGTCGTTCTTCCAGATCACCTTCGATCTGACGGTGCTGGCGGCGGTATTGGCGATCATCGGTTACTCGCTCAACGACACGATCGTGGTATTCGACCGGGTTCGTGAGAACTTCCGTGTGCTGCGCAAGGCGACCCTGATCGAGAACATCAACATCTCGACCACGCAAACCCTGCTGCGGACCATGGCGACGTCGATCTCCACCTTGCTGGCGATCGCGGCACTGCTGTTCTTCGGCGGCGACAACCTGTTCGGCTTCTCCATCGCCCTGTTCATCGGTGTTCTGGCGGGTACCTACTCGTCGATCTACATCGCGAACGTGGTGCTGATCTGGCTGAACCTGAGCAGCGAGGATCTGATTCCTCCTGCGGCGACCGAGAAGGAAATCGACGACCGTCCATAACGGCCATCGTTTTTCCAGTTGTCTGCCAAAAAAGGCGCGAGTTGAACTCGCGCCTTTTTTTATGCTCCAAGGCTGGGAGAAGCGCGGACAACGATCCGCATGTGATGGTCAGGAGGTTCATGTGAACAAGTCGTTGCTGGTTGGTGCGGTACTGGGTGCTGTCGGTGTGACTGCCGGGGGCGCTGTTGCCACCTACAGCCTGGTTAAAAGCGGCCCTGAGTATGCGCAAGTATTGGCCGTTGAACCGGTTAAGACACAGATCAAGACTCCACGTGAAGTATGCAAGGATGTTGCAGTAACCCGTCAGGCACCGGTCAAGGATCAACACCAGATCCTCGGTACGGTCCTGGGTGCGGTAGGCGGTGGTTTGCTCGGCAACCAGATCGGCGGCGGTAACGGCAAGAAGCTTGCTACCGTGGCGGGTGCTGTTGGCGGTGGCTACGCGGGTAACAAGGTCCAGGAAGGTATGCAGAATCGCGATACCTACACCACGACCCAGACTCGCTGTAACACTGTGAATGACATCAGCGACAAAGTTGTCGGCTACGACGTCCGTTACTCGCTGGATGGCAAGGAAGGCAAAGTGCGGATGGACCGCGATCCGGGGAACCAGATTCCGGTCGACAAGGAAGGTAAATTGATCCTGTCGCAGAATGAGCCGGGTCAGTGATGAGCTGATTGCCAGGTACAAAAAGAAGCACCCGGAAGGGTGCTTTTTTTATGCCCTCAATTCTTCCATCCACCAAAAATCCCCTGTGGGAGCGGGCTTGCTCGCGAAAGCGGTGTATCAGTCGACATCTATGTTGAATGTAAGACTGTATTCGCGAGCAAGCCCGCTCCCACATGGGTTTTGTGGTGGTCTTGAGGCAAATCCAAGGCATAAAAAAAGCACCCCGAAGGGTGCTTTTTTTGTGGGCGTTCGCTTAGCGCTTCAGCGAAGCCGGCAGGTGCGGCTGGATGGCCGTCAGGACTGCTTTGAAGCATTTGGTGTTACCAGCAACGACGTGGCCTTTTTCAAGGAAGTCGTGACCGCCGGTGAAGTCGCTCACCAAGCCGCCGGCTTCCTGGATCAGCAGGGCGCCTGCAGCCATGTCCCATTCGGACAGGCCCGACTCCCAGAACGCGTCGAAACGACCGGCAGCCACGTAGGCCAGGTCCAGGCTTGCCGAACCTGCGCGGCGGATGCCGGCGGTCTGGCCAACCAGGGCGCGGAACATACCCAGGTAGTTGTCGAGGTTGTCCATCTGGTCGTCACGGAACGGGAAGCCGGTGCCCAGTAGGGCGCCGTCGAGGCTGGTGCGACCGCTGACGCGCAGACGACGACCGTTCAGTTGAGCGCCGCGACCACGGCTGGCGGTGAATTCTTCCTGGCGAACCGGGTCCAGAACAACAGCGTGTTCCAGGCGACCGCGGTATTTGCAGGCGATGCTGACAGCGAAGTGTGGAATGCCGCGCAGGAAGTTGGTGGTGCCGTCCAGTGGATCGATGATCCACAGGTATTCTTCGCCTTCGCCGCTGCCCGGGTGCATGCCGGTTTCTTCACCGAGAATGCCGTGGGTAGGGTAGGCCTTGCGCAGCGCGTCGATGATTTTCTGTTCGGCGGCGCGATCCACCTCGGATACGTAATCCTTGGCGTCTTTTTCGTCGACCTTGATGGTATCCAGGCGCTCGATGGAGCGGAAGATCAATTCACTGGCGCTGCGGGCGGCGCGCAGCGCGATATTCAGCATGGGCTGCATGGATGTGTCACCTAAGGTTGTTAAAGAAAGCCGGGCATTCTATCAGAACTTTTCTACAGGTGAAGGTCGGTGTTCGCTTTCATAGCTTAACGGTAGCGTGAGCTGTAAGATTCGGCTCCCCAATTCTGTGTTCGAGATCGCCTCCCGTGCTGCATAACATTCGTGTCGTCCTGGTCAATACCAGCCATCCCGGCAACATCGGCGGGGCTGCGCGTGCCATGAAGAACATGGGCCTGTCGCGGCTGGTGCTGGTCGAACCGCGGTTGTTCCCGCATCACGAGGCCGATGCCCGTGCCTCTGGCGCCGGGGACATCCTTGAAAACGCGCAAGTCGTCGCCACTTTGGAAGATGCCTTGGTCGGCTGCAATCTGGTCCTCGGCACCAGTGCCCGTGACCGTCGCATCCCTTGGCCGCTGCTCGATCCCCGCGAATGCGGTACGAAAGTCGTCGAGGAAGCCGCTCAAGGTGCAGAGATCGCCTTGGTCTTTGGTCGTGAAGATTCCGGCCTGACCAATGAAGAGCTGCAGCGATGTCATTATCACGTGCACATCCCATCAGACCCTGAGTTCAGTTCGCTGAACCTAGGGGCAGCGGTGCAGGTGTTGAGTTATGAAGTGCGCATGTCCTGGCTCGCGGCCCAAGGCCAGCCGAGCAAGGTCGAGAAGGATGAAGTGGCGTCCACCAAGAGCGGTGAGCTGGCGACCATGGATGAGTTGGAGCGATTCTATGAACACCTGGAGCAAACTCTGGTGGCCATCGAATTCCTCGACCCGGAAAAGCCACGGCACTTGATGGCGCGCCTGCGCCGGTTGTACGGACGAAGCTCGGTCAGCCGGGCGGAAATGAATATATTGCGTGGCATCCTCACGGAAACCCAGAAAGCGGCCCGTGGCGAGCTTCTTAAGCGGAAGGATTAAAAATGTTCGAGCGTTTGCGTGAAGATATCCAGAGTGTTTTCCACCGTGATCCGGCTGCGCGTAACGCTTTTGAAGTCCTGACCTGCTACCCCGGCATGCACGCGATCTGGATCCATCGCCTGTCGTCGGCCCTGTGGGGCATGGGCTGGAAGTGGCTGGCGCGGTTGGTGTCGAACTTCGGGCGCTGGTTGACCGGGATCGAGATTCATCCGGGTGCCAAGGTGGGTCGTCGCTTCTTTATTGACCACGGCATGGGCATTGTCATCGGCGAAACCGCTGAAATCGGCAATGACGTCACCCTTTATCAGGGTGTGACCCTGGGTGGCACCAGTTGGAACAAGGGCAAGCGTCACCCGACCCTGGAAGACGGCGTAGTGGTGGGGGCGGGCGCCAAGGTGCTCGGTCCGTTCACGGTCGGCGCCGGCGCTAAGGTCGGTTCCAATGCGGTGGTGACCAAGGCTGTTCCGCCGGGTGCGACGGTTGTTGGGATTCCGGGGCGGATCATCGTCAAGTCCGATGAAGAGCAGGACGCCAAGCGCAAGGCCATGGCCGAGAAGATCGGTTTCGATGCTTATGGTGTTGGTGAAGACATGCCGGACCCGGTGGCGCGTGCCATCAATCAATTGCTCGATCATTTGCAGGCGGTTGATGGCCGTCTGGAGGGGATGTGCGGGGCGCTGAAGGATCTGGGCAGTAATTACTGTGCGAAAGATCTGCCTGAGCTGCGCGAAGAAGATTTCGCTTGTGTGAAGGACAAGGATCAGAGCCAGGCCAGCTAAACCGTTTCAAATGCTTCGCGGGCAAGCCTCGCTCCTACTGGGCGGCGTAATCCATGTAGGAGCGAGGCTTGCCCGCGAAGAACGATAACGCGCATTTGCTGGTGGTACGCAGCCAGCATTTGCTATGATGCGCGCGCTCTTTTGCGGGTAAACCTGACTAAAGTACTAGGTCTTATAGTTGACTTAAATACTCGGGAATAGCATACTCGCCCCCATTCCGAACTCCGTGGTAATTGTCCATGAGACTGACTACAAAAGGCCGATACGCCGTGACCGCCATGCTTGACCTGGCGTTGCATGCGCAGCACGGGCCGGTGTCCCTGGCCGATATCTCCGAGCGCCAAGGCATCTCCCTGTCCTACCTCGAACAGCTTTTCGCCAAATTGCGTCGTAGCAATCTGGTTTCCAGCGTTCGCGGCCCGGGCGGCGGCTACCAACTGTCCCGCGACATGCAGGGCATCCAGGTCGCCCAGGTGATCGATGCGGTAAACGAATCGGTCGATGCAACCAAATGCCAGGGGCAGGGCGATTGCCATCAAGGTGACACCTGTCTGACCCACCACTTGTGGTGCGATCTGAGCCTGCAGATTCACGAATTTTTGAGTGGTATCAGCTTGGCTGACCTTGTGACTCGCCGTGAGGTGCAAGAAGTAGCCCAGCGTCAGGACCAGCGCCGTTGCAATGGCAAGGCGCCACGCCTGGACAAGATTGAAGCGTCCGCCGTCGAATGACAGCCAAAGAGCTAGCGGCACGCCAGCCAGCCTGATTTAGGAGATAGTCCATGAAATTGCCGATTTACCTTGATTACTCTGCGACCACCCCGGTTGATCCGCGTGTCGCGCAAAAGATGAGTGAATGCCTGCTGGTCGACGGAAACTTCGGTAACCCGGCGTCCCGTTCCCACGTGTTCGGCTGGAAAGCTGAAGAGTCCGTCGAAAACGCTCGTCGTCAGGTCGCAGACCTGGTC
Organism: Pseudomonas nunensis; assembly: GCF_024296925.1. Lineage (NCBI taxonomy): Bacteria > Pseudomonadati > Pseudomonadota > Gammaproteobacteria > Pseudomonadales > Pseudomonadaceae > Pseudomonas > Pseudomonas nunensis. Next base: position 224,294 of record NZ_CP101125.1, read on the forward strand.
AACGCCGACCCGCGTGAAATCGTCTGGACCTCCGGTGCCACCGAGTCCGACAACCTGGCAATCAAGGGTGCGGCGCATTTCTATGCGACCAAGGGCAAACACCTGATCACCACCAAGATTGAGCACAAGGCTGTCCTCGACACCATGCGCCAACTGGAGCGTGAAGGCTTCGAAGTGACTTACATCGAGCCGCGCACCGATGGTCTGGTGACGCCTGAGATGGTTGAAGCTGCCCTGCGTGACGACACCATCCTGGTTTCGATCATGCACGTGAACAACGAAATCGGCACCGTCAACGACATCGCCGCCATCGGCGAACTGACCCGTTCCAAGGGCATTCTGTTCCACGTTGACGCTGCTCAGTCCACCGGCAAGGTCGACATCGACCTGTCGAAGCTGAAAGTCGACATGATGTCGTTCTCTGCCCACAAGACCTACGGTCCTAAAGGTATCGGCGCACTGTACGTCAGCCGCAAGCCGCGTGTTCGCATCGAAGCGACCATGCACGGCGGCGGTCACGAACGTGGCATGCGTTCCGGCACCCTGGCGACCCACCAGATCGTTGGTATGGGTGAAGCCTTCCGCGTAGCCAAGGAAGACATGGCTGCCGAGAACGTGCGCATCAAAGCCTTGAGCGACCGCTTCTTCAAACAGGTCGAAGGCCTGGAAGAGCTGTACATCAACGGCAGCATGACCGCTCGCGTACCGCACAACCTGAACCTGAGCTTCAACTACGTTGAAGGCGAGTCGCTGATCATGGCCCTTAAAGACCTGGCGGTTTCGTCCGGTTCGGCCTGCACCTCGGCTTCCCTTGAGCCTTCGTACGTACTGCGCGCCCTGGGCCGCAACGACGAACTGGCACACAGCTCGATTCGCTTCACCTTCGGCCGTTTCACTACCGAAGAAGAAATCGACTACGCCGCGCAGAAAGTCTGCGAGGCCGTTACCAAGCTGCGCACTCTGTCGCCGCTGTGGGACATGTACAAAGACGGTGTCGACATTTCGAAAATCGAGTGGGCGGCACACTGATTTCAAGTCGCCGCAAATCGGCCCTGTAAACCACGGTTCGCAGGGCTTCAAGAGCGACTCTCTGATGAGTGAGGATTAAGAATCATGGCTTACAGCGAAAAGGTCATCGACCACTACGAGAACCCGCGCAACGTCGGCAAGATGGACGCGGAAGACCCGGATGTCGGCACTGGCATGGTCGGCGCTCCGGCGTGCGGCGACGTGATGCGTCTGCAGATCAAGGTTAACGAGCAAGGCATCATCGAAGACGCCAAGTTCAAGACCTATGGTTGCGGTTCGGCTATCGCCTCCAGCTCCCTGGCGACCGAGTGGATGAAAGGCAAGACTCTGGATGAAGCAGAGACCATCAAGAACACTCAACTGGCCGAAGAACTGGCCTTGCCGCCAGTGAAAATTCACTGCTCCGTACTCGCTGAAGACGCTATCAAAGCGGCCGTTCGCGATTACAAGCAGAAGAAAGGCTTGATCTGACTTTCAAGATTTGGCGACGAGTAAGGAGTCACCGATGGCTATCAGCATGACAGAAGCGGCAGCTCAACACGTGCGACGCTCCCTCAACGGGCGCGGCAAAGGTGAAGGGATTCGTCTGGGTGTTCGCACCACAGGCTGTTCCGGCCTTGCCTACGTGCTGGAGTTCGTCGACGAGGTGGTTGCAGAGGATCAGGTGTTCGAAAGTCACGGCGAGAAAGTGATTATCGACCCGAAAAGCCTGTCGTACCTGGACGGCACCGAGCTCGATTTCGTCAAGGAAGGGTTGAACGAAGGCTTCAAGTTCAACAATCCCAACGTACGCGGTGAATGTGGCTGCGGCGAAAGCTTCAACATCTGAGGCTGCGCGTGGGTACTCCTTGTCATTTCGCTTTATTTGAACTGCAGCCGAGCTTCCGTCTGGATCTCGAGCAGTTGGCCACGCGCTATCGTGAGTTGGCGCGCGGTGTTCATCCAGACCGCTTTGCCGACGCTCCCGAGCGCGAGCAGCGGCTGGCGCTCGAGCAATCCGCGAACCTCAACGAGGCTTACCAGGCGCTCAAAAACCCCCCGAAACGCGCGCGTTATTTGCTCGCCATGGGTGGTCGCGAGTTGCCACTGGAAGTCACCGTGCATGATCCGGAGTTTCTTCTGCAGCAGATGCAATGGCGCGAAGAGCTCGAAGACCTGCAAGACAGCGCCGACCTGGCCGGCATTGCCGTGTTCAAGCGTCGCTTGAAAGTTGCGCAGGATGAACTGAACGAAAGCTTCGCAGCCTGTTGGGATGATGCAGCGCAACGTGAACAGGCCGAACGCCTGATGCGGCGCATGCAGTTCCTCGACAAGCTCACCTACGAAGTGCGCCAGTTAGAAGAGCGCCTCGACGATTAACCCAGTGCCGCTCCGGTCGCACGCCTGATATACAGATAAGTCCTGATTACGATGGCCCTACTGCAGATCGCCGAACCCGGCCAAAGTCCTCAACCGCACCAGCGTCGTCTGGCTGTGGGGATCGACTTGGGCACTACCAATTCGCTGGTCGCTGCATTGCGCAGTGGTCTTTCCGAGCCTCTGGCTGACGACAACGGCCAGGTCATCCTGCCGTCTGCCGTGCGCTATCACGCCGATCGCGTGGAAGTGGGCGAGTCCGCCAAGCTTTCAGCCGCTACCGATCCCTTGAACACCGTGCTGTCGGTCAAGCGCTTGATGGGTCGTGGTCTGTCCGACGTCAAGCAATTGGGCGATCAACTGCCATACCGCTTTGTCGGTGGCGAGTCGCACATGCCGTTCATCGACACTGTGCAAGGCCCGAAAAGCCCGGTCGAAGTCTCCGCCGAAATCCTCAAGGTGCTGCGTCAGCGCGCCGAAGCGACGTTGGGCGGTGAATTGGTCGGCGCGGTGATCACCGTTCCTGCCTATTTCGACGACGCTCAGCGTCAAGCCACCAAGGACGCGGCCAAACTGGCCGGCCTGAACGTGCTGCGTCTGCTCAATGAGCCGACTGCTGCTGCGGTGGCTTACGGTCTGGATCAGCATGCTGAAGGCCTGGTCGCGATTTATGACCTGGGCGGCGGCACCTTCGATATTTCGATTCTGCGCCTGACCGGCGGTGTGTTTGAGGTCTTGGCCACCGGTGGCGACAGCGCCCTGGGCGGCGATGACTTCGATCACGCGATCGCTGGCTGGATCATCGAGAGCGCCGGTCTGTCCGCCGACCTCGATCCGGGTGCGCAACGTAATCTGCTGCAAACCGCGTGTGCGGCCAAAGAAGCGCTGACCACTGTGTCGAGCGTTGAAGTCGCTTACGGTGACTGGAAAGCCCAACTGACCCGTGAAGCCTTTGATGCGCTGATCGAGCCGATGGTCGCTCGCAGCCTGAAAGCCTGCCGTCGCGCCGTGCGTGATTCCGGCATCGAGCTGGAAGAAGTGCACGCCGTGGTCATGGTCGGTGGTTCGACGCGTGTTCCTCGGGTTCGCGACGCTGTTGCAGAAGCCTTCGGTCGCCAACCGCTGACCGAAATCGATCCGGATCAAGTGGTGGCCATTGGTGCCGCGATCCAGGCCGATACCTTGGCTGGCAACAAGCGCGATGGCGGCGAATTGCTGCTGCTCGACGTGATTCCGTTGTCCCTGGGGTTGGAAACCATGGGCGGCCTGATGGAGAAGGTGATTCCGCGCAACACCACCATCCCCGTCGCCCGCGCCCAGGACTTCACCACTTATAAAGATGGCCAGTCGGCCATGGCGATTCACGTCTTGCAGGGTGAGCGCGAGCTGATCAGCGACTGCCGCTCCCTGGCCCGTTTCGAACTGCGTGGCATTCCAGCAATGGTGGCCGGTGCGGCGAAGATTCGTGTCACCTTCCAGGTCGATGCTGACGGTCTGCTCAGTGTCGCGGCCCGCGAACTGGGTTCAGGCGTGGAAGCCAGCATTCAGGTCAAGCCGTCCTACGGCCTGACCGATGGCGAAATTGCCAAGATGCTCAAAGATTCGTTCCAGCACGCCAACGACGACAAGGTCGCCCGTGTGTTGCGTGAGCAACAAGTCGATGCCCAGCGCCTGATCGAAGCGGTACAGGGCGCCCTCGAGGTCGATGGCGAACGCCTGCTCGACGCCGAAGAGCGCATGGTCATCGAGATGCAAGTGCAGGAACTGACCGAATTGATGAAAGGCACCGATGGTTATGCCATCGAGCAACAGACCAAGCGTCTGTCGCAAGTGACCGATGCCTTTGCTGCCCGCCGCCTGGACTCGACGGTGAAAGCCGCGCTGGCGGGGCGCAACCTGAATGAAATCGAGGATAACTGATGCCGCAGGTCATTTTTCTGCCACACGATAAGTTTTGCCCGGAAGGCATGGTTGTCGAGGCTGAGCCGGGGACTTCCATCCTCGAGCTCGCCCATGAGCACCATATCGAGATGGAAAGCGCCTGTGGCGGCGTCTGTGCGTGCACCACGTGTCATTGCATCATTCGTGAAGGCTTTGACTCGCTGGAAGAAGCGGACGAACTGGAAGAAGATTTTCTTGATCGGGCCTGGGGTCTGGAAGCGCAATCGCGTCTAGCCTGTCAGGCACTCGTCGGAAATGAAGACCTGACCGTCGAGATTCCGAAATACTCGCTCAACCATGCAGCTGAAGCGCCGCACTGATTCAAGGAAGTGTTTTATGAGTCTGAAATGGGTTGATGTGCTGGAAATCGCGATCCAACTGGCTGAATCCAAGCCAGAAGTGGACCCGCGCTACGTGAACTTCGTCGATCTGCACAAATGGGTGCTGGCATTGCCGGAGTTCAGTGATGATCCGACCCGCGGTGGCGAGAAGGTACTTGAAGCCATTCAGGGCGCCTGGATCGAAGAAGCAGAGTAGGAGCTGACGAGCGCAGCGAGGCTGCGATCTTTTCCCGATGCCACTTGAATCTCAAGCGCAAGATCAGGATCAAAGGATCGCAGCCTTCGGCAGCTCCTACAGAGGCCGCGACCTTACTCAGTTAGGCAATACCAAAGAACCCGCGTATAATTCGCGGGTTTAATTTTTCACAAATTACCGTTTCTGGAGTTACACCATGGCTGTTCAACGTACTTTCTCCATCATCAAGCCTGACGCTGTTGCAAAAAACGTTATCGGCGAGATCACCACTCGTTTCGAAAAAGCTGGCCTGCGCGTTGTAGCTTCGAAACTGAAGCAACTGTCCAAAGCCGAAGCTGAAGGCTTCTACGCTGAGCACAGCGCTCGCGGTTTCTTCGGTGACCTGGTTGCTTTCATGATCTCCGGCCCGGTTGTTGTTCAGGTTCTGGAAGGCGAAAACGCTATCGCTCTGAACCGTGAGCTGATGGGCGCTACCAACCCTAAAGAAGCTGCTGCCGGCACCATCCGCGCTGACTTCGCTGATTCCATCGACGCCAACGCTGTACACGGCTCGGACTCCGAAGCCGCTGCTGCTCGCGAAATCTCGTACTTCTTCGCAGCTACTGAAGTAACCACTCGCTAAGCATTGGCTTATGAGTGAAGGTGAATCCATGACTACATCGACTGTAAAAACTAACCTGCTGGGTCTGACTCAGCTGGAAATGGAAAAATTCTTCGACTCAATCGGGGAGAAGCGTTTCCGTGCCGGTCAGGTAATGAAATGGATTCACCACCTTGGCGTCGATGATTTCGACGCCATGACGAACGTCAGCAAAGCCTTGCGCGACAAGCTCAAGGTGATTGCTGAAGTTCGCGGTCCAGAAGTGGTCAGCGAGGACATTTCCACCGACGGCACCCGTAAGTGGGTGGTGCGCGTGGCGTCCGGCAGCTGCGTCGAGACCGTCTACATTCCCCAGGGCAAACGCGGCACTCTGTGCGTTTCGTCCCAGGCAGGCTGTGCCCTGGATTGCAGTTTCTGCTCCACCGGCAAGCAAGGTTTCAACAGCAACCTCACCGCCGCCGAAGTCATCGGCCAGGTGTGGATTGCCAATAAATCGTTCGGCAGCATCCCGGCAACCGCCGACCGTGCCATCACCAACGTGGTGATGATGGGCATGGGTGAGCCGCTGCTGAACTTCGACAACGTCGTGGCCGCCATGCATCTGATGATGGATGATCTGGGCTACGGGATCTCCAAGCGCCGCGTGACCCTGTCCACTTCGGGCGTGGTGCCGATGATCGATGAGCTGTCCAAGCACATCGACGTGTCCCTGGCGTTGTCGCTGCACGCACCAAATGACGCATTGCGTAACCAATTGGTGCCGATCAACAAAAAATATCCGCTTAAGATGCTGCTCGAGTCGTGCCAGCGCTACATGTCGTCCTTGGGCGAAAAGCGCGTGCTGACCATCGAGTACACCTTGCTCAAGGACATCAACGACAAGGTTGAACACGCGGTCGAGATGATCGAGTTGCTCAAGAACATCCCGTGCAAGATCAACCTGATCCCGTTCAACCCGTTCCCGCATTCCGGGTACGAGCGTCCGAGCAACAACGCAATTCGTCGTTTCCAGGATCAGCTTCACCATGCCGGCTTCAATGTCACTGTACGCACCACCCGTGGTGAAGACATCGATGCCGCGTGTGGCCAATTGGTAGGGCAGGTGCTGGATCGCACCCGTCGCAGCGAACGTTATATCGCCGTGCGCGAGTTGAGCGCCGAGAACGATATGGCGCAGAACGCCGCGAAATAAATTAAGAGAGGATCTCTATGTCCCTGCGCTTTGCGCTGCTTGTGCTGTTGGCCAGCCTTTGTGCTGGTTGTGTCCTGTCGGGCGATTTCAACCCGATGAAGACCAGCAAGGGCCGCGATGAAGCGCGTGTTGCCTACGTGCAATTGGGGCTGGGGTACTTGCAGCAAGGGATGACCGAGCGGGCAAAAGTGCCGTTGAAAAAGGCGCTGGACCTGGATGATTCCGACCCTGATGCCAACGCGGCGCTGGGGCTGGTATTCCAGGCCGAGATGGAGCCGGAGCTGGCCGACCAGCATTTTCGCAAGGCGCTGTCCTCCCGTCCCGGCGATGCTCGCATCCTGAACAACTACGGCAGTTTTCTGTACGAAGAGAAACGTTACAAGGAAGCCTACGAGCGCTTTGAGCAGGCCGCCGCCGATACCCTGTATCCTGAGCGTTCGCGGGTGTTCGAGAACCTCGGCATGACCGCCTCGAAGCTTGGCCAGCGTGATCTGGCCCAGCAGCAACTGGAAAAATCCCTGCGTTTGAACCGCCAACAACCGCGTGCATTGCTGGAAATGGCTGAGTTGTCTTACGAAGACAGGCATTATGTGCCCGCGCGTGACTATTACGACCGTTTTAGCCTGCTCACCGAACAAAATGCACGTAGTCTATTGCTCGGCGTTCGGCTGGCGAAAGTGTTTGAAGATCGCGACAAGGCCGCCAGTTTTGGCCTGCAATTAAAACGACTCTATCCCGGTACGCCGGAATATCAGCAATACCTGTCGGAGCAATGATGAAAGCGGCGCATCCCGAAGTTGTAGCAGCGAATCGCGTTAACCCCGGTGACACTTTGCGCCAGGCCCGCGAAAGCAATGGCTGGTCGCTGGCCGAAGTGGCCCTCAAGCTCAACCTCACCGTCAATTCTTTGGGCAATCTGGAAGCCGGCGCGTTCGACAAGCTGCCAGGGCACACCTTCGCTCGCGGTTATATTCGCGCGTACGCCAAATTGCTCGGCATGGACCAGACCGTTCTGGTCCAGCAATTCGACCAGTCCACCGGCACCGACTCCCAAGGCAGCAACGTGCATAGCCTGGGTCGTATCGAAGAGCCGGTTCGGGTTTCCCACACTATTTTGCGCATTGTCAGCCTGTTGTTGCTGATCGCGGTGATTGGCGGCGGTTTTGTCTGGTGGCAGGATCAAACCTCACAGCGCACCAAGGACCTGACGACGCTGGCCCCTGAACACGTTGAAGTCGAAGGCGCCGACGGCACCACCCAGATCCATCCGCTGGACGAGCCGGAAGACCAGGCTGTCGCGGAAGGTCAGACTGAAGGTGGTACTGCTCTCGCACTGCCGCAATCCGAGACATCGACTGAAGCACCGGCCGAAGCCCAGGCGACCGCACCCGCTCCGGCGGCCCCGGTAGCTCCGGTAGCAACGCCAGCAGTACCTGTTCATAACGCTGCGCCTGTGGTCGCAGCGCCAGCCGCACCTGCACCGGCCGTTCCGGCGCCGACTACGACGGCTCCGGTTGCCCCGGCCGTTACTGCTCCAGCCGCCGCTCCAGTGGCCGGCCAAGGCTCGGTGCAACTGTTGTTTACTGCTGATTGCTGGACGCAAGTGACCGATGCCAGCGGCAAAGTGCTGTTGAGCGGTCTCAAGCGCAAAGGCGAAAACGTTTCCGTGAGCGGCAAGCCACCGTTTGCCGTGCGTCTGGGCTTCGCCCGTGGCGCACAGGTCAGCTACAACGGTCAGGTGGTTGATGTCGCTCCGTTCACCAGTGGCGAGACTGCTCGCCTGAAGTTGGGTCAATAAGTCATGCACGGCGAATCTCCAATCAAACGTCGCGAATCCCGCAAGATCTGGGTCGGTAACGTGCCTGTTGGCGGCGATGCGCCTATCGCTGTGCAGAGCATGACCAACAGCGACACCAATGACGTGGCCGCCACCGTGGCCCAGATCAACCGCCTGGAAGCCGCTGGCGTCGATATCGTGCGCATTTCGGTGCCGGACATGGACGCCGCCGAGGCTTTCGGCAAGATCAAACAATTGGTCAAGGTGCCATTGGTTGCCGACATCCACTTCGACTACAAGATCGCGTTGCGTGTAGCCGAGCTGGGCGTTGACTGCCTGCGCATCAACCCGGGCAACATCGGTCGTGAAGATCGCGTGCGTGCAGTAGTGGATGCCGCCCGTGACCGCGGGATCCCGATCCGTATCGGCGTGAACGCCGGCTCCCTGGAAAAAGACCTGCAAAAGAAATACGGCGAGCCAACCCCGGCCGCGCTGGTCGAGTCGGCTTTGCGTCACGTCGAGCACCTTGAACGCCTGAATTTCAAGGACTTCAAGGTCAGCGTGAAAGCTTCAGACGTGTTCATGGCCGTCGCCGCCTACCGCTTGCTGGCCAAGGAAATCGTCCAGCCGCTGCACCTGGGCATCACCGAAGCCGGTGGTTTGCGTTCAGGCACGGTGAAATCCGCCGTGGGCCTCGGTATGCTGCTCGCCGAAGGGATTGGCGATACTATTCGCATCTCGTTGGCGGCTGACCCGGTCGAGGAAGTGAAAGTCGGCTACGACATTCTCAAATCCCTGCACTTGCGTTCCCGTGGCATCAACTTCATCGCCTGCCCGAGCTGCTCGCGGCAGAACTTCGATGTGGTCAAGACCATGAACGAGCTGGAAGGGCGCCTCGAAGATCTGCTGGTGCCGCTGGATGTCGCGGTCATCGGTTGCGTGGTCAACGGGCCGGGCGAAGCCAAGGAAGCCCATATCGGCTTGACCGGCGGCACGCCAAACCTGATTTACATCGACGGCAAGCCGTCGCAGAAACTGACGAATGAAAATCTGGTGGATGAGCTTGAACGCTTGATCCGCCAGAAAGCGGCCGAAAAGGTCGAAGCTGACGCAGCGGTTATCGCGCGCGGCTGATCGAACGAATTTAAGGATTGATAGTGAGCAAGTCTCTGCAAGCCATACGTGGCATGAACGACATCCTGCCCGAGCAGACGCCCCTGTGGCGTCATTTCGAGGGAACCGTCTCGCGTTTGCTGGATAACTACGGTTACAAGCAGATCCGCATGCCGATCGTCGAGTTCACCGAGCTGTTCAAGCGCTCCATCGGTGAAGTGACCGACATCGTCGAAAAAGAGATGTACACCTTCGACGACCGCAACGGCGACTCCCTGACCCTGCGCCCTGAAGGCACGGCGGCCTGCGTGCGTGCGGTGCTCGAGCACGGCATCACCGGCGGCGGCCAGGTGCAGAAACTCTGGTACATCGGCCCGATGTTCCGTCACGAGCGTCCACAGAAAGGTCGTTATCGCCAGTTCCACCAGATCGGCGTGGAAGTGTTCAACCTCGACGGTCCGGACATCGACGCCGAGCTGATCGTGCTGACCTGGCGCCTGTGGGGCGAGCTGGGCATCCGTGATGCGGTCAAGCTTGAGCTCAACAGCCTGGGCACCAGCGAATCTCGCGGTCGTTATCGCGAAGCCCTGGTCGAGTTCCTCTCGGCACACCTGGACAAGCTCGACGAAGACAGCCAGCGCCGTCTGAAGACTAACCCTCTGCGGGTTCTGGATACCAAGAACGCCGAGACTCAAGCGGTCTTGGTCGACGCGCCGAAAATGGCCGATTACCTCGACGAAGAATCCCGCGTGCACTTCGAGGGCCTCAAGGCTCGCCTCGACGCTGCCGGCATTCCTTATGTGATCAACCCGAAGCTGGTTCGCGGGCTGGATTACTACAGCAAAACCGTTTTCGAATGGGTCACCGACAAGTTGGGCGCCCAAGGCACCGTGTGTGCCGGTGGTCGTTACGACGGTCTGGTTGAGCAGATGGGCGGCAAGCCGACCTCGGGCGTTGGTTTCGCCATGGGTATCGAGCGTCTGGTGCTGCTGCTGGAAACCCTGGAGCAGATCCCGCAAGAGATCTCCCGTCAGGTCGACGTCTACCTCTGCGCCTTCGGTGAAGCTGCCGAGCTGGCCGGTCTGACCCTGAGTGAACGTGTGCGTGACCAGTTGCCCAACCTGCGCCTGCAAGTCAATGCCGGCGCCGGCAGTTTCAAAAGTCAGTTCAAGAAAGCCGACAAGAGCGGTGCGTTGTATGCGCTGATCCTCGGTGACGACGAGATGGCCCAGCAAGTGGTAGGTTTCAAACCCCTGCGTGGCCAGGGCGAACAACAAAGCATTGCCTGGGATGCGCTCGCTGCACACCTGGCCACCTGCGTCGTGCAGGGTTGAAGCTGTCAAACAGCCGATTTAGCGATTAAGGAGTATTGGGGTGTCGAGTACCGAAGACGAACAACTGGCGGATTTGAAGGACTGGTGGACACGTAACGGCAAGCCCCTGGTCACTGGCGGCCTGTTGGCGCTGGTCATCGTGTTCGGCTGGCAGGCCTTTCACAAGTATCAGAGCAATCAGTCGCAAGGCGCCTCGATTCTCTATCAGCAACTGCTGGAAACCACGCTGACGCCTGACGGCAAGCCTGACGCAGCCCGGGTTTCGGACCTGGCCGGCAAGCTCAACAGCGAGTTCGGCGGTTCTGCTTACGCGCAATACGGCAGCCTGTTCGTGGCGAAAGTCGCGGTCGACAGCGGCAAGCTGGACGACGCAGCCAGCGAGCTGAAAGCTATCGCCGACAAACCGGCCAACCCGGCGCTGGGCGAAATCGCCCGTCAGCGTCTGGCGCAGGTCCTGGCGGCGCAGAACAAGGTCGAAGAAGCCCTGAAACTGCTTGAAGGCGATGCCGACAAGTCGTTCCTGGCCACTCGCGAAGAACTCAAGGGCGACCTGCTGGTGCAGTTGGGTCGTACTGACGAAGCGAACACGGCGTATCAAAAAGCCAAGGCAGCACTGTCGGATGAAGCGGCAGTCGGCGGCCTCCAAATCAAGCTGGACGACCTGGCCAAAGGGGATGCGTGACGTGATCCGTTGGAAACATGCAGCATTGCTGGCTCTGGCCATTTTGGCCGCGGGTTGCAGCAGCAACAGCAAAAAAGAATTGCCGCCGGCCGAGCTGGTCGACTTCAAAGAAGAAGTGGTCCTGCAGAAGCAATGGAGTCGTTCGATCGGTGACGGTCAGGGCGAAACCTACAACATGCTGGTACCGGCGATCGATGGCAGCACCATCTTTGCGGCCGACGTCACTGGCGTGATCGTGGCGATGGACCGCAACAATGGCGACGTCAAATGGAAGAAAGATCTTGAACTGCCTGTCTCCGGCGCCGTTGGCGTAGGTTACGGTCTGGTCACGATCGGTACGCTGAAGGGCGAAATCGTTGCCCTGGACGCCACCAACGGTGAAGAGAAATGGCGCGCTCGCGTGTCCAGCGAAGTCCTCGCACCGCCAGCCAACAACGGCGACGTTGTGGTGGTTCAGACTCAGGACGATCGTCTGATCGGCCTGGACGCTGCGACCGGTACCCAGCGCTGGTTGTATGACAGCACTCCGGCCGTCCTGACCCTGCGTGGCACCAGTGCGCCAGTCGTCACCAACCGCCTCGCGGTGGCTGGCCTGTCGACCGGTAAAGTGGTCGCTCTCGATATTTCCAACGGCGTGCCGGTGTGGGAACAACGGGTTGCGATTCCACAGGGTCGTTCGGAACTGGAGCGCGTGGTCGACATCGACGGCGGTCTGCTGCTGTCCGGCGAAACCCTGTACGTCGCCAGCTACCAGGGTCGCGTTGCGGCACTGGACCTGCAAAGCGGTCGTCAGCTCTGGCAGCGTGATGCTTCCAGCTATGCCGGTGTCGCCCAGGGTTTTGGCAGCGTCTACGTGAGCCTGTCTTCGGGCACCGTTGAAGGCGTCGACGAGCGTTCCACCACAGCCTTGTGGAGCAACGACTCGCTGGCTCGCCGTCAACTATCGGCTCCGGAAGTGTTCTCCAGCTACGTTGCAGTCGGCGACATGGAAGGCTACCTGCACCTGCTGAGCCAGGTGGACGGTCGCTTCGTCGGCCGCGAACGCATCGACAGCGATGGCCTGCGTGCCCGTCCGCTGGTGGTAGGTGACACGATTTATGTTTATGGCAACAGCGGCAAACTGGAAGCCCTGACCATTAAGTAAAGGTTTGACTATGCTTGGGGTTAACCCCCAGGCAGCCCCGTAACCACGGGGTTCGCAGCGCCCTCAAGCGCTGCCCCGAGCACCAGCCGCTGCCTCGCAGCGGCTTTTGTATTTTCTGAAATAACGAAGTGGAGAGCCGCATGGTTCCCGTAATCGCCCTGGTGGGCCGACCGAACGTCGGCAAGTCCACCTTGTTCAACCGCCTGACCAGGACTCGCGACGCCATCGTCGGCGACTTGTCCGGTCTGACCCGTGATCGCCAATACGGTGAGGCCAAGTGGCAAGGGCGTTCCTACATTCTGGTCGACACCGGCGGTATCTCCGGTGACGAGCACGGTATGGACGAAAAAATGGCCGAGCAGTCGCTGCTGGCCATTGAAGAAGCAGATGTCGTTCTGTTCCTGGTAGATGCCAAGGCCGGTTTCACCGCCGCCGACCAGATGATCGCCGAGCATTTGCGCAAACGTAACAAGCGTTCTTACGTGGTTGCCAACAAGGTCGACAACATCGACCCTGAAATGGCCCGCGCCGAGTTCGCCCCGTTGGGCATGGGCCACGCGATTCCGATCGCCGGTGCCCACGGTCGTGGCATCACCCAGATGCTCGAAATCGCGCTGAGCACCTTCCCGAAAGACGAAGAAGAGCCAGAAGAAGGCGATGAAGAGATCGTTGCCGAAGGCGAGGAAGCCAAGCGCATTCCTGGCCCAAGCGAAAAAGACGGGATCAAGATCGCGATCATCGGTCGCCCGAACGTCGGCAAGTCGACTCTGGTCAACCGCATGCTCGGTGAAGACCGGGTCATCGTGTACGACGAGCCTGGCACCACTCGCGACAGTATCTACATCCCGTTCGAGCGTAACGACGAGAAGTACACGCTGATCGACACCGCCGGTGTGCGCAAGCGCGGCAAGATCCACGAAGAAGTTGAAAAATTCTCCGTGGTCAAAACCCTGCAAGCGATCAAAGACGCCAACGTGGTGATCTTCGTGATGGACGCCCGCGAAGGCGTGGTGGACCACGACCTCAACCTGCTGGGCTTTGCCCTGGAAGCGGGTCGTGCACTGGTTATCGCGATCAACAAGTGGGACGGCATGACGCCGAGCGAGCGCGACTTCGTAAAAGTCGAGCTGCAGCGCCGCCTGTTCTTCGTTGACTTCGCCGACATCCACTTCATCTCGGCCCTGCACGGCACTGGCGTGGGTAACCTCTACGCTTCCGTACAGAACTCGTTCAAGTCCGCGGTCACCCGCTGGCCGACCAACCGCCTCACCCAGATCCTGGAAGATGCGGTCGGCGAGCACGCGCCACCGATGGTCAACAACCGCCGGATCAAGCTGCGTTATGCCCACTTGGGTGGCGCGAACCCGCCGATCATCGTCATTCACGGTAACCAGATCGAGAAGGTGCCGAAGTCTTACGTGCGGTATCTGGAAAACACTTACCGTCGTGTCTTGAAGCTGGTCGGTACGCCGATCCGCATCGAGTTTAAGGGTGGTGAGAACCCGTACGAAGGCAAAAAGACCACGCTCACCGACCGTCAGGTCAACAAGAAGCGCCGCATGATGTCGCACCACAAAAAAGCCGACAAAAAGCGCCGCGACAAGAAATAGAGTAGCTTTAAGCTGCAAGCTTCAAGTTAAGGCAAGAAAGGGTCCTGTTCGGGGCCCTTTTTTGTGCCTGAAGGTTTGAGGCTTGACCGCTTGTAGCTTGTCGCTTGAAACTTGCAGCTCACCTGCAAGGGGCTACCGATGATCACCAGTAAGCTGCCGAATGTCGGCATCACTATCTTCACTCAGATGTCTCAGCTCGCGGCGCAAACCGGGGCGATCAACCTGTCCCAAGGGTTTCCCGATTTCGATGCCCCGAAGGCGTTGTGCGATGCCGTCGGCCGGCACATTGCCAGTGGCCACAACCAGTATTCGCCGATGACCGGTCTGCCGGCGTTGCGGCAGCAGATTGTGGCGAAGATCGCGCGCAGCTACGGCGTCAATGTGGATGCCGATCAAGAAGTGACCGTCACCCCCGGCGCCACTCAGGCGATCTTCTGTGCGATTCAGGCGGTTATCCACAGCGGCGACGAAGTGATCGTCTTCGACCCGTGCTATGACAGTTACGAGCCGTCGGTGGAACTTGCCGGTGGCCGCTGCGTGCATGTGCAGCTCGGGCTGGATGACTTCTCCATCGACTTCCAGAAGCTGTCCGAGGCAATCACACCGCGCACGCGGATGATCGTGCTGAATTCGCCGCACAACCCAAGCGGCGCACTGATCAGCCGGGTCGAACTGGATCAGTTGGCGGATTTGATTCGTGAGCGCGACATCTACATTGTCAGCGACGAAGTCTACGAACACCTGGTGTTCGATGGCGTCCCTCACGTTAGCGTGCTGAATCACGAAGAGCTGTATCAGGGCGCCTTCGTGGTCAGCTCCTTCGGCAAGACCTACCACGTCACTGGCTGGAAAACCGGCTACGTCGTCGCTCCGCCGGCCCTCACGGCGGAATTGCGCAAGGTTCACCAGTACGTCAGTTTCTGCGGCGTGACCCCGCTGCAATTTGCCCTGGCCGACTACATGGCCGAGCACCCGGAACATGTCGAAGAGCTGCCGGGTTTCTACCAGGCCAAGCGCGATCTGTTCTGCGATCTGCTGGCGCCATCGCGCTTCAGCTTGACCCGTGTCACGGGCACCTATTTCCAATTGGTCGATTATTCGCAGATCCGCCCGGACCTCAACGACGTCGAGATGGCGCTGTGGATGACCCGCGAACACGGCGTGGCGAGCATCCCGATCTCCGTGTTCTACCAGAACCCACCCGAAGGCCAGCGCCTGGTGCGCTTGTGCTTCGCCAAACGCGAGGAGACCCTGCGTGAAGCAGCGGCAAAACTATGCGTGATCTGAGTGCGCTGCCCAACCTGAACATTGCGCTGATCCAGACCACCCTGGCCTGGCATGACCGCCAGGCCAACCTGGAGCATTTCGAGCAATTGCTGGAACAGGCGCGCGGGGCGGATCTGATCATCCTGCCGGAGATGTTCACCACGGGCTTCTCCATGCAGTCCGAAACCCTGGCCGAGGCGGAAAACGGCCCCACCAGTAAGTGGCTGCGGGTCCAAGCGGCGAAGCTGGATGCGGTGATCACCGGCAGTGTGATCGTCCAGGCCGCCGACGGCAGCCACCGCAATCGCCTGCTCTGGGCACGTCCGGACGGCGAGGTGCTGCATTATGACAAGCGCCACCTGTTCCGCATGGCCGGCGAACACAATCACTACACCCCCGGCGAGCGTCAGGTGCAGTTCGAGCTCAAGGGCTGGCGGATTCGGCCATTGATTTGCTACGACCTGCGCTTCCCGGTCTGGAGTCGTGATGCCCAGGACACTGATCTGCTGCTGTACACCGCCAACTGGCCGGGTGCACGGCGTCAGCACTGGAACCGCTTGCTGCCGGCCCGGGCGATTGAAAACCTGTGCTATGTGGCGGCGGTGAACAGGATCGGTACTGACGGCAAAGGCTTTGCGTATACCGGTGACAGCCAGGTGCTGGATTTCCAGGGTGAGACCTTGCTCAGCGCGGGCGAGGCTGATGGGGTGTTTCAGGTGGTGCTGGACGCGGCGGAACTGGCGGCTTATCGGACGCGGTTTCCAGCGAATCTGGATGCCGATACTTTCGAGTTCACCTGAGATTTTTGCTGCCTGAACCGGCGCCTTCGCGAGCAAGCCCGCTCCCACAGGGGGAATGCATTCCAAATGTGGGAGCGGGCTTGCTCGCGAAGGGGCCCGGACAGACAACACAAAAATAGGCAGGCAAACAAAAAGGCCCCAAGGTTCTCACCTTGGGGCCTTTTGCATTTCAGCGAACGCTTACGCCGCTTCTTTCGCTTCCGGCTGGCTCAGCGAGCGGTTCAGCGCGCTGAACAAGGCCTTGAAGCTCGCCGTGGTGATGTTTTCATCGATGCCCACGCCGTGCACTGCACGCTGGCCTTCAACCCGCAGCTCGATGTAGGCCGCAGCCTTGGCGTTGGTGCCTGCGCCGATGGCGTGTTCGTTGTAGTCCATGATTTCCACCGGAATCGGCAGGCCGGCCACCAGTGCTTCGAGGGCGCCGTTGCCCTTGCCGCGCCAGTGCAGGTTGGTTTCGCCCTGGCCTTTGCCGGAGACTTCCACTTCCACCGAACTGTTGCCGTTTTCTTCCTGCAAGCGATGGCTGACCAGCGCGTACGGCGTGTTGGCCTGCAAGTACTCGCTGTGCAGCAACGCGTGGATTTGCTGGGCAGTCATCTCCAGGCCGAGGCGATCGGTTTCACGCTGCACGACCTGGCTGAACTCGATCTGCATGCGACGCGGCAAGCTGATGCCGTATTCCTGTTCCAGCAGGTAAGCGATACCGCCCTTGCCCGACTGGCTGTTGACGCGGATCACCGCCTCGTAGCTGCGGCCAATGTCGGCCGGGTCGATCGGCAAGTACGGCACTTCCCACAGGGTGTCCGGTTTCTGCTGAGCGAAGCCCTTGCGGATCGCGTCCTGGTGGGAGCCGGAGAACGCGGTGTGAACCAGGTCGCCGACGTACGGGTGACGTGGGTGCACCTGGATCTGGTTGCACTCTTCGACGACTTTGCGTACGCCGTCGATGTCGGAGAAGTCCAGCTCAGGATGAATGCCCTGGGTGTAGAGGTTCAACGCTACGGTGACCAGATCGACGTTACCAGTGCGCTCGCCGTTGCCGAACAGGCAGCCTTCGACACGGTCAGCGCCGGCCATCAGGCCCAATTCGGTGGCAGCTACGCCAGTGCCACGGTCGTTGTGGGTGTGCAGGCTGATGATCACGCTGTCACGACGGTTGATGTGACGGCCGAACCATTCGATCTGGTCGGCGTAGATGTTCGGGGTCGCGCATTCGACGGTGGCTGGCAGGTTGAGGATCACCTTGTGCTCAGGCGTCGGGTTCCAGACTTCGATCACCGCGTCGCACACTTCTTTGGCGAACTCGAGTTCGGTGGCGCTGAAGGTTTCCGGCGAGTATTCGAAGGTCCACTCGGTGTCTGGCTGCTGGGCTGCATATTTGACGAACAGCTTGGCGGCGTTCACGGCGATGGCCTTGATCCCGTCCTTGTCCTGGTTGAAGACAATGCGGCGGAAAGAAGGGGAGGTCGCGTTGTACAAGTGAACGATGGCTTTTTTCGCGCCGCGCAGGGATTCGAAAGTACGCTCGATCAAGTCCTCACGGCCCTGGGTCAGCACCTGAATGGTGGTGTCGTCCGGGATGTGGCCGTCTTCGATCAGGGTGCGCACGAAGTCGAAGTCAGTTTGCGAAGCCGCCGGGAACGACGCTTCGATTTCTTTCACACCGACTTGCACCAGGGTTTTCCAGAAACGCAGCTTTTTCACCGCGTCCATCGGCTCGATCAGCGACTGGTTGCCGTCACGCAAGTCCGAGCTGCACCAGATCGGCGCGGCGGTGATGGTCTTCGACGGCCAGGTACGGTCCGGGATGTCGATAGTCGGGAACGCGCGGTATTTCGAAGACGGGTCTTTGAGCATGCTCATCGGGAAATCCTTATTGTGTGGGCCGAAAAGAGGCGGCCTGCCGGTGGATCAAAAGTTGTGGGGAAAACGTGTCAGGCGAGGCACCGCGATTCAGCCCGGCAGTCGTGCGCTGACGAGGCACAGGCTGCGGTGCTGGCGAAGCTGGATGAGGGTGTGAGAGGTTTTCATGGCTTTAACCCTAACCGCCGGGGTTGAGGATGGCAAGCAGTCGA
The DNA here is from genome assembly GCF_024296925.1 of Pseudomonas nunensis. Taxonomy (NCBI): domain Bacteria; kingdom Pseudomonadati; phylum Pseudomonadota; class Gammaproteobacteria; order Pseudomonadales; family Pseudomonadaceae; genus Pseudomonas; species Pseudomonas nunensis. The sequence goes on from NZ_CP101125.1 coordinate 242,751, forward strand.
AAAAAATTGAGAGGAATACTCGAAAAGGCGGGATTGGCGAGATTTTATTGCTGCGATGTGGGGTGATCGTTTGGATGTTTGCGTGGGGTTTGATCGATGCGCAATTGAGGATTTTGAGTCAGTGGGATTTTTAGGTGTATTTGACGCCGCCTTCGCGAGCAAGCCCGCTCCCACAGTTGATCGGGGTGAATACAGAATGTGCGTACACCAAAATCCCATGTGGGAGCGGGCTTGCTCGCGAAGAGGCCAGTCGCCTCACCAACGATTAAGGCTGAAACGCCCCAATAAATATCGCCGGATCCACCCGCGCATCATTCAGGCTGATATTCCAGTGCATATGCGGCCCGGTCGCACGCCCCGTGGAACCCACTTTGCCCACCACACCACCCCGCGCCAATTGCTGCCCAACCTTCACATCAATCTTCGACATGTGGCAGAACATGCTGATAAAGCCCTGGCCATGGTCGACAAACACCGTGTTGCCGTTGAAGAAGTAGTTACCGATCAAAATCACCTTGCCCGCCGCCGGTGTCTTGATCGGCGTGCCCGCCGGCACCGCGAAGTCCAGGCCGGCGTGAGGATTGCGTTCTTCACCGTTAAAGAACCGACGTACACCGAACTTGCTCGACAGTGGCCCGTTGACCGGTTTATCCAGCAGCAGGTTGCTCGGGGTGCCGGGGCTGAAGCTGCGGTAAGCCTGGATCTGTTCGGCCAGTTCGCCTTCGATGCGCTTGAGGTTCTCCGGGTTCGGATTGACCTGCTGAGTGTTCTTCAACGTGATGTGCTGTTCCGGATATTTCTTGTTGCCCACCGTGAAGTTCAGATTGCGGCCGCCGCTGCTCACTTGCTGGGTGCCCGGTTTGACGGTGAGCGGCACGCCGACAATCGCCAGCCAGTTGCTCTGCTCCTTGACCACCAGCACCGGTTTGCCCTGATACGTGGCTTTCGGCGCCTGGGCTGCGGCGCCCAGATCAACCACGGCCACGCCGCCCGGCACCGGTTTGTTCAGCAGGCGGGTGATGTAACTGTCGGCGTGGGCATTGAAGGTCAGGCACAGCAACAGCAGTGGAGCGAGGAAACGCGGCATGGGTCAATCCAGTAGAGAAAGGGTGACAGGCGTCAGGTGATTGTCTTCGACGCGCACTTGCAGCTCGCCCTCGCCGAGCCGGGCATTCAGGCGTTGGCCGGGATGAGTCTGGGCGGCATTGCGAATCGCATTGCCGCGCTCGTCCAGCAGAATGCTGTAGCCACGGGCAAGGGTCGCCAACGGACTGACCACTTGCAGCGTCTGCACTTGGCTTTGCAGCTGCAAGCGACGGCTTTTAAGGCTTTCGCGCATTGCTCGGGGCAGGCGTTCGGCGAAACTGTCGAGGCGCTGGCGCAACATCGCCAGTTGCCGACCCGGATGTTGCCCGGCGAGGCGGGTTTCCAGGCGGATCAGGCGTTCGCGGCGAGTATTGAGGCTGCGTTCGAAGGCGCGGCGCATACGCATGTCCAGATCGTCCAGGCGTTGCGCTTGTTGACGCAGGCGTTCGCCGGGATGCCGCAGGCGCCGGGACATGCCTTCGAGGCGCAGGCGATCACGCATCAAACGGTCGCGGATACGCATCACCAGACGACGGTGCAGGCTTTCGACCCGGCGCACCAGGTCGCTGGAGTCCGGTGCCAGCAATTCAGCGGCGGCAGAAGGCGTCGGCGCGCGAACGTCGGCCACGAAGTCGCTGATCGAGACGTCGGTTTCATGCCCGACGGCGCTCACAATCGGCGTCACGCAAGCATCCACGGCGCGGGCCACGGCTTCTTCGTTGAAACACCAGAGGTCTTCCAGCGAGCCGCCGCCACGGGCCAGGATCAACGCATCGAAGCCACGGGCGTCCGCCAGTTTCAATGCACGGACAATCTGCGCGGTGGCTTCGCGGCCCTGCACAGCGGTGGGGATCAGCGTCAGTTGCACCTGCGGCGCCCGACGACGGAACACGCTGATAATGTCGCGGATCACGGCGCCGGTCGGCGAACTGATAATGCCGATGCGTTGTGGATGCGCCGGCAGCGGCACTTTGCGCTCGGCGCTGAACAGGCCTTCGGCGCTGAGTTTTTCTTTCAGCGCATCGAAGGCCAGTCGCAGGGCGCCGTCGCCGGCCGGTTCCACGGTGTCGAGGATCAGTTGATAGTCGCCACGGCCCTCGAACAGCGAGACCTTGCCGCGCACCTTGACCGCCAGGCCATCCTTCAGCGCCTGGCGCACCCGCGCGGCGTTCTGCCGGAACAGCGCGCAACGCACCTGGGCGCCGCTGTCCTTGAGGGTGAAATACACATGGCCGGACGCCGGGCGGGCGAGGTTGGAGATTTCGCCTTCGACCCAGATATTGCTGAACACATCTTCCAGCAACACCCGCGCGCGGCCGTTGAGCTGGCTGACAGTCAGGACTTCACGGTCCAGGCCGAGTCTTGCAAAGGGATCTTTAATCATGGGACGCAGTTTAAAGGCATTCGTCCATCAATCTCCATGACTCAACACAAATCCCCTGTGGGAGCGGGCTTGCTCGCGAAGGCGGTGTGTCAGTCGCCATCATTGTTTAATGACCCACCGCTTTCGCGAGCAAGCCCGCTCCCACAGGGAGGGTGAGTGCAGGTGTTGATGAATTGTTGGACCAATGGCGTGGGATTCTGCCGATAGGCGAGGGCGACGGTGCTGTGGCAGTCCGGATCAGCCAGCGGCAGGAAATGGATATCCGGCGGGGCGATGTCCTGCATCGACTCCGGCAGCAGTGCAATGCCAAACCCGGCCTGGATCAACTGCAATTGCGTGGTTTTGCGCGACACCACTCGCGCGGCTTTCGGAAAGAACCCCTGGCGCATGCACAGCTCGGCTGACAAATAACTCAGCCCGCCGCGTTGTGGATGAGGAATGGAGATAAACGCCTCATCCTTCAACTGCGCCAGATCGATGCCTTGCCCGGAGTTATCCACAGCCAGTCGATGATTCGGCGGAACAGCCAGCAGCAAGCGTTCGCTATATAAAGGAATAATCTGCACGCCTTCACGCTGACGCAGCACCGGCAAGCGCAACAGACCGACATCGAGGCGACCTTCCGCCAACTCTTCCAACTGCGCTTCTGAGGGCAGTTTGACGATGTCCATGGACACACCTACATGCTGATCCAGATAAGCACTGATGCCCCGTAACAACCGGCCGCTCATCGGCACCGTGCTGGAATGGCTCAGCCGCAAGGTTCCGAGTTTGCCAGTGCCGACCTGAGTGGCCATCTCGCTGGCCTTTGTCAGTTCGTGCAGCAGGTTTCTGGCGCGGGGCAAAAAGGCTTCGCCAGCGGCGGTCAGTCGCGGCTGACGCGCGGTGCGTTCGAACAATGGCGTTTGCAGACGGGTTTCCATGTCCTTGATCTGCCGGCTCAGGGCCGACTGTGCGATAAACAGGCGTTCGGCCGCAGCGCTGAAACTGCCGCACTCGGCGATTTCCACGAAGTAACGCAATTGACGGGTTGAAAGCACGAGGCATGCCTTTTCGAGATGGGTGAGCGACCTGGAAGATATTAGTCGCAACCCTCGGCGCTGGCTAAAGTCATCTCAGGTATTCAAGGAAAGCCCCGCAAATGAATGTGCTTGAGTTGTTGAGCCAATGGCCGTTCGGTGCAACGGATTGGCTGGTGATCGGGTTGGGCATTGCCCTGGCCTACATCGTGTTTGGCATCGCGGGGTTTGGCACCGCGCTGGTGGCGGGGCCGATCCTGATCCTGTTTATGCCGCTGTCGAAGATCGTGCCGTTGCTGGTGCTGCTGGATTTCGTTGCGGCCTTCGGCAATCTGCTGCCGTCGCGGCGAGATGTAGCCAAGCCGGAACTGCTGCGACTGCTGCCGTGCATGGCGGTGGGTTGCACGTTGGGAGTGATCTTCCTGCTGAACCTCAAATCCGACTTGTTGCTGCTGTTGATGGGGCTGTTTATCAGCGCCTATGCGGTTTACAGCCTGTGGGTCAAAACCCGTCCGACGCAACTGTCCGCCGCTTGGGCGCTGCCGATGGGCACGGTGGGCGGGATGTTCGGCGCGTTGTTTGGCAGTGGCGGCTTTTTATATGCGATCTATTTGAACAGTCGTCTGCCCAAGGAGGCGGCACGGGCGACGCAAAGTGCGCTGATCAGTTGCAGCACCGTGGTGCGTTTGAGCCTGTTTGCCGTCGCGGGTGTGTATGCCGAGCTACCCTTGTTGGTATTGGCCGTGTGTTTGTTGCCGGCCATGGCGCTCGGGTTATGGATTGGCCGGCGGTTGAGCATGAGATTGTCCCGGGAGGCGTTCGTACGGCTGGTGACCTGGTTGGTACTGGCCAGCGGGATTGCCTTGATCGGGCGGTATTTGAGTACTTGACCTGCGTGTGTCAGGGATTAAGCTGCCGGCCGTCCTGACGCCTTCGCGGGCAAGCCTCGCTCCTACAAGTTGGGTGTCGTTCGAGAAATTTGCGACGACACAAACCCTGTAGGAGCGAGGCTTGCCCGCGAAGGCGTTACCCGGCACGCCGCAGAATTCCCCATTTGACGCAGTAGGCTTGGCACCATGAATTCCCAAAGCATCATCGTCCCGAAAATCTCCACGCTGCCGGTACACGAACCCCGGGCCCGGGCGGTCGTGCGTTGGCTGGTGCGCAAGAACATCATCAAGGAAGAGTTGACCACCTGTGGCCGCACCGGCAACCGCATGGCTCACGCCCTTGCCGACGGCGCTCGCGCCGTGGTCCTGCACCCGCAAGCGCTGCCGTTCGGCGAAGCGGTGAATGGTCTGGAAATCATCACCAAGCGCTGCATCTACACCCCGGCCAAGGGCTTTCTGGGGGAGGCGGGCTGCGCCGAATGTCGCAAGGAAGTCGGCGAAGCGCTGTTCGAAAGCCTGGAAGAGTGGATGCCGGGGCGCACCGACAACTTCACCTGCCCTGAATGCGGGCATGAAGATGACATCAACGGGTTTCTGTTTTTGCAGGAATGCGGCTTTTCCAACCTGGGCTTCATTTTCAACAACTGGGGCGAGGCCGGGTTCAAGCAGAGCTTTATCGATGAGTTTGCCGATTGGCTCGACCAGCCTGTGAGTTGGGTCAAGGTCGAACTGTAACCGCAACCGAAACCGTAGGAGCGAGGCTTGCCCGCGAAGCTTTTAGCGCCAGTGATGACGCCTTCGCGGGCAAGCCTTGCTCCTACAGGGTTTGTGTGCCAAAACCCCCGTCGATCACTGCATCGATAATAGACAGAGTTTTACATTGAACCCGAGGGGGTGTCTGACTATAATGGCGCGCTTCCATTTTCCCGCTCGGGAGCCCCCGCGATGCTGCGTATCAGCCAAGAAGCTCTGACATTCGACGACATTCTCCTAGTGCCCGGTTATTCCGAGGTGCTTCCTAACGAAGTCAGTCTCAAGACCCGCCTAACCCGTGGCATCGAGCTGAATATTCCTCTGGTTTCTGCCGCTATGGACACCGTCACTGAAGCCCGTTTGGCAATCGCCATGGCTCAGGAAGGTGGCATCGGCATCATCCACAAGAACATGACCATCGAGCAGCAAGCTGCCGAAGTGCGCAAGGTCAAGCGTTACGAAGCCGGCGTGGTCAAGGACCCGATCACCATCGAGGCTGACGCCACGGTTCGTGAACTGTTCGAACTGACCCGCATGCACAACATCTCCGGCGTTCCGGTACTGCACGATGGCGACCTGGTCGGCATCGTCACTTCCCGCGACGTACGTTTCGAAAATCGTCTGGACGCCACCGTCCGTGAAGTGATGACGCCTAAAGAGCGTCTGGTCACGGTCAAGGAAGGCGCTGACAAGAACGACGTTCGCGAGTTGTTGCACAAAAACCGCATCGAACGTGTACTGATCGTCGACGACAAATTTGCCCTCAAAGGCATGATGACCGTCAACGACATCGAAAAAGCCAAGGCTTACCCGCTGGCCAGCAAGGACGATCAAGGTCGTCTGCGTGTTGGCGCTGCAGTCGGCACCGGTAAAGACACCGGCGATCGCGTTGCAGCCCTGGTCAACGCTGGCGTGGACGTGGTGGTGGTCGACACCGCACACGGTCACTCCAAAGGCGTGATCGACCGCGTTCGCTGGGTCAAACAGAATTTCCCTGACGTGCAGGTCATCGGCGGCAACATCGCCACCGGCGCTGCCGCCAAGGCCCTGGTTGAAGCTGGTGCCGATGCAGTCAAGGTCGGTATCGGCCCAGGCTCGATCTGCACCACTCGTATCGTCGCCGGTGTCGGCGTTCCGCAAATCAGTGCCATCGCCAACGTCGCCGCTGCCCTTGAAGGCTCGGGCGTGCCGTTGATCGCCGACGGCGGCATCCGTTTCTCCGGTGACCTGTCCAAGGCCATCGTAGCCGGTGCGTCCTGCGTGATGATGGGCTCGATGTTCGCCGGTACTGAAGAAGCGCCAGGCGAGATCGAACTGTTCCAGGGTCGTTCGTACAAGGCTTACCGCGGCATGGGTTCGCTGGGCGCCATGTCCCAGGCTCAAGGCTCCTCCGATCGTTACTTCCAGGATTCCTCGGCAGGCGCCGAGAAGCTCGTACCGGAAGGCATCGAAGGACGTGTTCCTTACAAAGGCACCCTGAGCGCCATCATCCATCAACTGATGGGCGGCCTGCGTTCCTCGATGGGCTACACCGGCAGTGCCGACATCGAAGAAATGCGCACCAAGCCTGAGTTCGTGCGGATCACCGGCGCTGGCATGGCCGAGTCCCACGTGCACGACGTACAAATCACCAAAGAAGCGCCAAACTACCGCGTAGGTTGAGGCTTCCAGCAAAAAGTTAAGTAACCGGGGCTGTTTTATTCAGCCCCGAGTTGTTTCTGAATTCCATAGACGAGACTGACTCCATGGCCCTCGACATTCACGCCCACCGTATCCTGATCCTCGATTTCGGTTCCCAGTACACCCAGCTGATTGCCCGCCGCGTGCGTGAAATCGGCGTGTACTGCGAACTGCATCCGTTCGACATGGATGACGAAGCGATTCGCGAATTCGCTCCGAAAGGCGTCATTCTTGCCGGCGGCCCCGAGTCCGTGCACGTAGCCGACAGCCCACGCTGCCCGCAAGCAGTATTCGATCTGGGCGTACCGGTTTTCGGTATCTGCTACGGCATGCAAACCATGGCTGAACAGCTGGGTGGCAAGGTCGAAGGTTCCGAACTGCGCGAATTCGGTTATGCCCGTGTAGACGTGGTCGGCAAAAGCCGCCTGCTCGACGGCATCGAAGATCACATCGACGCCGATGGCCTGTTCGGCCTCGACGTGTGGATGAGCCACGGTGACAAAGTCACCAAGATGCCGCAGGAATTCCACATCCTGGCCAGCACCCCGAGCTGCCCGATTGCCGGCATGTTTGACGACGCTCGTGGCTACTACGGCGTGCAGTTCCACCCGGAAGTGACCCACACCAAGCAGGGCGGTCGCATCCTCTCGCGTTTCATCCTCGACATCTGCGGCTGCGAAGCCTTGTGGACGCCTTCGAAAATTGCCGAAGACGCCATCGCCAACATTCGCGCCCAGGTCGGCACCGACAACGTACTGCTCGGCCTGTCGGGCGGTGTGGACTCCTCGGTAGTTGCCGCGCTGTTGCACAAAGCCATTGGCGACCAATTGACCTGCGTCTTCGTCGACAACGGCCTGCTGCGTCTGCACGAAGGCGAGCAAGTGATGGCCATGTTCGCCGAGAACATGGGCGTCAAAGTAATTCGCGCCAACGCTGAAGATCAGTTCCTGAACAACCTGGCCGGCGAGTCCGACCCAGAGAAGAAACGCAAGATCATCGGTCGCACCTTCATCGACGTCTTCGATGCCCAGTCCAACAAACTGGACAACATCAAGTACCTCGCCCAGGGCACCATCTACCCGGACGTGATCGAGTCGGCTGGCGCCAAAAGCGGCAAGGCCCACGTGATCAAGTCGCACCACAACGTGGGTGGCTTGCCGGAAGAGATGAACCTGAAGCTGGTCGAGCCGCTGCGTGAGCTGTTCAAGGACGAAGTCCGTCGTCTGGGCCTGGAACTCGGCCTGCCGTACGACATGGTCTACCGTCACCCATTCCCAGGCCCGGGCCTGGGCGTGCGGATCCTCGGTGAAGTGAAGAAGGAATACGCCGACCTGCTGCGTCGCGCCGACCACATCTTCATCGAAGAACTGCGCAAGGCCGACTGGTACCACAAAGTCAGCCAGGCATTCGTGGTATTCCAACCGGTGAAATCGGTTGGCGTGGTCGGCGATGGCCGTCGTTACGCTTGGGTCGTGGCCCTGCGTGCCGTAGAAACCATCGACTTCATGACCGCGCGTTGGGCTCACCTGCCTTACGAGCTGCTGGAAACCGTTTCCGGCCGCATCATCAATGAAATCGAAGGCATCTCCCGCGTCACTTACGACGTGTCGAGCAAGCCGCCAGCGACGATTGAGTGGGAGTGATCCCGGCGTTAGCTGATCGTCCGTAGCACCCGAAAGGCCCCGTGAACGCGAGTTCACGGGGCCTTTTGCGTTTCAGCGCCGCGCCACGTCGGAGAAGTAAAACTTATCCAGCGTATGCCGCGACTCGGTGTACTCGAACTGGCGCCCATCCTGCAGGAACGTCTGGTTACTCACCACGATCACGTGGCTTTGGCCGTCGAGGTCCAGCAGCAGTTGATCATCCTTGCTGCGCGGCACCGCTTCGATGGTGCGCTGGGCGTAGGCGATTTGCAGTTGCAGGGTTTGTTCGATGAAGGCGTAGATCGATTGCTCAGCGATGTCGCGGGACAGGCCGGGAATCACATCGCTGACGAAATGGTTGATGTCGAGGATCACCCGTTTGCCATCGATGCGCCGCACCCGTTTGATCCGCGTGATCAGGCTGCCGGCTTCGGCCTGGATGTGTTCCAGCAGCGCGCCTTCAAGCGGTATCTGATCGAACTCGACCACTTCGGTGCTGACGTCGTTGCCCAGCCGTGGATAGGTTTCCTGGAAGCTGACGATGCCGCCGAGCTGGAATTCGATCGGGTTGGTCGACAGCACGAAGGTGCCTTTTCCGTGGACTTTCTGGGCGAAACCGCGCTCCTGTAACAGCTCGATGGCCTTGCGCACGGTGCCGCGACTGGCCTGGTAGCTGTCCATCAACTCGGTTTCAGAAGGCAAGCGGGCGCCGCGTTCCAGACGTTCGGTGGTGATGCTGGCAAGCAGATCGGTGTAGATCTGGTTGTATTTACTCATGGGGATGGCTCTATGCCGCGCTGTACTCAAGGTTTCGAACCTTAAGGGCAGGGTAGGGCTTTGTCCATGCGGCAATGGGTTTCTTCGATTTTGCAGGTAGGAAATGTCGCCGCCGGTCGGCGCCGAGACAAACAAAATCAAACTCGTCTGTACGAGTTGTTGCTTTAACTCGTACAGACGAGTACTTTTCGTTTCGGCGTGCTGCCAATAACAAAAAACTACAGCGGAAGAACAAGCATGAGCCACGACTACCCGAATATCGCCAGCGAGCTGCTTGTCAGCCTCGGTGGCAGCGACAACCTTGAGCAGGCCGCGCACTGCGTCACACGCTTGCGCCTGGCCCTCAAGGACCCGAGCCTGGTCAACAGCGCCACGCTGAACCAGATCGATCTGGTCAAGGGCTCGTTCTTCACCGGCGGCCTGTTCCAGGTGGTCATCGGCCCCGGCGAAGTGGAAAAGGTCTACGCCGAACTGCGTCGGCAAACCGGTCTCGCTGCGGCGACCATCGCCGACGTTAAACAAAAGAGCGCCGACAAGATCAACGCCATGCAACGGCTGGTGCGGGTGTTCTCCGATGTGTTCATGCCGATCCTGCCGGCGTTGGTGGTTGCGGGCCTGCTGATGGGCGTCAACAACCTGATCGGCGCCAAAGGCATGTTCATCGAGGGCAAGACCCTGCTGGATGCGTACCCGGGCCTGGATGGCATCTGGAGCCTGATCAACCTGATGGCCAACACCGCGTTCGTATTCTTGCCGGCTCTGGTGGGCTGGTCAGCGGCCAAGCGGTTTGGTGGCAGCGAAATCCTCGGTATCGTGCTCGGCCTGATGCTGGTGCACCCGGACCTGCTCAACGCCTGGAACTACGGCAAAGCGGTGGCCGGGCTCGATGGTCAGAGCCTGCCGTACTTCGATATTTTCGGCTGGTTCAAGATTGAGAAGGTGGGTTATCAGGGGCAGATCCTGCCGATCCTGCTGGCGGCCTACGTGATGAGCGTCATCGAAAAATGGCTGCGTGCGCGAGTGCCGAACGCCGTGCAATTGCTGGTGGTGCCGATCACCACCATCGTCGTCACCGGTGTGCTGGCGCTGGCGGTGATTGGTCCGGTGACCCGGCATCTGGGGATTCTGATCACCGAAGGCGTGGTCACCTTGTTCGATCTGGCGCCGATGGTCGGCGGGGCGATTTTCGGCATGCTCTACGCGCCGCTGGTGATCACTGGCATGCACCACATGTTCCTCGCCGTGGACCTGCAACTGATCTCCACTCAGGGCGGCACCTTTATCTGGCCGATGATCGTCATGTCCAACCTCGCCCAGGGCAGCGCGGCGCTGGCGGTGTTCTACATGACCCGCAATGCGCGGGACAAAAGCATGGCCTCGACCTCGGCGATTTCCGCGTACTTCGGCATCACCGAGCCGGCGATGTTCGGCGTCAACCTGCGCTACAAATTCCCGTTTTATTCGGCGCTGATCGGCTCGGCCCTGGGCTGCATCTTCCTGTCGCTGAACAAGGTCCAGGCCTCGGCGATTGGTGTCGGTGGCTTGCCCGGTTTCATCTCGGTCATTCCGCAATTCATCCCGATGTTTGTGATCGGAATGATCATCGCCATGGTCGTGCCGTTTGTTTTGACCTGTGGGTTGAGCATGAAGATTGTTCGGCCTGGGTATCGGGTCGCCTGATAGATCGCCTTCGCGAGCAGGCTCGCTCCCACATTGGATCGCGTACCCCTGTAGGAGCGAGGCTTGCCCGCGAAGAGGCCCTAAAGGCCAATACAAAATCAATTAAAGGAACCCCGCCATGCAAGACTGGCAACGCTCGGTGATCTACCAGATCTACCCGAAAAGCTTCCACAGCCACGCCGGCAACCCCACGGGTGATTTGCTCGGTGTCGTGGCCAAGCTCGACTACCTGCACTGGCTGGGCGTCGATTGCCTGTGGATCACGCCGTTCCTGCGTTCCCCCCAGCGCGACAACGGGTATGACATCAGCGATTACTACGCCATCGACCCGAGCTACGGGACCATGGCCGACTGCGAATTGCTGATCGCCGAGGCCGGCAAGCGCGGGATCAAGTTGATGCTCGATATCGTGGTCAACCACACCTCCATCGAGCACACCTGGTTTCAGCAGGCCCGCAGCAGTCTCGACAACCCGTACCGCGATTTCTACATCTGGCGCGACCAGCCGAACAACTGGGAATCCAAGTTCGGCGGTTCGGCCTGGGAGTACGAAGCCCAGACCGGCCAATACTTCTTGCACCTGTTCGACCACACCCAGGCCGACCTGAATTGGGACAACCCGCAGGTGCGCGCTGAAGTCTTCAAGATGATGCGCTTCTGGCGCGACAAAGGCGTCGGCGGTTTCCGTCTGGACGTGATCAACCTGATCTCCAAACCGGCGGATTTCCCCGAGGACAACAGTGACGGTCGGCGCTTCTACACCGACGGCCCGAACGTCCACGACTACTTGCAGCAAATGCACCGCGAAGTGTTTGAAGGCCACGACCTGATCAACGTCGGCGAGATGTCTTCCACCAGTCTTGAACATTGCATTCGCTACTCGAGGCCGGAGTCGAAAGAACTGTCGATGACCTTCAACTTTCATCACCTGAAAGTGGATTACCCGAACCTGCAAAAGTGGATTCGCGCCGACTTCGACTTCCTGCAACTCAAGCGCATCCTCTCGGATTGGCAGACCGGAATGCAGGCCGGTGGCGGTTGGAACGCGTTGTTCTGGTGTAACCACGATCAGCCGCGAGTGGTGTCGCGTTTTGGTCACGACGGTGAGCATCGCGTGGTGTCGGCGAAGATGCTCGGCACGGCGCTGCACTTCCTCCAAGGCACGCCGTTTGTGTACCAAGGCGAAGAACTGGGCATGACCAATCCGGGCTTCGATCACATCGACCAATACCGCGATGTCGAGACGCTGAATATCCATCGCCTCAAGCGCGATGCCGGTGTCAGCGACGCCGACAATATGGCAGCGATCATGCAGAAGTCCCGTGACAACGGCCGCACGCCGATGCACTGGAATGCCGAGCCGAACGCCGGTTTCAGCGTGGCCGAACCGTGGATCAGCGTGCCGGCCAACGCCGCGCAGATCAACGTCGCCAACCAGCTCGACGACCCGGATTCGGTGCTGCATCACTATCGCCGGCTGATCGCGTTGCGCCGCGACGAAGCCCTTGTGTCCGACGGCGTGTACCGGCAAATTCTGCCGGAGCATGCGCAAATTTTGGCGTACACGAGGGAAGGTCAGGGTGAACGATTGCTGGTGCTGAACAACTTCTACGGCACAGCCTGCGAAGTTGAATTGCCGGATGACGTGATCAGCGAAGCGATGTCGCAACGCTTGGTGATCAGCAACTACCCGGACTGTCCGCCGCGCACTCGGCATGTGTTTCTACGACCCTTTGAGTCGTTCGCACTGCACCTGACTAACTACTAAAAAACAACGTTTTCAAAAACACGCAGAACGCTGCGCGGGGGAGTTTTGCGCGCCGTTTTTGCTGCAACACACAATAAAAATAATGGGGTAGCTCTTGAAAACAACAATAAATCGCAGCCTTGTAGCAGCGGGCGTGTGCCTGGCGTTGCCGCTTTCGGCCCAGGCGCTGGAGTTCGGTGGTTACTTGCGCAGCGGCGTCGGGACTTCGGTCAACAGTGGCAAACAACAGTGTTTTCAATTACCGGGGGCGCAGACCAAATACCGTTTGGGCAACGAATGCGAACAGTACGCCGAACTGGAATTGCGCCAAGATTTGTACACCCTGGACGATGGGTCGGTATTGAGCGTCGACGGCATGGCTTCGTTGTACAACCAGTACGACAAGGACCTGACCTTCAACGGTGACAACGGCTCGGTTCGGATGCCGCAGATGTATGCGCAGTGGTCGAATATGCCGAGCCTGAATGGCGGTTCGTTGTGGGCCGGTCGGCGTTACTACAAGCGCAACGACATCCACATTTCCGACTTCTACTATTGGAACCAGAGCGCCACCGGTGGCGGGATCGAAGACGTGTTGATCGGTGATCTGAAATACAGCTACGCCTACTCGCGCAAGGACAACCTGTACCAGAAGGACTACATCAACCGGCATGACTTCAACGTCGCCGGGTTCGACACCAACCCCGGCGGTGAGCTGGAACTGGGCCTGAGCTACATCGACAAGCCCGACAGCCGCGATGCGCACCGTGGCTGGGCCGTTACTGCCCAGCATGTGCAGAAGGGTTTTCTCGGCGGCAAGAACAAACTGGCCTTCCAGTACGGCGAAGGCCCCGGCACCGGGTTGGGGTATACCGGAAACGTGAAGCTCGACGACAGCAACAAAAGCTATCGCGTGGTGGAGTTCTTCGACTGGCAGGTGACGCCGCGTTTTGGTGGGCAGATCGAGGCGGTCTATCAGAAAGATATTCGCCCGGACGGTGCCGACCAGAACTGGATGTCCATCGGCGTGCGTCCGGCTTATGCGATCACCGAGCAGTTCAAACTGGTGACCGAACTGGGTCACGATCAAGTGGATGCGCCGGGCGGGACGCGCAAGTTGAGCAAATTCACCTTCGCCCCAACCTGGTCGCCCAAGGGCCCGGAATTCTGGGCGCGCCCCGAGGTGCGCCTGTATTACACCTATGCGAGCTGGAACGAGGCAGCCAAACGGGCGGCCAATGAACTGGCGGCGGGCTCGGCGTTGTCCGACACAGGCGCTTTCGGCACGGCGCGCCACGGTGCGAATGTCGGATTGCAGGTCGAGTACTGGTGGAAATAAGCGATGCTGTCGGGGCCTCGCGCTCCATCGGCACTTCAAAGAACAAAACAGCAGGTGACGTCATGGCCACATCCCAACAATTGCAGCTGCATGCGCCACTGTCCGGCGTATTGATGCCTTTGGACCTTGTCCCCGACCCGGTGTTTTCCACTCGGGTGATCGGTGATGGCCTGTGCATCGATCCGACTTCGAGTACCTTGTGCGCGCCGCTGGCCGGGGTGGTCAGCAATGTGCAGGCCAGTGGGCATGCGATCAGCATCATCGGGGAAAATGGCGTGCAGGTGTTGATGCACATCGGTCTCGACACGGTGAACCTGGCGGGCAAGGGTTTCACCCGGTTGGTGGAGGAGGGCGAGCAGGTTGACGTCGGGCAGTCGCTGATCGAGTTCGATGCCGATTTTGTCGCGCTGAATGCCCGCAGCCTGCTGACGTTGATGCTGGTGGTCAGCGGTGAGCGGTTTACGTGGCTGGTGCCCGAATCTGGCCTGGTGGACTGCGGCCAGCCGTTGCTGGGTTTGGACACCGCCGGGCAAGCATTGGATGAAGTGAACGCGGAGGAAGGCGAGGCACTGTTCTCCAAACCGGTGACCCTGGCCAACCCGAACGGCTTGCATGCGCGTCCGGCGGCGGTGTTTGCCCAGGCCGCCAAAATATTTTCAGCGAGTATTTTCCTGCATAAAAAGCAGGACAGCGTGAACGCGAAATCCCTGGTGGCGATCATGACGTTGCAGACCGCTCACGGTGACGTGGTGCAAGTCAGCGCGGCGGGGCCCGATGCTGAAGAAGCGATCAAGACCCTGGCCGAGCTGTTGGCGTCGGGCTGCGGTGAAGCGGTGACGCCGCCGGTTGAGGTGAACGAGGTCGAGGCTTCATCGCTGAAGGTTCTGCGTGGTGTTTGCGCATCGGCTGGGTCGGCGTTTGGCCAAGTGGTGCAGATCACCGAACAGAAACTGGACGTCGTTGAACTCGGCACCACACCGCACGCTGAGCGCGATCATCTGGCTCGGGGCTTGGCCGAGGCAATCGCCGCCCTGCAGCAGTTGAGGGACAACGCGACTGGCGACGCGCAGGCGGACATCTTCAAGGCGCATCAGGAACTGCTCGAAGATCCGAGTCTGCTGGAAGTCGCTCAGGTGCTGATCAACGAGGGCAAAAGCGCGGCGTTCGCCTGGCGCGCGGCCACCGAGTCGACGGCCACCCTGTTCAAAAGCATGGGCAATGCCTTGCTGGCCGAGCGTGCGGCAGACTTGACGGATGTCGGTCAGCGGGTGCTTAAGCAGATTCTGGGTGTGCCGGATCATGCAATCGATCTGCCGGAAGGTGCGATCCTGATCGCCGAACAACTGACACCGTCACAGACCGCCGGACTCGATACCCGCAAGGTGCTGGGGTTTGCCACGGTCGGCGGTGGCGCCACCAGCCATGTCGCGATCCTGGCCCGGGCCGCTGGCCTGCCGGCGATCTGCGGTTTGCCGATCCAAGTGTTGGCGCTGGCCGACGGCACGCAAGTGTTGCTCGATGCCGACAAGGGCGAATTGCAGCTTGATCCGGATCTGGCCGCCATCGAACAACTGCAAGCCAATCGTCAGCAACAACAGAAACGCCATCAACATGAACTGGCCCACGCCACACTCGCCGCGTGCACCCGCGACGGTCATCACATCGAAGTGACGGCCAACGTTGCCTCGCTGAGCGAAACCGAACAGGCGATGAGTCTGGGCGGCGAGGGCGTCGGACTGTTGCGTTCGGAGTTTCTGTATCTGGATCGCAACCACGCGCCGAGCCACGACGAGCAGGCTTCCACCTACAGCGCCATCGCCCGCGCCCTGGGACCGACGCGCAATCTGGTGGTGCGAACCCTGGATGTTGGCGGCGACAAACCGCTGGCCTACGTGCCGATGGACAGCGAAACCAACCCGTTCCTCGGCATGCGCGGGATCCGCCTGTGCCTGGAGCGCCCGCAACTGTTGCGCGATCAGTTCAAGGCGATCCTCAGCAGCGCCGGTCTCGCTCGTTTGCACATCATGTTGCCGATGGTCGCGCAGCTCTCGGAATTGCGTCTGGCGCGGCAACTGCTGGAAGAAGAGGCGCTGGCGCTGGGCCTAACGGAACTGCCGAAACTGGGGATCATGATCGAAGTGCCGGCTGCCGCGTTGATGGCGGACCTGTTTGCGCCCGAGGTGGATTTCTTCTCAATCGGCACCAACGATTTGACCCAATACACCCTGGCCATGGACCGCGATCATCCGCGCTTGGCCAGTCAGGCCGACAGCTTTCACCCGTCGGTGTTGCGCTTGATCGCCAGCACCGTCAAAGCGGCGCATGCCCACGGCAAGTGGGTCGGGGTGTGCGGCGCGTTGGCCTCGGAAACCCTGGCGACGCCGTTGTTACTGGGGTTGGGGGTGGATGAGTTGTCGGTGAGTGTGCCGTTGATTCCGGCGGTTAAAGCGGCGGTTCGGGAGGTGGATCTGGCCGACTGCCAGGCCATTGCCCTGCAAGTGCTGGGGCTGGAAAGCGCCGAGCAGGTGCGCGAGGCGCTGCGGCTGTACCACGAGGCGACGGTCGATACTTCACTGGTTCTGGAGAACTGAGCATGTTCGAGAAAATGCAGCGGGCGTTCTGGAAAGCGTTGACGCCGGATCTGGTGGTGGATGAGCCCAAGCAGGCTGTTCAACCGGTTGTCGGTTTGGCCGGGGATATCGTGGAGGCGTTGGGCGGGGTGGATAACCTCAAGTCGCAGAAGCCTGTGGCATTGACGCGGGTGCGGGTGGAGTTGCGCGATGTCGGGCAGATGGATCGGCAGGCATTGAATCGGGCGGGTGTGCCGGGGGTCATGCTGCTGGATGACGGGGTGGTGCATTTGATCACTGGCCTCCCGCATTGATCGTTCCCCTGTGGCGAGGGGGCTTGCCCCCGTTGGGTCGCGAAGCGGCCCCAAATCCTGCAATCGCGTTGTATCAGGCACACCGCGTTGAATAGATTTACGACTGCTTCGCAGCCGAACGGGGGCAAGCCCCCTCGCCACAGGATATGTGCGGCTCTCGGTCGCCCTTACTGTTTCTCAACCGCAGGTGTATCGTATTCGCCTTTTGCGGGCCTCAGGCCTGTCGCTGATACGTGAGGTAGTTGAGTTCATGTCCTTTACCCGTCGACAAATACTCGGTGGTCTGGCCGGTCTTGTGGTGGTTGGCGTGGGGGCCGGTGGCGCGTCGCGTTACTGGCTGGGCAAGATGGCCGACGCGGATGCGGGCCACGACTACGAACTGATCGCCGCGCCGCTGGACGTTGAACTGGTCGCCGGGCACAAGACCGAAGCCTGGGCGTTCGGCCCATCGGCGCCGGGCACCGAGTTGCGCGTGCGGCAGGGTGAATGGCTGCGGGTGCGCTTCATCAACCACCTGCCGGTCGCGACCACCATCCACTGGCACGGCATCCGCCTGCCGCTGGAAATGGACGGCGTACCCTACGTCTCGCAGCTTCCAGTGCTGCCAGGAGAATACTTCGACTACAAATTCCGCGTGCCGGACGCCGGCAGCTACTGGTATCACCCGCACGTGAACAGCAGCGAAGAACTCGGCCGAGGCCTGGTCGGCCCGCTGATCATCGAAGAACGCGAGCCCACCGGTTTCAAGTACGAAAAAACCCTCAGTCTGAAGAGCTGGCACGTCGATGAAGAAGGCGCGTTCGTCGCCTTCAGCATTCCGCGTGAAGCGGCGCGCGGTGGTACGGCGGGGCGCCTGTCGACCATCAACGGCGTGCCGCAAGCGGTGATCGAATTACCTGCCGGGCAGATCACCCGTGTGCGTTTGCTCAACCTCGACAACACCCTGACCTATCGTCTCAACATCCCTGGCGTCGAAGCGCAAATTTACGCGCTGGATGGCAATCCCATCGAACCGCGCCCGCTGGGCAAGGAATACTGGCTCGGCCCAGGCATGCGCATCTGCCTGGCGATCAAGGCACCACCGGCCGGTGAAGAGCTATCCTTGCGCAACGGCCCGGTGCGCGTCGGCACGTTGCGCTCGGTGGCCAACAGCGACGCGCCGACCGAGTGGCCACCCGCGCTACCCGCCAACCCGGTGGCGGAGCCGGACCTGGCCAATGCCGAGAAACTCAACTTCAATTTCGAATGGGTGGGTTCAGTGTCGGTCAACGTCGACAACGGCAAGCCGCCGAGCCTGTGGCAGATCAACGGCAAGGCCTGGGACATCACCGACAAGACCTGCGCCGACCGCCCGATTGCCAAGCTTGAGAAGGGCAAGAGCTACATTTTCGAATTGAAGAACATGACTCAGTACCAGCACCCGATTCACCTGCACGGCATGAGCTTCAAGGTGATTGCCTCGAATCGGCACAAGGTCATCCCGTACTTCACCGACACCTACCTGTTGGGCAAAAACGAGCGCGCGCAAGTGGCGCTGGTGGCGGATAACCCGGGAATCTGGATGTTCCACTGCCATGTGATCGACCACATGGAAACCGGCCTGATGGCCGCCATCGAGGTGGCGTGATGCGCCAGATTCGTCCCGCCGCGATCATCGACCGCAGCCGCGACCGCGACTTCATGCGCGAAGCGCTGGCCCTTGCCGCCCAAGGCGCGGCCCTCGGCGAAGTGCCGGTAGGCGCGGTGCTGGTGCAGGACGGGGAAATCATCGGTCGCGGCTTCAACTGCCCGATCAGTGGCAACGACCCCAGCGCCCACGCCGAAATGGTCGCAATCCGCGCCGCCGCCCTGGCCGCCAGCAACTATCGCCTGCCCGGCAGCACCCTCTACGTGACCCTGGAGCCGTGCAGCATGTGCGCCGGCCTGATCGTGCATTCGCGCATCGCACGGGTGGTGTACGGCGCGCTGGAGCCCAAGGCCGGGATTGTGCAGAGTCAGGGAGAGTTTTTTACCCAGGGCTTCTTGAATCACCGGGTGTTATTTGAAGGCGGGGTGTTGGCCGAAGAGTGTGGCGCGGTGCTGAGCGAATTCTTCAAGGCCCGAAGAGCCAAACCCGCCGAGTAGACATCGATCAAAAATGTGGGAGCGGGCTTGCTCGCGAAGGCGGATTAACATTCAACAGAGATGTTGACTGATCCACCGCTTTCGCGAGCAAGCCCGCTCCCACAGGGGATTGGCGTCGAGCACAAAATCGGCAGCCACTCTAATCAAATGTGGAAGCGGGCTTGCTCGCGAAAGCGGTATGTCAGTCACATCAATGCTGGATGTACCGGCGTCTTCGCGAGCAGGCTCGCTCCCACATTTGGATCTCCATCAGGTAGAGAGATCGTGTATTTATTTGCGAGCGACGATCACCGCCCGCATCGGCGCAGGCAGCCCTTCAATTGTCTTGCTGTGATCCTCTGGATCGAGGAAGTCGCTCAACGACTGATACTTCATCCACTCCGTCCCGCGCTGTTCTTCGACGGTGGTCACGCTGACATCCACACAGCGAACATCGGTGAAACCGGCGCGCCGCAGCCACAATTCCAGCGCCGGCACCGACGGCAGGAACCACACGTTGCGCATCTGCGCATAACGGTCTTCCGGCACCAATACCTGTTGCTGATCACCTTCGATCACCAGCGTCTCCAGCACCAGTTCGCCGCCCTTGACCAGGCAATCCTTCAGCGCCAGCAAATGCTCGATCGGCGAGCGGCGGTGATAAAACACGCCCATGGAAAACACGGTGTCGAAGCCTTCCATGTTCGGCGGCAGGTCTTCAAACGGGAACGGCAGGTGCCAGGCATTCGGTTCGGACAGGTAACGCTGCACCGCCTGGAACTGGCAAAAGAACAGCCAGTTCGGATCGACGCCAATCACGCTGTCGGCCCCGGCGCCGAGCATGCGCCACATGTAGTAGCCATTGCCGCAGCCGACATCGAGGATGCGTTTACCCTTCAAGTCCAGATGTGGCGCCACCCGCGACCATTTCCAGTCCGAGCGCCATTCGGTGTCGACGTGCACGCCGAACAAATCGAACGGCCCTTTGCGCCACGGCGACAGGCCCATCAGCGCGGTACGCATCTGCGCGCGGGTTGCATCGTCGCAATCGTTGTCCAGCGTCAGGCCATTGAGCAAATCCACTTCACTCGGCTGGATCTTCGGCAAGGCGTCCAGCGCGCTTTGCCAGCGCTCCAGGTCCCCGTGACCCTTTTCCATTTTCTTGTCGAGTTGCGCTTGCAGGGTGTTGGCCCATTCGGCCAGTGGAGTGCCAGCCAGACGGCGGGCGAGGGGGGACAGATCAATCATGGCAAGGCAATCAACGAGGCAAAGTTAAGACACTGGAACCACGGCACGACTTTCGAGAACCCGGCGGCCAACAGGCGTTCGCGGTGTTCTTCGAGGCTGTCGGGCTTCATGACATTTTCGATGGCGCTGCGCTTCTGGGCGATTTCCAATTCGCTGTAGCCGTTGGCGCGTTTGAACGCGACGTGCAGGTCGGTGAGCAACGCGTGTTCTTCCAGATCGTTGAAGCGCAGCTTCTCAGACAGGATCAACGCACCGCCCGGTAACAACGATTGGCGAATGCGCGAGAGCAATGCGGTGCGCTGCTCCGGAGCGATGAATTGCAGGGTGAAGTTAAGCGCCACCACCGAGGCAGGCTGGAAGTCGAGGGCGAGGATGTCGCCTTCGATCACTTCAACCGGCAGCAATTCCTGGAACATCGAGTCCTGACCGTTGAGGTATTCGCGGCAGCGCTCGACCATCGCCGCCGAGTTATCCACAGCAATAACGCGGCAACCGTCGGTGCGCACATGACGACGCAGGGCCTGGGTCACGGCGCCGAGGGACGAGCCGAGGTCGTAGAGCACGCTGTTGGGCTGGGCGAATTGCGCAGCGAGCACACCGAGGTTTTCGACGATGGTCGGATAACCCGGCACCGAGCGCTTGATCATGTCCGGGAACACCCGCACCACATCCTCGTTAAAGGCGAAGTCAGGCACCTGGGCCAAAGGCTGGGCGAAAAGGCGATCGGGTTCTTTGCTCACGGCGGTTCCAGCGACATAGGTGGAAAAGGCCGGCATTTTAGCCAAATTGACGGGGGGATGCGCGGGTTGTCTGATAAACCGCCAGCATCGCCCTCGTTACTGCGCCGAAGTGCTGTTGTGGCGAGGGAGCTTGCTCCCGCTGGGTTGCGCAGCAGCCCTCAATCTGGCGAGCGCTGCGCACTCGAGCGGGAGCAAGCTCCCTCGCCACAGGGTTCAGCGCGGTTCAGGGCCGAACGCCGACGCCGTAATCCCCCATTGCCCCACCCAGTAACTCAGGATGATCACATAAGGCGCGGCCTCGAACGGCATCACAAACCGACTGATCCCGATCACGCTATCGGAAAATACAAACGCCACCGCACCCGCCGCCGCCAGCAACGCCGAGCGCTGGGGCACATCGCTGCCGAGCCTGGCCAATGCGCGCCAGAGCATCGCGCTGATCGCCACGCCGTACACAATCACCGGCGCCAGCAACGGCCCGAGTCCATGGGAAATCAAAATCCCCAACAGCACCGCACCAACCCCGAGTGCCAAGACCAACGGCAACAACGCCAAGCGCCGGCAATCGCTCAAGTACGCTTTCAGATACGCCAGATGCGCGACCAAAAACGCCCCCAGCCCAAACACAAACAAATCCCCCGGCCATGCCAGGAGAACGTCGCCGACCAAGGAGAAAATCAGACCAAGGCTGATCCAGCGCCGATATTCGGTGGGCGGCGCGTCGTGCAACCAGCCGAGCAGGGCCAATACGGGCAGCGGTTTGACCAACAGGCAGAGCAGCGCAGCGTGAACGCTTAGCCCGTAAAGAAAGGTCACCGCGCCCATCAGCGCCAGGATCAGCCAGCCCACGATCAGTTAACCGAGATTGCGCAATCGAAGGTTTTCACCGCCGGGACTTCCGGCGCCCACGGTTGCGAGTAGGTCAGGCGCAAACGGCCAGTACCGGTAGCAAACGACTGGAAACGCCAGGTCGAAATCCCGGCGCTGCCCACCAGCCCGGCATCTTCCGGGTTGCTGTAGACCTCCGGGCTGAGCGCGCGCAACACACCACCGGCGGAATCCTGGATCGCCCAGCGATAACCCGTGGTCGGGTTGCTCGGCAGGATCAGGATCAGGTTTTGCCCGTTGTTCAGCCTGGCCGGGCATTCGCTTTGTTTTTCCACGGTCACGTTCTGTTTCGTCTGTGTGGCGCAGGCGGCCAGCAGGGAGAGGGCGAGGGGGACTAACAGGCGGGTAGGGGACATAAGGTCAGTGGCTCCGGCATTCACGACGAACGGCGAGCATAACTGAAGATGAGACAAAGTGTGACAGCACTGGGAATTGGCGTGGTCAGTGCTGACGCCTTCGCGGGCAAGCCTCGCTCCTACAGGGGGTTGTGTGTCGGTCGCGAAAAATATGAACGACACACAACTCTGTAGGAGCGAGGCTTGCCCGCGAAGGCGATAGTCCAGGCACTACATGACTATCAGAACAAGATCTTCGCCACATCCGCAAAACGCTTGGCGAAGTGCACGGTAATCCCTTCTTTCAGGTAATCCGGCAATTCCTCAAAGCTGCCGCGATTCGGTTCCGGCAGGATCAATTCAAAGATCTTCTGCCGCCGCGCCGCGATCACTTTCTCGCGCACCCCGCCAATCGGCAGGACATGCCCGGTCAGCGTCAGTTCGCCGGTCATGGCGATGCCTTTTTTCGGCGCCTGGTTGCGGGCCAGGGACAGCAGGGCGCTGGCCATGGTTACACCGGCGCTCGGGCCGTCTTTCGGGGTCGCGCCTTCCGGCACGTGGAGGTGGACGAAGGCTTCGTCGAAGAACTTCGGATCACCGCCAAACGACTTCAGGTTGGAGCTGACGTAGCTGTAGGCGATTTCCGCCGACTCTTTCATCACGTCGCCCAATTGCCCGGTGAGTTTGAAACCTCGGTTGAGCGTGTGAATCCGCGTCGCTTCGATCGGCAGCGTCGCGCCGCCCATGCTGGTCCATGCCAACCCGGTGATCACGCCGGTGCCGGACAACACTTGCTCGTTGCGGAACACTGGATGTCCGAGTGAGGCTTCGAGGTCTTTCGGGCCGATCTTGATCACCGCTTTCGGCTCGTCGATCAGCTTGACCACAGCTTTGCGCACCAGTTTGCCCAGTTCTTTTTCCAAGTGGCGCACCCCGGCTTCACGGGCATATCCGTCGATCAATGCTTTCAACGCGCTGTCGCTGATGCTCAGGCTGCCTTTGGACACGCCGGCCTTTTCCAGTTGTTTCGGCCACAGGTGACGCTTGGCGATGGCGATTTTTTCTTCGGTGATGTAACCCGACAGGCGAATCACTTCCATCCGGTCGAGCAACGGGCCGGGGATCGAGTCCAGGGTGTTGGCGGTGCAGACGAACAGCACTTTCGACAGGTCCAGACGCAGGTCCAGATAGTGGTCGAGGAATTCGACGTTCTGTTCCGGATCGAGGGTTTCCAGCAGCGCCGAGGCCGGGTCGCCCTGATAGCTCTGGCCCATCTTGTCGATCTCGTCGAGCATGATCACCGGGTTCATCACTTCGACGTCTTTCAACGCCTGGACGAGTTTGCCCGGTTGCGCGCCGATGTACGTGCGGCGATGGCCCTTGATCTCGGCCTCGTCGCGCATGCCACCGAGGCTGAAGCGATAGAACGGTCGACCCAAGGATTCGGCTATGGATTTGCCGACACTGGTCTTGCCCACGCCCGGCGGGCCGACCAACAGCACGATGGAGCCGCTGATCTCGCCTTTATAGGCACCGACCGCGAGGAATTCGAGGATGCGGTCCTTGATGTCATCGAGGCCGGCGTGGTGTTTGTCCAGCACCTTGCGTGCGTGCTTGAGGTCGAGTTTGTCCTCGCCATACACGCCCCACGGCACCGAAGTCGCCCAGTCGAGGTAGTTGCGGGTGACCGCGTACTCCGGCGAACCGGTCTCGAGGATCGACAGCTTGTTCATTTCCTCTTCGACGCGTTTCTGCGCCTGGGGCGGCAACACTTTGCCTTCCAGGCGTTGCTCGAACTGCTCGATGTCGGCGCTGCGATCATCCTTGGTCAGCCCCAGTTCCTGCTGGATGACCTTGAGCTGTTCCTTGAGGAAGAACTCGCGCTGATGCTCGCCGATCTTGCGGTTCACTTCGGCGGAGATTTCTTTTTGCAGGCGCGCAACTTCGACTTCCTTGCGCAGCATCGGCAGGACTTTTTCCATGCGCTTGAGCATCGGCACACAGTCGAGCACTTCTTGCAACTCGCCACCGGTGGCGGACGTCAGGGCGGCGGCGAAGTCGGTCAGCGGCGATGGATCGTTGGGGCTGAAGCGGTTGAGGTAATTCTTCAGCTCTTCGCTGTACAGCGGGTTGAGCGGCAGCAGTTCCTTGATCGCGTTGATCAACGCCATGCCGTAGGCCTTGACCTCATCGGTCGGCTCGGTGGGCTGGTGCGGGTACTCGACTTCCACCAGGTATGGCGGGCGATGGTGCTTGAGCCAGGTTTTGATTCGTACTCGGGTCAGGCCTTGGGCGACGAACTGCAATTTGCCGTTTTCACGACTGGCGTGGTGCACCTTGACCAGCGTGCCGTACTCCGGCAATGCGCCCGTATCGAAATGACGCGGATCTTCCTGGGGCGTGTCCATGTAGAACAGGGCCAAGGAGTGATGATCGGATTTGCTTACCAGGTCCAGTGTTTCCGCCCACGGTTCTTCATTGACGATCACCGGCAGCACTTGGGCCGGGAAGAACGGGCGATTGTGGATCGGGATGATGTAAACCTTGTCCGGCAGGTTCTGGCCAGGCAGGGCGAGGCCTTTGCCGGTGGAATGGTGTTCGATGTGGTCTGTTTCGGCGTAATCGCTCGGGTCTTCAGGAAATTCTTGCTGGTCGCTCATGGGGCACCTGCGCAATGGGGTATGGGTCTTAGATGGGGCAGGTGGGGGGTGGTTTCAATGGGCAGCGATATTTCAGGGTGTGTGTTCAGGGTTTTGACAGGTGATTGGCGCAATGAACACTGATTAACCACTGTGGGAGCGGGCTTGCTCGCGAAAGCGGTGTGTCATTCAGCAATGATGTTGACTGATACACCGCCTTCGCGAGCAAGCCCGCTCCCACATGGGTTCCGAACAGCCACAAAAAAGGCGACCCCCTCACAGGAGTCGCCTTTCGTTTAACCGCCGCTAAAACTTACTCGGACAGTTTGTACGCCATCACATAGTCACCTTGCTTGGTGCCCAGCGAACCGTGGCCGCCGGCAACGACGAGCACGTATTGCTTGCCGTCCTTGCCGGTGTAGGTCATCGGCGTGGTTTGGGCGCCTGCTGGCAGGCGGCCTTCCCACAGTTGCTTACCGTTTTTCACGTCATAGGCACGCAGGTACTGGTCGAGGGTGCCGCTCAGGAAGGCAACGCCACCAGCCGTGGTGAACGTGCCGCCCAGGCTAGGTACGCCCATGCTCAGCGGGATTGGAACCGGCGAGCTGTCGCGCACGGTGCCGTTTTTGTGTTTCCAGATGACTTTGCTGGTGGTCAGGTCGACCGCAGTCACGTAACCCCAGGCCGGTGCCTGGCACGGCAGGCCCATTGGCGACAGCAGCGGTTCCAGGACCACGCCGTATGGCGCGCCTTTGTTCGGCTGCACGCCTTCGGTTTCGCTTTTACGCGGGCCTTGGGCAGCGATTTCGGCGGCCGGGATCAGTTTCGATTTGAACGCCATGTAGTCAGGGTTCATGAAAGCGATCTGGCGCACCGGGTCAACCGAGATACCGCCCCAGTCGAACACACCGAAGTTGCCTGGATAAACGATCGAACCTTGCAACGATGGCGGGGTGAACGGGCCTTCGTAGCGCATGGATTTGAAGTCGATCCGGCAGATCAGTTGGTCGAACGGGGTGACGCCCCACATGTCGCGTTCTTTCAACGGCGGCGGCATGAGGTTGAGGTCGGATTTCGGTTGGGTTGGCGACGTGTGATCACCGGCGACAGCACCTTGCGGGACTGGCACTTCGTTGATCGGCACAATCGCTTTGCCGGTGCTGCGATCCAGTACGTAGATGCTGCCTTGCTTGGTGGACGCGAGGACCGCCGGCTTAACACCGTCAGCAGTTTTCAGGTCCATCAGGGTTGGCTGGCCGCCGACGTCCATGTCCCACAGGTCATGGTGAGTGAACTGGAAGTGCCACTTCACATGCCCGGTGTTGATGTCCAGGGCGGTCAGGCCGGCTGCATGCAGTTCCGACTCAGGGGTACGCGCGCCACCGAACTGGTCCGGGGTCTGGTTGCCCATCGGCAGGTAGAGCATGCCGAGTTTTTCGTCGACCGCGAACATGGACCACATGTTCGGCGAGTTGCGGGTGTAGGTCTTGCCTTCAGCAATCGGCGTGGTGTCGTCCGGGTTGCCGCTGTCCCAGTTCCACACCAGTTTGCCGGTGTGCACGTCGAACGCGCGGATAACGCCGCTTGGTTCGTCGGTGGAAACGTTGTCGGTCACGTGGCCGCCAATCACCACCAGGTCTTTAGTGACCGCTGGAGGTGAGGTGGAGTAGTAACCGCCGGCCGCGAAGCCGCCGATGTTGGCGCTGAGGTCGATCTGGCCTTTGTTGCCGAAGTCTTCGCACATCTTGCCGGTGTCGGCGTTCAGGGCGATCAGACGGGTGTCCGCGGTCGGCAGGAAGATCCGGCGCGGGCAGGCATTGCTGGCGGCAGCCGGGCTGGCGCTGCCGGTCGGGCTCTGCTCGGAGGCATACACGGCGTCATCGTGATACGACACGCCACGGCAGGTCATGTGCGCCCAACCCTTGAAGTTCGCCGCGTTTTGCGTGGAGAGCTTCGGATCGAAACGCCAGATTTCCTTGCCGGTGTCCGGGTCCAGCGCGATCACTTGGCTGTGCGGCGTGCACACGTAGAGCATGCCGTTGACTTTCAGCGGAGTGTTTTCGGCAGTGGTTTCGCCCGGATCGTTAGGGCCAGGAATGTCACCAGTGCGGAAAGTCCAGGCTGGAACCAGCTTGTGCGCGTTTTCCGGGGTGATCTGCGCCAGTGGCGAGTAACGATCACCGTGGGCGCTGCGGCCGTAGGAATTCCAGTCACCGTCCGGCATGGCCGGGGCAGTGTTGGTCATGCCCGGCACGCTGTCGCGGTCCAGTTGACCTTTGGTTTCACCCGGGCTGGTGAACTGGCTGGCCAGTGCAGCGGCGCCAGCGAGTACAACCGCGACGCTCAGTGCGCCAGTGCCCATCGGTGCAGGACCGGTGCGCAACAGCGGACGGCGGAACCACGGCAGCAACATGACGATGCCCAGCGCAAACAGCATCGCCAGACGCGGCACCAGTTGCCACCAGTCGAGGCCGACTTCCCACAGCGCCCAAACGGTACTGGCGAACAGCACCAGTGCGTACAGGCCCAGTGCGGCGCGGCGAGCGGCAATCAGCAGCACGCCGGTCAGCGCCAGGCCGATACCGGCCAGCAGGTAATACAGCGAGCCGCCGAGCATGCTCAGCTTGATACCGCCGGCCAGCATGGCCAGGCCCATTAGCAGAAGCAGGATACCGAGCAGGCTCGGTAGCAGACGGCTTCGACTCAAAGCACCATCAGTGCTCATAGTGTGGTTCTCCGTGACGTTTTAAGTAGTCCCGCGCAAGTTCACTGTAGATGACGATCTGGCGTGGGCATGGTTCAGTTATAAAAGTGAAACTTGGTAGCGCTGGTTCAATTGATGCATTCCCTTGTGGGAGCGAGCTTGCTCGCGAAAGCGGTGAGTCAGTCAACGATGATGTTGAAGCTGATGGCCTCTTCGCGAGCAAGCCCGCTCCCACAAGGGGTTGTGGTGTTGGTTAGAAGGACGAGGTGATCTTGATCCCGCCGATCAGTGCGTCATCGACCTTGTCCACGCCACCGGGGTGGCGGATGTATTGCAGGTTCGGGCGCACGGTCAGCCAATTGGTCACGTGCACGCCGTAATAGAGCTCTGCGCTGTATTCGGTGTCTTGCGGCGGCAGGAACGACGGGTCGTCGTAGTCGTAGATCGCGCGGGCCTGATTGGTCGCCTCGGCGTTCTTGCGATAGGCCGGGTTGACGTGGACACGGGCGAGGGCAAAACCAATGTCGTCCTTGGCGCGGGCATCGAACAGACCTTTGTAGACGACGCCCGCCTGGACGTAGTTGTCGATGGCGTTGGTCTTCTTGTCGTGCATCGTGCCGTTGGCGAACACGCTCAAGCCACGCGAGTTATCGCTGGCGCGGCTGGTGATCTGCTGCTGCACGCCCAGCCACACGCCGTGCTTGCTCGACGCGCTGCGATAGGCCTCGCCACTCAGGGCGGCGGGCTGGCCATTGCTGTCCTTGTAGGCGTCAGTGGCCTTGGCGTTGCTGTAGTAATAACCGGCGCGGTATTCGCCCGGCAGGCCATTCAGTTTCGGCGTCCACACCAGCTCGATCGGCAAAATCGCGCCCTGAGTGCCGCTGCCGCTGAGCTTGAAGCCATTGCCGCGATCGAGGTTCGACGGGTTCTGCTCATAAGCGCCAACCTGCGCGTACAACTCCGGCGTCAGGTGATATTTGACCCGCATCGCCCACTGGCTGACCGGCCAGTTGTACCAGATGCCACCGACCCAGTTGCCGACTTGCGAGCCGCAAAACGCCAGGTTCTGGAAGTCGCAGGGGAAGCTGTTGAAGTCTTCACCTTCGCCAAAGCGGCCGACCTTGACATCGAGCTTCTGGTCGAAGAATTTCTGCTGATACCACATCTGCGTCAGGCGCCAAGTCTGGCCACGGCCCCAGACTTCCTGGGCCGACGTGAAGCCGCCAACCCGTGGATCATTGATCCGGTCGTTGCTGATGTTGTTGCCGTTGCGTTCGGTAATAGTCAGCTGAAACTCGGCATCGTCCCAGCCAAGGATCTTCTGCAAATCCAGATGCGTGCCGAGGGCGAACTGATCGCTGTAGCGCGCAGTGCGGTCGTGGTCATAGCCGCCGTGCAGGTTGCTGCCCATTTCGCCGGTGTAATCGACTTTGAAATCGTAGCCCTTTTCCGAAAGTTCAGTGCGCGTGCCGTTCCAGTCGCCGAGCATCCACTTCGAATCGCTATCGAAAGCCGGGGCCGCGTGAACGCAGGTGGCGAGGCCGAAGGCGCTCAGGCCGCCGATCAGGTTCAAGGCTTTTCGGTGGGACACGGGGGTGGAGACAGCGCTGTCTCGCGGAGTAGGAAAGTCAGGCATAAAGTAGAAATTCTTGATCTTTTTCCGGGGGTGAACTGAACGCAACGAGGTGGAACGGGCAGTGAAGCGTTTCAGCTGAAGGGCGGCAGGATAATGATCTGTTACAAAGAGAGAAAGCGCTTTTACTGACATGCAGCTTTTCGGATTTGGTAACAGTCGTCTGCGACAGGGCGCCGCAGGCAGAAAATACCCCTTGTAGGAGCGAAGCTTGCTCGCGAAGGCGGCATGTCAGGCCACTTCAATGTCGACTGACATACCGCCTTCGCCAGCAAGCCTGGCTCCTACACAACGCGCTTGTTGACCTACAGTTAACTGAGCGCTTCCACCCGGCGAAACCCTCGGCTAAGGTGCGCGGCTTCTAAATACTTTCTTCGCGCGAAGGCCCGGCATGACCGAACAGAACAACAACCCGCTGCACGGCGTGACTCTGGAACAGATCCTCAACGCCCTGGTTGAACACTACGAGTGGTCGGGGCTGGCCGAGCGTATCGACATCCGCTGCTTCAAGAGTGACCCGAGCATCAAGTCGAGCCTGACGTTCCTGCGCAAAACCCCGTGGGCGCGGGAGAAGGTCGAACGCCTGTACGTGAAGTTGATGCGCACCAAGCGTCCGGTCTGAACATGCTGATCTCCACTGTCGCGAGGCGCCGCTGTATCGCCGTGGCGGCGGTGCTTGGCTGGGCAGGTTTGACTGTTCAGATGTACTTGATTCTCGGCACGCGCTGGGAAATCGGCGCCAGCCTGCTGGGCGGGCTGATGAGTTTCTTCAGCTTCTTCACCGTACTGACCAACACCTTGGTGGCCGTGGTGCTGACCTGCGAGCTGACCGCGCGGGAGTCGGCGGCGAAACGCTGGTTTCTGCAGCCGTCAGTCAGCAGTGGCATTGCCGTGAGCATCGCCGTGGTCGCGCTCGCCTACAGCCTGTTGTTGCGCCATCTGTGGCACCCCGAAGGCTGGCAGTTGCTCGCCGATGAGTTACTGCACGACATCCTGCCGCTGCTGTTTCTGGTTTATTGGTGGTGCTGCGTGCCCAAGGGGACGTTGCGCGTGCGGCACATCACCTTGTGGGTGATTTATCCACTGGTGTATTTCGCCTATGCGCTGCTGCGCGGGCATCTGCTGGGGGCTTATCCGTATCCGTTCATTGATGTGAGCACGCTGGGTTATCCACAGGTGTTTCTCAATGCGGGGGGGATATTGGCGGGGTTTGTCGCGATTGCGTTGGTGATCGTGGGATTGGATCGGTGGCGAAAGCCGATTTTGTAAACGTCCAAAATCAATGTGGGAGCGGGCTTGCTCGCGAAGGCGGTGTGTCAGTCACATCAATGCTGGATGACACTCCGCTTTCGCGAGCAAGCCCGCTCCCACAGGGGGTTTTCGCTGAAGCTTATTCCTCGTCAGAGTCACCTAGCCGCCAGTACCCCACCGCCTTAACGAACTGATCATCCAGCCCATGCTCATCGAGCAGCACCCGGCGGATCTGCCGTGACACTTTGCTCTCGGTCGCGATCCACGCATACAGATTGCCGCTCGGCACTTGCAGTTGCTTCACGGCGTTCAGCAGGTTGTTCTTGCCGCCGTCGCGCAGCACCCAGATCACATTCACCTGCGCGGCGCTTTCCAGGCGTTGCTGTTCGGCGCCGTTCTCGACTTCGATGATTACCAGCGCGCGGCGATTGGCCGCCAGGCCTTCCAGGCGTCGGGCGATGGCGGGCAGGGCGGTTTCGTCGCCGATCAGCAGGTAGCTGTCGAAGATGTCCGGCACGATCATCGAGCCCCGTGGCCCGCCGATGTGCAGGAACTGCCCCGGCTTGGCCTGCTCGGCCCAGGTCGAGGCAGGGCCGTCGCCGTGCAGGACGAAATCGATGTCCAGCTCCAGGGTGCCCAGGTCATAACGGCGCGGCGTGTAGTCGCGCATTTCCGGCATCGGCTGATCGGTTTTGCCGGCACCGAGCACCAGGGTTTCCAGCGCCGCCGTTTGCGCCGCGTTCTGCGGGAACAGCAGTTTGACGTGATCGTCGGTGCCGAGGCTGACAAAGCCTGCCAACTCCGGCCCACCGAGGGTAATCCGGCGCATGCGCGGGGTCAGGTCGACCACCCGCAATACTTCCAGCCGACGGCGTTTGATTTCATGCATGACGCGATGAATGGTCTGGGTTTCGACTGCAGTCATTCGGCTGTCTCCTGGGCGGCTTGAACGGCGGGGCCGTCGACGATGGCTTTGGCGGTGTTGTTGAGCAGGGCGGCGACGCGCAGGATTTCTTCCGCGCTCCAGCGCCCGTGATGCAATTGCAGCGCATGACGCAGGTTGTGCACCGCTTCGTGGATTTCAGCCGGGCGGTCATGCCCGCGCAGCGAGCGTTTGCTGACGTCGATGCGCATCCGCACCCCTTCCAGGGCAATCGCCTGTTCACTCAGGGACTGACGTCCGGCATCGGTCACGCTGTAGCGTTTTTTCCCGCCCTCGGCATCGCCGGTGATCATTTCGCTTTCTTCCAGGAACGTCAGGGTCGGGTAGATCACACCGGGGCTGGGGCTGTAGGCGCCGTCGAACATGCCTTCGATCTGGCGGATCAAGTCGTAGCCGTGGCACGGCTGTTCGGCGATCAACGCCAGCAGCAGCAGTTTCAAATCTCCGGGTGCGAACACCCGAGGGCCACGGCCGCCGCGCTCGCGGCCTGGGCGTTTTTCGAAGCCGTCGCGGCCGTCACCGTGTTCGCGGTGGGAATGATGGTCTCTCATTTTTTGCCTTCTCTCGTCGTGTTTAGATACAACTTAAGATATATCTTTAGGCGAATGCAAGGCGTTTTTCCTAGGACGTTTTTCTCGACCGACGAGCGGTGGGGTCCACGTAGGGGCGCGGTTCATCACATTGGGACCGATATTGAGTGTGGGAACGGAAATAACTTTGAAGTTAAAGTTATAGCTCTATTAGTTGTCGAGCCTATAGGCTGTATACCTCTTCACCCTGCAAATTAAAGTTGAAAGGGCTGTATGGTTTTTTCGATAAAACTGTATGTAGTCCAGTGCTTACAGTTGCCCGTCAATAATTCGCAATTTTGTTCTTTTTTCTGTCTTGTCATAGAGGCGTTTAACTACGCGATCATCGGAAGTTACTTGCTTACTTTCCAGAGGCATTGGCCGATCATTTGCCGACATTGAAAGTTCAGCCGACAGCGCCGCGACGTGTTTCGCCACGGCGTCGTTTGAACTTTCAATGAGCCCTTTATATTGAAAAAACAGGTACTGACCGATGTTCAAGAAAATCACTATTGCTGCTCCTCTGGCAGTTCTGGCGCTGACCTCCTCCGTTGTGTTCGCCGCCGGTGAAGCCAAGCACACCATCAACCTCGTAGCCCACGTACCGACTAATGGCTTCTACGTGGTGCCGGTCGACCCGGACCTGATCAACAAGGATCAGCGCATGGACTTCCAGCCGTCCACCGGGCAAATGGCCGAGGTCAACGGGTTCTTTGATATGCGCAACAACAATGGTTCGGTACACGCCAGTGTCGTGTCGGCGCCACGCCTGCTCTCTGGTGCCTCCGCCATTAACTTGAAAGTCGAAATCAATGGCCGGGAACTCACCACGACACCGCAAATGGTTGTGGGTGAAACCGAGTCCAACGTGAACTACCGCGCGCCGCTGCGTATTAGCGCTACCGGCACCACGTTCGCACCGGGCGACTACACCGGTGAAGTGGCGATGATCTTTGATGCCGTACCACCGGTTATCTAACGTTCGCTGTTAGCGTCAACCGGCGGGCTAGCAACTTTGTTGGCCCGTCGGACTTCCATTTGTCTGCAATCAGAGTACGTGTTCATGTTCCCGATGACTCCCATCGCGGCTGCGCTTGCGCTGTTGTTTTGTGCCAGCGCGGTGGCGGCTCCGGTTTCCGCCGGTTCTACACCGCGAAGTCTGTTGGCCCAGGCCAAAGGTCTGCCGGCGGAATTCGAGGAGCACTTTTTTGATGTGCCGCTGGCGGTTCGCGTGGAGCTCGATCAACAAATGCTGGGGGAGGCGATGATCGTGCTATCTCGCGACGACCGCATTACCTTGCTCGATTTTACCGACACCAGCGACAGCCGCTTCAGCGCCGCCGAGCGCGAAACCTGGGCCAGTTACCTCAAGCCCGGTGTGGCCTTGGGCGACTGCCGCGGCAAATGCCCGGAACAGATGCTGGCGGTGCACTACAACCTGGAAAATTCGCTGGTATCGATCGTCACCGAAAATGCCGAGCGTGACACCGAGGTCAAGCGCTACTACGACCAGCCCGAGGGCGGCAGCAGCGGCCTGATGGTGCGCAATCAGCTCAACCTCAATGGCGGTCAGGACCAGGATCTGGGCGGGCGCTATGGCCTGGAAGCCAGTGGCAGCCTTGGCAACTGGAGCCAGACCTTCAACATGCAACTGGCCCGGCTCGGCGGCCCGGATGACCAGCTCTACCACGCCGTACACGAGCTCTACACCCAGCGCGAATTGCAGGGCCGTTTTTTTCGCCTGGGTTATTTCACCCCCAATTCCGAAGGGCTGACCCGCCAACCGCGCACGTTTGGCACCAGCCCCGACACGGCCGTCGGCGTCATGCTCGGCAGCTCCGACAGCCTGGCGATCAACACGCCGACGCCCAGCGTCTACCCGATCTACGTTACGGCCAACCGCCAGGCTTCGGTGGAAATCCTGCGCGACGGTTTGCTGATCAATACCCAATCGGTGCCGGCCGGGTTGCAGACCCTCGATACCCGGCCATTGCCCGGTGGAATCTACGAAGTCGAAGTGCGGCTGATCGAAGACGGCCAGATCACCAGTACCACTCAAGAGCTGGTCTACAAGCCCAACAACTGGCGCAACCTCGATGAGCGCTGGCGCTACAACCTGTTTGCCGGGCAAGAGCAGAAATTGCTCAGCAACTGGGACCAGCAGGCCAGCGGCAGCGCGACGGCCGGGGCTTCGCTCAACTACCTGATGCATCCCCGGGTGATCCTCGGGCTGTCGGCGCGGCAGATTCGTGAAAAGCTGCAGTACGGCACGTCCATCGACTGGACCCTGGCCAATCACCTCAGCCTGTATGCCAACGTCTACCAGACTCAGGACCACGGCACCGGCCTCGATCTGCAAAGCCTTTACAACTACGGTTCCGGCAGTGTCGTCATCAGCCACAACCGCAGTTGGCTGGACACCACCAACACCTACGACACCTTGCCGGATGGCACGCGGGTGCGGCAGCGCAATGTGTTTGTCGGTGAGACCAGCAACTCGTCCCTGGCGCTCAATCACCGCTTGAGCAGCAAAAATTCGCTGAATGCCCGGGTGTCCCACAGCGAGGGCAACACCGAAGGTTTGGGCGTGGACCTGGGCTGGACCCAGCGCACCGTATTGTTCGGCAGCGATGCCAACTGGCGGCTGGCATTGTTCGATCGCCCCGGCAGTTTCAGCAGCGGAGATGCGCGCAATCGCGGAGTCGATTTGAGCCTGAACCTGGCGTTGGGCGCACCGGGCCAGCAGTTCACCGGCAGCATCGGTTCGCGGACCGCGCGCGACGGCGGGCGCGACAACAACGCGTCCCTCGGCTGGCGCAAAGACTTGCAGGGGCATGTGCTGCAAAACGTCTCGGTCACCGCGCTTTCCGACACTTATGGACTCGGTCTGTCGAGCCTGGCCAGTTTCCGCACCGAGTCGCTCAGTGGCGACGGCTTTGTCCAGCGCTCGTCCTACAACAACAACTTCACCGGTGGCCTGAACGTCGACAGCACGCTGGTCATCGGCGGCCAGCAAATGGTCCTGACCAGTGAACATCAGGTGCGGGGCGCGGGGCTGATCGTCGATGTGGAATCGGATATCGACGGCATCGCCCTGCGCGCCGATGACTTCAGCGGCGGCAGTGCCGCGCTGAAACCGGGGCGCAACTTCATCCCGATTACCGCGTACCAGAACAGCTCAGTGAGCTTCGATTTCGAAGGCAATCACGTACCCGCCGCCAGCATCGAGCCCTCGCGCACCCGTTATCACCTGAACAAGGGCGGCGTGGAATATCGCAAGGTGCGGGTGATGAGAACCCTGACCGTGCTCGGTCGGCTGGTGGACCCGCAAGGGCAGCCGCTCAAGGGCCATCACGTGATCAACCATGCCAGTCGCGGGGTGACCGAAGTCGATGGTTTCTTCTCCATGGAAATGAATGCCGGTGCGCCGACGCTGGAAGTGCGCCAGGGCAATCAATTGCTCTGCCAGTTCCGTCTCGATGCCAGTCAGCATCGCAGCGAAAACAACGTGTTGATGATCGGTGATCTGCGGTGCACACCGGACACCCTGGCCGACGTCAGCTCCACTGATCAGAAGGCAGGTTGAACCCTATGAAAATATCCACGGGTTGGTTGGGGCTGGTGATGGCGCTGATGGTGCCGACCGCCGAGGCGTTTAACCAAGAGATCCGCGCGTTGTTCACGCCGGACCCGGCGCAACCGCAACGCAATGTATTTATCAACAAGACGCCAGACAGCGGGTATTGCGCCACTTACCCGGACGAGTGCAAGAACAGCAATATGTTCAGCATTCGGATACCGGTGCGCTTCAACCACAGTCCAGCGATTGCGCCAGGCACTGGCGTTTCGGTCAAGGTACCGGCCAACTGGCGACAACTGACGGTCACCAATAGGGAAACCGGAGAATCGGAAACCGTCGAAGTGCGAATCACGGGGATTGGTTCCAACTACATCTTGAGCGATACGGCCGCCAATCTGGTGGGGGTGATCGATCTTCGGGAAGGGCACCAGAAACTCTGGACCAGCAATAGCTGGGTGTATGCGGCGCCTCCTTGTCTGTACAGCGGTGTCGGTGCTTATACCGGCAATACCTATCGGTTTTTCTGGAAAACCCCGTCGGAAGCGGCCTGTACCAAAGTCACGGCGTATCGGATTCCTTTCATGTACTTCGACACCCTGGATTTCGCCTATGAGTTGCGCACCCCCAACCCGCTGGGGATGTCGAGCGGGCTGTACACCGGCTCGATGAATTATTTCCTCGGCCCTGGGCAGGATTTCGACATCGGCGGCCTGAATCCCGATGACGGCAACCTGACCCTGGACTTCGTCCTCGATGTGCAACACACCCTGAAAGTGACCCTTCCACCTGGTGGCAATAAAGTCGAACTGGTGCCCGAAGGCGGTTGGCAAAGCTGGATAAACGAGGGACGCAAACCCAACCGACTGTTTCGCGATCAGATCTTCCATATCTCGGCGTCATCGCGATTCAAAATGATGTTGAGCTGCCCTCGTTCTGTGATGACCGATTGCGTCATTGACGACTCGAAATCGCCCCGGTACGGCAGGGTGGAACTGAGCGTGACGTTGCCCAACGGACTGACCGATACATTGGGGCGCCCCGTTCAGCGCCGTCCATTGAAGCGCGGAACCGCTGGAACCTTGCACTTCGCGCCGAGCCTCTATGTAGATCGCGGGATCGGAGTCCTGCATTTCGAAATCATGAGGGACTCTACCAACAACATGGTCCAGCCCGGTGTGGCGGGTGACTACTCGGGGAATCTGACAGTGATTTGGGATTCGGAAGTCTGACGGCATAAACACTCGCCATTATTTTGAGGTTCAAGACCATGAAACGTCTGTTGTTGATGTGGGTTAGCAGTTTGTTTTGCCTGACGGCACAGGCCGGTCCGCAGATTAATGTGGGCACGGTGTACGACTACCTGGACGGCGATAAAAGTACGTACCTCAAGCGGGTATTCAACAGCGGCGACAGCACCGCGTTCGTCAAGATCAACGTCCTGGAAATCCTCTATGACGCCGACGGCACGATTCGCGAAGTACCGATCGAGAGCGCGCCGGACGGCGCCTCGCGCCAGGGCATCATGGCCAGCCCGGCGCGCTTGATCGTGCCGGCCAAAGGCATGCAGGGTACGCGGTTGCTGTTCATGGGCGAGCGCGAAAAGGAGCGCTACTTCCGCGTGCGTTTCGTGCCTGTCGTGCCGGAGAAAGAAGATGAATTTGTGGTCTCCAACGAAGAGCGCGAAGACTATAAGAAGAGCCTGTCTGCTGGCGTCAACGTGATGACCGGGTTCGGCACCATCTTCTTTGTCCGTCCGAAGCACGCCCGCTTCGACACGGTGGCCAGTGACAGCGCCGAGCGTTATGAGCTGCATAACAACGGCAACACCGTGGTGGTGGTCGATGAGTTCAAGAGCTGCTCGATCAGCGACGAAAACGATTGTCGGCCGACCACCAAGCATCACGTGATGGCCGGCAAGACGTTCAGCTTCGACAAGGAAAAAGGACGCGAACACCGCTTCATCGTGATCGAGGGTGACCGCAAGAAAGTGCTGACAATAGCCAGTCGATAGTGGCGGCTTCCAATTGACGCTGTGGGTAACAAACATGATCAAGCAATGCACGGTTGCCGCACTGCTGGCGGCAACGGCGCTGACGAGCCTTTCGGCACTGGCCGCCCGCGAGGAGCACACCTTCGAAGTGACCGTGACGGTGCCGACCCGGTCTTTTTACATCGTGCCGGTGGACACGGGCTGGATTCATCGCGAGCAGATCCTGCCGTGGCATGTCGCGACCGCCCGGCTGGGCAGCCTGCGCAAATACTTCGATGTGCGGCACGACACCAGCGCCATTGAAGCGCGCCTGGAAGAGCAGGCGTACATCTCCAACGGCCACCCGGCGGACGATATCGCCTTGCGCGTGCGCTTCAATGGCGTAGAGCTGAGCCACGCCGTCGAGCCCCGGCTGGTCGTAACCGCCGCCGATGCCGCGGTGGGTTCGCGGGTGCTGCTGGAGATCGAACCGCAACAACCGGCCGGGGGTTATCGGGCCGGGGATTATTACGGCAATGTGCTGTTGTTGTTCAATGCGCGAGCGCCGGGGGCGTGATGGTTGGCGAAAGCCCCTGTGGGAGCGGGCTTGCTCGCGAATGCGGTGTGTCATCAACATTGATTTCGACTGACACGGCCTCTTCGCGAGCAAGCCCGCTCCCACAGGGGGGATTGTGTCTTAAGGTAGTGTTTGTTTCAGAGCCTCACGGGTTTTTTGCCGGGCCAGTTCCTGCTGTCGGTAACCCAGGTCACTGTACAGCGCGTTGTAGGCCTGTTCGCTCATGGCTTCCCCGGTGAAGATCTGCTGTTCGGGAATCGACAACTCTCGCGCCAGTTCCCGCAGCCATTCGCGCAGTCGAGTCTTTTGTGCCTCGGGCAACAAAGCCTGGGCCTTTGCCCATTCCGATTGCGCCTCGCGCAGGTTTTCAAGCAGATCCTGCAGGCGTTCATAGCGCTGGGCGTTGGCGTGGAACTCGCCGGGCCAGGTCTCCCGCAGGTACTGGTCCCAGAACGGTTGTTCAAGCATGGCATTGACCAGTCCGTCGCCGTCTTCCATGGACAGCACCGTCTCGAAAGCCTGATCGATGGCGCGGTCACTCACGCCGGCAACCGGTCGGTAAAGCATGCTTTCCGATTGCCAAGGCAGTTCCAGGCGATCGGCCAGCGAGGTTTCGTAAGCCAGGTACACCTCGACTTCATCCGGGTTGCCGCCGCGCGCGACGATATCAGCCCGAGCGATGTCGTCGACGCGCTCCAGGCGCGCGGCACCTTTGGCCAGCATCACCAGTGCCTTCTCCAGTGGCGCGCGGTAGGTCGAGTAAGAATAGGCCCGCGACGCGAGAACCTTGACTCCCATGTTGTTGAACAACTGGGCTCCGGCATCCGCACAATTGGTCGGCGCCGTAGCCATGGTGAACAGCTCCTCGCGCAGGCGGGTGTCCAGGTCCATGGCATCGATCATGTTCCAGACCCGCGTGGACAACTGTTTGCGCCATTCACCGCCAGCCCGGTAGTCGGAAGACCGGGTCAGGTTATCTATCACGCTGAAAAAGCCTGCGGCGTTCGGCTCCGTAATCAACTTGTCCCACGCCTCCGCCCGGTAAGCGCCCAACCCCGGCGCGCTGCCCCATAAATCAGAATCGTCAGCCAAGGGCCATTTTTGCCGCGCGCGTTCGGCGGCGGGGGCAAGGACAATCCGGCGAGGCAGCCCGACCGACTGGCGGTATTGGCTGATTTCGAATTGGGCGGTGTGCGGCAGATCTACCACCGACACCCGTGTACGCGCGATGATCATCGCGCTGTCCGAACCCGGGATCACCAGGGGAACGGTGGTGATCGGGTTGTCTTGCAAATCCAGGAAAAACCCCCGTGGACGATGTTTGCTGAACACCCCTTGCGGCCAAGTATCGAGCCCGGTATTGCTCAGGTTTAATACGGTCAGGCGCGGCATGCGTTCGACATTCGGCGAAAGGCCCAGCGGATTGT
Source organism: Pseudomonas nunensis (assembly GCF_024296925.1). NCBI lineage: Bacteria > Pseudomonadati > Pseudomonadota > Gammaproteobacteria > Pseudomonadales > Pseudomonadaceae > Pseudomonas > Pseudomonas nunensis. Next base: position 282,239 of record NZ_CP101125.1, read on the forward strand.
TGTCCAGCCGCAGGATTTCCAGTCGGGTCAGGTGGCGCAACTGCTCTACGGACTCGGGCGTCAGTTCGATGCGGTTGTCGGTCAGTCGCAGGGTTTCCAGTAAATGCATCTTGCCCACGCCTTTTGGCAGGCGCCGCAGCTCGCAGCGTCGGGCGCTGAGATGGCGTACGTGGCGGAAGTCTTTCAACAGGCCGTCGGCGCCTTCCACAAAACGGCCGTTATCGAGTGCCAGCGTGGTGACCTGATCGAAGTATTTTTTCAGATCCGGCAGCGTCTTCCACCAGCGCTCAAGGTTGTGGTGGTGGAACTCCGTCGACAGATCCAGCGTAAAACCGCCTTCCAGGCTACTGCTCTCATCGAACACGCGCGAGCGCCGTTCGAAACACTCCAACAGCCGTTCAGCGATATGTTTGAGGGCTCCTCGGTAAATCACCGGCTCGTCGGGCAAGGTCGGGAAATTTTGCTCCAGCCACCACTGAACCGTATTACGTAACAGCGTCAATTCGTCTTCGAGTGATTCGATCACTTTGAAGGCATCGGGCCTGGCGTTCAGCGAGCGAACAAAAGCGTCCACTTCCCGTTCTCCCATGGCCGGGTAAAGATCCGAGACGCGCTCATAGAGCGAGGCCCCCCCGGTGGACAGCTTGGGCCCACGCAGCAGCAACAGTGTTTGCGGCTCGGCCACCGGGCGGATCGACGGCTCCAGCAGCAAGGTCCGGCGCTCGGCGGGAGGCTCGGTCTTGGCGATCAACCATTCCCTGAACCAGGCGCCCTGGCCGGGACGGTAGCCCAGTTGTCGTCGCTGTTGCTTGGGCAGGGCGCGCAGGATCGACTCATACCAATCAGCCGTCCCATGGAGCAATTGATTATCGGCATCACGCACTTCGTAGCGTCCCTGTTTGTCACGCAGCAGACGCCGGACGATCGACGCATCTTCGGGGCCAACAGAGCAACGCAACTCCCCATCGAACGCGCCTTCCCGCACCTCGATGCGCAGGTCGTTGTAGGTGTCGGTGTTCAAGCGCAGCACGTTCAGGACCAGCCGTTCGGTATCAACGCTCAGCCTATCAGCCTTGAAGAAGCCTTCGACAGCGTGCGTCGTGCGTACTTCAAACGCACATTCGCGCGCCTGGGCTTTCAGGTGCTGGGGGACGCGTTGCTGGTGCGACAGCATGTCCAGTTGGTTTTTATTGGCCCCGGCCACCAGCGCTTCGGCAATGTCGGCGGACAGGATCGGGTGTTCGCGCTGGAGCTGCCGGGCGTTGGGGTCGTAGCTGCCGGGTACCGGGGCGCCCTCGAAGGTTTTGAAGTGCTTCAGGGCGTCGTCCAGCAACAACGGTGGCGGTGCGCTCTCGACATGCATGCGGCGCAATGAGCCTTCGTCGACGCCACTGATGAGCAGGATGTTTTCCAGTTGTTCGGGGGTGAAACCGTCGGTGCTGTGGCCGAGGCGTTTCATCAAGGTGACTTTGTCCCAGGTGCGAGGGTTCTCGCCTTCATGCAGCCAGGCACCGCGACCGTTGTGGGCCAGTTTCGGCGCGTAGGCATTCGGTCGCTCAGGATGCTGGACGCGGTGTTCTCCGGTGTCGGGATCCTTTTGCACGGCGTAGAGCTGGTCATCTATCGGCAGAACGTGCTGGTTTTCGACGCGATGCAGGCCCAGTTCATCCGGCTTCGAGTCCTCGCCCAACGAGATTTTTTTTTGCGCGTAGGGCGCGAGGTCGGGGTGCCACAGGCGGGTTTCACCGTTGGCCAGTCGAACCTGTTGCGTACCCTCGATAAATGGCGAGAGCTTGAGTCGGAATTCGTTGCCGATGGCGCCACCCGCAGCGAACACCGCCAGTTGCACGACGTCCGTCGCCACCGAGATCACATGCTCGGCGGCTTCGGCCCAAAGACCTTCAGCCAGGTCCACCACGCCCTCAATCACATCGTTGGTCAGTTGATAAGCGGTGTAAGCGAGCATGAGTTCGCCCAGCCCCGGCACGAACGGCGCCACCACCATCAGCGCAACGTTGAAGATGTCCGAGACGATTTTCTTGAAGTTGTCCCACCAGGCCCAGCGGGTGCGGCTGTCGGTATCGGCAGTGGAAACCGCGATTTCCCGGCCGTCATTGAGGATCTTGTTCAGCGTTTGTTGATACAGGTGCTCCCACAGCGGACGGTCGATGGGCGACACGGAAAATTGCAGGTTGGGGTTTTTTACCGGTGTGTCGCGCCAGCTCGGGCGCGGGTCCAGCGCCTGTTTTTCATGCCATTTGACGCTGCTGAGGCGTTGTCCCAGTCCGGCGAAAAAATGCCCGCGCTGTTGCTGGTCGACGAACTGGCTGAAGAACTGCTGGTAGGTGATCGCGTTGGCGGGCAGGACTTTGTTCTCGCGTAGTTGGCGCGTCAGTTCCTGCATGAAATCGCTGATCGAGCGGTATTCCTTCAACGGGTGCTCGGGGTCATGGGGGACATAGACAATGACCTTGTCGGTGCCGCGACTTTGCTGTTCTACCGGGGCAAACACCACGATGCCGGTCAGGGTGGTGTCCATCATTGCCAGGTCCAGCACCTGCATGACTTTGCCATCCAGCGTCAGGTTTTGCCGCCCCTCGATCAGGCCCAGTACCACGCTGCGGGCATTGCGGCTGATGTGTTTTTTCGCCACGGCCAGATGCACGGCAGCCTTGAGCGCGGCCTTCTGGCTGCGAGTGACCTTGAGCTGCAAGAACGTGGATGCCAGAGGATCTGCCGGCAACAAAACGCTTTCGAGATGACGTTGGTAGCGGGCACCGATATCCAGTTCGCGGCACAGGGCCTGGAACTGTTCGATGCTGATTTGTTGCTTGATCGGCAGGACGTCGAAATGACCTCGCTGATCGGGCCGGGAAATGAAATCGGATCCGGCTGCGAAGGTTTCGGAACGGGCGAAGTTATGCACCGCCGCGTCCAGCAACGACACCGTGCGCGTGGTCACGGCTGCCGAGGTATCAATCACATACCAGGGCGTTCCCTTGGGGATGTAGAGCCTCAGGTAGGTGTTCGCCACATCGAGGTCGAGACGGTATTTTTCTTTCAGAGCGGCTTTGAGACGAGGCGCGGCAAATGTGCGGATATCCTGGAGATTGTCGAGCATCTGGTCGACGTCGTTTTGCGCACTCCAGGCATCGGTATTGGCGGTTTCAAGCTTTCTGTCGGCTCTCGTATGCCACTCTTCCCGGTGCAGGCTGGTGCTGCCGAGCGTTTGTACCCGGGTTAAAGAGGCGTTGGTGAAAGGGGTGCCGATCCTGTCCCGGATCAGGTCGTAATGCTGGCCCTTGTTGTCCGGCAGGTCATCGGGATGGAGCAGGGTTATGACTGACTGTATCTGAGACATCGTGACTGTTCTTAGTGTGAACTCGGAACGCCTCAGGCTATCCACTGCCAACAATAAAAAAAGTCGAAACGATCACGCCCGAACTGCCGTTCGGGCGGGTTATCCATTGAAAATTGGAATGCCGAAAATACTTATTTACCACCACCGTCACTAACGTCGTTTTCTTCGTAGGAAATCGCGACAGCGATGGTCAGCATCATCGCTGCACGACCACCGGTGCCTGGCATTCCGTGTTGCGACCGGGCTGCAAATAAGGCGTCAGGATCGGCGCCATGCCCTTGAGCACCTGTACCGGCAACGCCGAAGTGAATTTGAATGTTTCGGCAGTACGGCCTGGTACGAATGCAGTCAAGGTGCCGAAGTGGTGATCGCCGATGTAGAACACGAAAGTCGCAGTACGGTTGATCGATTTCGAACTGAGGATCCGCCCACCGGCGCCGATGGCTTCGATGCGGTTATCCCCGGTGCCGGTCTTGCCGCCCATCGCCAGTGGTGTGCCGTCCGGTGTCTTGAAACTGCCGGACACGCGTTTGGCCGTACCGGCGTCCACCACATGCGACAAGGCTTCGCGCATGGCTGCGGCGACTTCGGAAGGCATCACCCGTTTGCCGACATTCGGGTCGTTGATCACTTGAGTTTCATACGGCGTGTTGGCGGCGAAGTGCAGGCTGTCGATGCGCAGCGTTGGCATGCGCACGCCATCGTTGAGGATGGTGCCGATCAGTTCGGCCAAGGCCGCCGGCCGGTCACCGGAGCTGCCGATGGCAGTGGCCAGCGATGGCACCAGGTGATCGAACGGGTAGCCGACCTTCTGCCAGCGTTGATGAATGTCGAGAAAGGCTTCGATCTCGAGCATGGTGCGAATGCGACTGTCGCGGGCGCCCTTGTGTTTACTCTTGAACAGCCAGCTGTAGACCTCCTGGCGTTCGAACTGACTGGCTTTGACGATCTCGCTCCACTTGGCGTCCGGGTGGTGCAGCAGGTAGCCGATCAACCACAGATCCAGCGGGTGGACCTTGGCGATAAAACCCTGGTCCGGCAAGTCATAGGAGCCAGGGCCGTAGCTCAGGTACAGGCGCTCCAGGCGTTCGTCGGTGAGTTTTTCGTTGAGCTTGGCGCCTTTGAGATGGGCGCGCACGAAGGTGTTGAACGCGGCCTGCTCGGCGTCCGGGTAGAGATAACGGTGCACGGCGGCCATGCGAATCGGGGTCGGGCGCATGCTGTCGAGGAAGGTTTCGAGGCGCGCGTCGGTGTCCTTGTTTCTGTATTTTTTCCAGAACTTGAGCAGGAACGACGTGCCTTCCTTGTCGGCAAAAGAAGCCAGATATTCCTGACGCCGAGGGTCGCGGTCGTCCTTGAGCAATTCGGCGCTGCTGCTGGGGCCGGAATAAGTGGTGTAGCGCACGATGTCACGCATCAGGCGAATGAACGGCAGGTTGATCGACTCGCGGATGGCATCGCGCAGGGTCGGCAGGCGGCCGTTGTCCTCGTTGCGAAAGTTGTGGAACGTGTGCAGCCCGCCACCGGTGAAGAAGGCTTCACCGGGGCTGGCCGAGTATTTGCGGTCGAGCGCGGCGCCGAGCATTTTCGACAGGTCGCGGTCGTTGTTCTGGATCAGGTAATCGACGACCCAACGGCTCAGGCGATCCTGATCGGGGACGTCGGTTTTTTTCAACTCGGCCACGGTCTTGTCGGCGTACTTGTCGTGCAGCTCGGAAATGATCTGCAAGTATGTGGTCAGCACCCGCATCTTGGCGGTGGAACCCAGTTCCAGTTTGCTGCCTTCGTTGATGTCGAAGGGCTGGTCGGTGCTGTCAGTCTGCACCCGCACGCGAGAACCATCCGGGGTCAGTTCAAACAGCGTGAAGCTGTAGCGCACCGCCGTGGTACTGGTGGGGGTGAGCAGGCGTTCGCCGATCAGGCCGATCTGCCCGGCAAACACTGGGTCGGCGAGGTGCTTGAGGTACTCGGTGGCCTGGGCCTGCAGGTCACTTTGCAAAGTGCTGGTGGCTGACAGGTCGAGGCGGTCGAGGTCGTACAGCGGCCGGTTGAGCATCGACGCCAAGCGGCTGCGCGCAGTGCTGATGCCTTTATTGGTTTCAATCGGCTGGATGGTCGGTTGGGTCTGCCAGTCGCGGTAGGTGACTTTGCTGGCCAGCGCGGCGGCGGCGAACTGCGCATCAATGACATTGTTCTGGGCCAGCAGGCGGATGTGGCTGTCGGTGAGGTCGGCCAGTTCGTCATGACCTTTGGTCAGGTAGTGAGAAGGGCGGCGCTGGGCGATCATCAGCGACAGCATTTCACGCAGGGCCAGGCCTTTGGCGGCCATGGTCTTTGGATCCGTGGCGGTGCTGGCCAGGGTTTCATTGGCCTTGTTGAAATCGGCGCCGTACCAGACGCGCAAGCCTTCGGCCATGCCATGCACTTCACCGTGACCGGGAACGGCCGACAGCGGCACGCTGTTGAGGTAGTCGCGCACCACGTTTTGCCGCGACTGCAAGGTCTGCGGCCCGCTCTGATAGGCGCGCACGCTGGCGGAAATCATCTGGCGGATCTTCTCCGCGCCCGAGACGGTCAAGCCGTCGGGGGAGTGGCGGTATTTCTCAAGCTGCGTCGCCAAAGTACTGCCGCCCGCCGACTGCCCCGGCAAGTGCATCAGTTTCGCCACTTGGGACCATGCGGCCATGCCGAACCGCGGCCAGTCCACGGCCGGGTTGGCCAGGGGCTGCTTGGGGTCGAGCAGGAAACGGTTTTCGATGAATAGCAAGCTACTGACCACCACCGGCGGGATCGAATCGAAGCTGGAATACAGCTGTTGCGGATAGTTGAACTGGTACAGCGGCGCCGCGCGGCAATCGGTGATCGACAGCCCGGCCTGGATTTTCTCCGCATAGGGCACGAAAAAGCCCCGGTCGCTGTACTTCATCAGCGCCGGCGAAAAGCGGGTTTGCGAAGCGATGACGTAGTTGCGCTTGAGCAACCGGGCAAGAAAATCTCCCATGGAGCTGTAGCCCAAACGCAAATCGAACGGCCCCGCACCCGGGTAGCGAATCGCGTCGCTGGGACCGGGTTGAACCTCATAACTCAAGGACGCGGCAAATTTGCTGACTTCCCGGGCCTGAAATTTAGAGGTGCGCATTTCCTTGGCGGCGGCCAGCCCCAGCACGACCAGGATAATCAGCAGCAACAACCAGAATGCCTTCCAGCCGTGTTTGGCACGACGGGGTTTTTCAGGTAAAGGCGCATCATCCACACGTTCAGTCGGAACCACGGTTTTACTCGAATCGGATTGCCATAACGCGCCCATAGTCGACTGATCCATTCACGCAGATTGATCGGACTTGTCTGAAGCTTAGACGGTGGTTGGCGCTGGTGAAAAAATTGTGAATAGAGAAATATCGAAATCGTATGAGTGGTTGTGTGCAGTGAACGGACTTGCCCGTAAGTCCAACACAGTCTTGTGGCGAGCGAGCTTGCTCCGGGCGGCGTTCCGACGCCGGGCTGCGAAGCGGCCCCTTTTTGTGAGCGCTGCGCGCTCAAGCGGGAGCAAGCTCCCTCGCCACAATGAATGTCCAACCTTGGATCCGTGTTCAAAGCCAGCAAGCATCCCAAAGCGGATAGTCGCCAGTTTTCTCCACGAGCCCGGCACGCACCGGATTGGCAACGATGTAGCGGGCGAAAGGCCGAAGTTCTTCGCCGTCGCGGATCGCACGGTCGTGGTAGCCGCTTTGCCAGAATGCCCCACGAGTGCCTGACGCTCGATTGATACTCAATGTGCTGCGAGACTTGATGGCCTGCATCAGTTGCGCCAGAGAGCGCTGTTCCAATTGCACCAGCCAATGAAAATGGTCCGGCATGACAACCCAGGCTATTGAATTAACCCATTGCTGTTCATGGGCTCGCCTGAGTTCAGCAACCAGTAGACGTCCCAAGCGCCAATCACTGAAAACACGAAGACGTTGATAGACGACTGCAGTGATCAGATAGCCTCGCCCTTGTTCTGAGTAACGTCCATGACGCAGTCGATGGGAGTTCGGATGTGGGTGCATTCCATTGCGTCCTTTTGCAGTGACCTGAAAGAACCCTAGCCCGCTACCTTCCTACGTGAGCCGGCAACTACTGTCTGAAAATTCCGAAGCTGTCGAAGGACTAAAGCGCAAAACATTCCCTGTGGCGAGGGAGCTTGCTCCCGCTGGGCTGCGAAGCAGCCCCAATCCCGGTATCGCGGTGTGCCTGATAAACCTATATCACTGGGTTGGCGACTGCTGCGCAGTCGAGCGGGAGCAAGCTCCCTCGCCACAGGGTCTCATCGTCTGGAATTGCTGTGCTAGACGCTTGCGATGGGCCAATACGACCTGCGTCGATACATGACGACGCACCATTACCGTGCAATACTCCCCGCCGTTTCAGCAGCGAATAATCCTGCAAAACCCAGGTAATGCCCCTCCGTAAACCGGGCTTTTGGCGAGAGTTGTGCCTGAATGTTGTGGTTTATAGAGTGAAAAGCCCTGTCCGAAGCTTTTTATACTGCACGCCCCGCTGATCTTGCAGGTTTTGTCCTACAAGACGGGTTTGCCCACAAGGCAGGCCCGGTATCGGGAAGCGCTGGCTTACCGGTCTGCGCTTCGTTTACTCGGTGGTCACATCCAATAACAAGACGAGGTTGTACCCCTATGCCAGCAGGCAATCATCTGCCCCAAGGCGAGACCGCTCAGGGCGGCCCGCTTAAACGCGAACTGGGCGAACGGCATATTCGCTTGATGGCACTCGGTGCCTGTATCGGCGTCGGCCTGTTCCTCGGGTCGGCCAAGGCCATTGAAATGGCCGGCCCCGCGATCATGCTGTCCTACATCATCGGCGGTCTGGCGATCCTGGTGATCATGCGCGCCCTCGGCGAGATGGCCGTGCACAACCCGGTCGCAGGCTCCTTCAGCCGTTACGCCCAGGATTATCTCGGTCCGTTGGCCGGTTTCCTTACCGGCTGGAACTACTGGTTCCTGTGGTTGGTGACCTGCGTTGCGGAAATCACTGCGGTGGCGGTGTACATGGGCGTCTGGTTCCCCGACGTGCCGCGCTGGATCTGGGCGCTGTCGGCGTTGATCAGCATGGGCACCATCAACCTGATCGCGGTAAAAGCCTTCGGTGAGTTTGAATTCTGGTTCGCCCTGATCAAGATCGTCACGATCATTGCGATGGTGATCGGCGGTATCGGCGTGATCGCGTTCGGTTTCGGCAACGACGGCGTGGCCTTGGGGATTTCCAACCTGTGGGCCCACGGCGGCTTCATGCCTAACGGCGTGCAAGGCGTATTGATGTCCCTGCAAATGGTGATGTTCGCCTACCTCGGCGTCGAGATGATCGGCCTGACCGCCGGGGAAGCGAAGAACCCGCAGAAGACCATTCCCAATGCGATCGGATCGGTGTTCTGGCGGATCCTGCTGTTCTACGTCGGCGCGTTGTTTGTGATCCTGTCGATCTACCCGTGGAACGAAATCGGCACCCAAGGCAGCCCGTTCGTGATGACTTTCGAGCGTCTGGGGATCAAGACTGCCGCCGGCATCATCAACTTCGTGGTGATCACGGCAGCGCTGTCGTCGTGCAACGGCGGTATCTTCAGCACCGGTCGCATGCTTTACAGCCTGGCGCAGAACGGCCAGGCCCCGGCCGGTTTCGCCACGACCTCGAGCAACGGCGTGCCCCGTCGCGCACTGCTGCTGTCGATCTTCGTGCTGTTGCTGGGTGTGCTGCTCAACTACATGGTCCCGGAAAAAGTCTTCGTCTGGGTGACAGCGATTGCCACCTTCGGCGCGATCTGGACCTGGGTGATGATCCTGCTGGCCCAGCTCAAATTCCGCAAAGGTTTGAGCGCCAGCGAACGGGCCGGCCTGAAATACAAGATGTGGCTGTACCCGGTCAGTTCCTACCTGGCGCTGGCATTCCTGGTGCTGGTAGTCGGCCTGATGGCGTACTTCCCGGACACCCGCGTGGCGCTGTATGTCGGCCCGGCGTTCCTGGTGCTGCTGACGGTGTTGTTCTATGTGTTCAAGTTGCAACCGACCAATGTGGCGCAAGGTGCGGTGCGTTCGGCGTCTTGAAGTTGTAACGCCTGAAATGCAAAAGCCCCGGTCAATTGGCCGGGGCTTTTTGTTGAGGCACGCTTAACTGTGGCGAGCGAGCTTTTGTGGCGAGGGGGCTTGCCCCCTTTTGAGTGCGAAGCGCTCCCGGCATTCCTTCATTCAAACCGGATCCACAGGTTTGCGACTGCTGCGCAGCCGAACGGGGGCAAGCCTCCTCGCCACAAAGGGTGTCTTGCCGAAATCAAACGGTTACTGCTTGCACCGGCCGGTTCAAGCGCTTGTTGAAATCCAGCCAAACCCCCAGCAACGCCATCAACCCTGCCCCCACCAGCGCAGTGAAGATCTGCATGGCAAACGCATCGTCGGTCATGGCATTGACCATGTCCGCCAATGGCGCCAACAGCACACCCAGGCAGAAAACCTCCAGCGAATAACGCCCCATGCGACAGCTTTGCTGCGCCAGCCAGTTTTGCGTCCAGCCGCTGTCGGGCAATAACTTGGCGGTGACGTAGGCCAGCGCCAGGAAGTGCAGCAGGCGCACCGGCGACAGGTCGGTCTTGCTGATCGGGTAAAGCAGGTTACTCAGCCACGCAGGCATCAGCGCGTCGTGTATTTCCGGCCAGCGCCAGGAGATTGTAATCACCCCGGCGAGCACCGCGTACACCAGCGCACTGACAAACAACGGTTGGCGCATCAGCGCTCGAGTGTCGGGCAGGCGCAGCCGCTGCCCGTGAATCGCGGTAGCGCCACCGAGTACGAACAGCAGTTGCCAGACCACCGGGTTGAAGTACCACACGCCATCCTTGATGGCCGCCAGGTTCCAGCCAAACCACGGCGCCAGCAGGTACACGGTCAACGACACGGCCACCACCGCCCAAGGTGCGCGCACCAGCATCGGCAGCACCAACGGCAAACCGGCCAGCAGCACGATGTACAGCGGCAGCGGGTCCATGAGGTTCGGTTTGAAGCGCAACAGCAACTCATCCGTCAGCGCTTGCTGGGGATTGGTGATGAAGTGGTGCATGCCCATTTCTTCCACCAGATCGCGGGTTTCCACATGGCTGTTGGCGAAGAACACGATGCCCATCAGCATCGCCAGCAAAAAGATATGCACCACATAGAGCACCCAGGCGCGGCGCAGGATTTTCACGCAGGCGATCAGATAACCGTCGCGCTTGAGGATCTTGCCGTAGGCCAGGACTGCCGCGTACCCGGCCAGAAACACGAAAATTTCCGCCGCATCGCTGAAACCGAAATTACGCGGAGTGATTTGCCCGAGTGGGTTGTGCGGCACGTGATCCCAGAAAATGAAGATCAGGGCCAGGCCGCGAAAAAAGTCGATGCGGTGATCGCGTTCAGACGTCATGGCTGAGGGCTCTTGAACGGGTGTTGAGTAAGGAGCGCCACGCGGCGCAAAAGTGCCACGCATCGGCGGCGCGCAGGGTGGCGCGATTGGCCGGTAATTGCAAAGGCCGGGTATTACGGGATATTGCCCGGCATCGCCGTCTGTCGCAAAGCCAGTGATTTAGAGCCGGTGGCGGGTTCAATACGCTATGGGCTTAATGCAGTAACCCCAAGGGGCTCCGACATGCGCATGGGCGATTGGCTCGACAGAGAACTCGGCAGCCGGCGGGTCTGGCTGTGTTTTTTGTTGGCGACCCTTGCCTATGTTCTGCCGCTGATCCTCGCGGATTATCCGTACATCGATGACAACTGGCGTTCACTGGCCGCTGGCATGGGGTGGGCCGGGGAGGGGCGCTTATTCACCCAGCTGTTCTATAACTGGCTGACCTTTACCGATGCTGCGCCGAACATCTTCCCGCTGCCCTTGCTGCTGGCCACACTGGCGATGGCTTGGGCGCTGACCCGCCTGACCTTCCACTACTTTATCGAACCGACATTCACCCATTTTCTGGTGGTGCTCGCGTTCTGGTACAACCCGTTCTTCCTGCAAAACCTGTCGTATCAATATGACGGGCCGGCCATGACCTTGAGTCTGGTGGCGGTGATCTTCGCGATCACCTTTCGCAGTGTTTCGCGGGTGCAACAACTGCTGGTCCCCGCGTTGCTGATTGCCCTGGGCCTGGGGTTGTATCAGGTCAGTATCAACGTGTTTATCGGGCTGTGTTGCGTGGAGCTGTTGCGCTACGCGAACGACCGTCTGCCCTGGCCCGAAGGGTGCCGGATGATCGGCTGGAAAGTCGCGCAAACGGGGCTGGCCTGGTTGATCTACGCCGCCACGGCGTATGCCTACATGAACCCGAATCGCACTCTGTTATTGAATGGGCAGGCGAGCCCGCTGCAGCAAGTCGAAACCAATGCAGGCCGGGTGCTGGAAAAGGTCATGCTGCTGTTTCACGGTGGCTTCGGTTGGGTGTTTGGCGCGCTATTCCTGGGTGCGATTGCCGGCAGTGTGTTGGTGGGGCGACGCATCATTGAACGCAGGGATAACGGGCGGAAGAATGCGCTAATCGGGCTTCTGTGTTTACTGACCTTACCGATCGCGGTGCTGCTGGTACCCGGTGCCGCGCTGTTCTTCCGCGACTTCAATGAAGGCGCCCGAACCTTGATGGGTTTTTCAGTAGTGCTGTTGCTGCTGTTCTACCTGAGCCACTTGGCGCTGGCGGCCGTGCATCGACGATTGCCGCTGCTGTTGCTGGTCCCGCTGTTGGCCATGCTCTCGCTGTCCTACGCCTACGGCCGGGTGTTGATGCTACAAAAGACCTTCGCCAACACCGCGCTGAATGCCTTGAGCTACGACATCGCTTCGCGCCCGGCACTGCGCGATGCCAAGCGCATTTATATGTCGGTGACTTACTCCGATCACTGGCTGGTCGGGGCTGCCGGCTCGTTCAAACATTTGCCGGTGCTGCGCTATTTGCTGAACACCGATTACTACATGTTGGCCGAGAATCTGCCAAAAGCCGGCATCACCAACGTGGTGGCCGAGCGCGAGCGGCGCAATGCAACCCGGGTCGGGTATCAGGGATTTGTACCGTTGGTGGACAGTCAGTACTACCGCATTTATCTGCTGGGAGATTACGGTTTTATCGTCATGAAAGAGCCGAGGCCGATCGCTGAGTTGCAGTGGTGACCGTTCATCCAGAACAGCGGCAACCTGTAATTTCTGACAGTAGACGCCGTCGGGTGGTGCTTTTAGTTTGAGAAGCACCTCAAGTGGTAATGCGGGACAGAGCCGGCATGAAAGCCTTATGGAAAGGTTTCTCCAGTTACGCGGCGGTCGGGTTGGCCAACGCAATTATTCATTGGCAGATATTTTTCGTTCTCACCGCCGCCGCGGAGCTCAGTCAGGCCACCAGCAACTTTGCGGCGTTTTGCGTGGCCGCGTCGTTTTCCTTCTATGTGAATGCGCTTTACACCTTTGATGCCGAAGTCTCAGTAACCGGGTATCTGCTGTTCATCGCTGTCATGGGCATCCTGAGCTACGGCATCGGGCGCATAGGCGATACATGGCTGCTTCATGGCCTGGTGACGGTGACAACGTTTTCATTGTTGAGCCTGGTGTGCGGGTTTTTCTTTTCGAGGTTTGTGCTGTTTCGTGAGCGCCAGGCATGAGTCGGTTCCAGCCAATCGGCGGGTGTCCGTGCGGCTGGCGCCCAAACATTCTTTATGCCGCCGCTATCTCACCCGGCTCAAAACTATCCGCCCGCGCCATCTGCCACATCCGCGAATAAAACTCGCCGTTCACTTCCCCGGTCAACAACTCCCCCGGCTTCAAGAACACATGCAACTGCGAGAACAACTTGATCTCGGTCGCCGACATGCGCCGTACCAGATGCTTGGCCGACAATTGCGAAGGATGATCCAACCCGGCAGCGGCCAGCATTTCGGCCAAAGCCTTCAAGGTATTGCGATGGAAGTTGAACACGCGCTGAGCCTTGTCCGGCACCACCAGCGCACGCTGGCGCAAGACGTCCTGGGTCGCAACGCCGGTCGGGCATTTGTTGGTGTGGCAGCTTTGCGACTGGATGCAGCCGATCGCGAACATGAAGCCGCGCGCCGAGTTGGCCCAGTCGGCGCCGATGGCCAGTACGCTGGCTATGTCGAAGGCGCTGACAATTTTGCCGCTGGCGCCGAGTTTGATCTTGTCGCGCAGGTTCAGGCCGACCAGGGTGTTGTGCACGAACAGCAAGCCTTCGCGCATCGGCACGCCGATGTGGTCGGTGAATTCCACGGGCGCCGCGCCGGTCCCGCCTTCCTTGCCGTCGACAACGATGAAGTCCGGGAGGATGCCGGTTTCCAGCATGGCCTTGGCGATGCCCATGAATTCCCATGGGTGACCGAGGCAGAACTTGAAGCCCACCGGTTTGCCGCCGGACAGTTCGCGCAGTTGCTGGATGAACTGCATCAGTTCGATCGGTGTGGAAAACGCGCTGTGGCGTGACGGCGAGATGCAGTCTTCGCCCATCATGATGCCGCGGGTTTCGGCGATTTCCTTGGTGACCTTGTGCTTGGGCAAAATCCCGCCGTGGCCCGGTTTTGCGCCCTGACTCATCTTGATTTCGATCATCCGCACTTGCGGCGTCTGCGCCTGGGCGGCGAAGCGTTCCGGGTCGAAACGGCCGTCGGCGGTGCGGCAACCGAAGTAGCCGCTGCCAAGTTCCCAGGTCAGGTCGCCGCCGTTTTCCCGGTGATAGGCGCTGATGCTGCCTTCACCGGTGTCGTGGGCGAAATTGCCGAGCTTGGCGCCCTGGTTCAACGCGCGAATCGCGTTGGCGCTGAGCGAGCCGAAGCTCATGGCCGAGATGTTGAACACCGATGCCGAGTACGGCTGGGTGCACTGCGGGCCGCCGACCATGACGCGAAAACCGCTCGGGTCGCTCAACGGCGCCGGACGCATGGAGTGGCCGATGAATTCGAAGCCCGACTGATACACATCGATCAGCGTGCCGAACGGTTTATCGGCGCTTTCATTCTTGGCCCGGGAATAGACCAGCGAGCGCTGGGCCCGGGAGAAGGGCAGGGCGTCGCTGTCGGATTCGAGCAGGTACTGGCGGATTTCCGGGCGAATGCCTTCCACCAGATAACGAATGTTGCCGAGGATCGGGTAGTTGCGACGCACGGCGTGAGGGCTTTGCAGCAGGTCGAATATGCCGATCAGGCTGAGAATGCCGGTGACAGCGGTGATCGGCCAGAGCCAGTCGTGTTGCAGGAAGGGCAGGCTGGCGAGGGTGAATATCACGCAAGCGGCAAAGAAGGCGTAGCGGCTCAAGAGTGACAGGCTCATACGGTTTCCTTGGGTTCGGACTCGGTTATGTGCAACACAGTGAACTGTGGGGACACTGATATCCCTGTAGGAGCGGGCTTGCTCGCGAAGAGGCCATCACATTCAACATTGATGTTGTCTGACACACCGCTTTCGCGAGCAAGCCCGCTCCCACAGAAAAGCCCCCTCACTGGGCAGTCAGGCATTTTGTGCCTGGAGAAAAATTGAAAACAGCTCCTGCTGGGATTTGATCCCCAGTTTGCTGTACATGTGTTTCTTATGGACTTTCACGGTTTCTACGGAGATTTCCAGCTTACGGGCGATTTCTTTACTGGAGCAACCGCTGAGCATCAAGCGTCCGACATCCAGTTCCCGAGCGGTTAACTGCGCGCCTTTGAGTTGCTGCACCGACGCTTCCAGCTGGACCCGCCAATCAGGCTGCGGTGGGGCGGGGGCCAGGGCCACGACTTCGTTGATTTCATACGGCAGGCGCTGGCGCAACAGACCCAGGACCCACGGCTGGATCAGCGACAGCAAGGCGATCTGCTGGCCACTGAAACGCTGCTTGCTGCCCAGCGACAGGCACAGCGTGCGGTCGCCTTCGAGCTGGCAATTGAACTGGATTTCATCGGCCACCACATTCAGACGAAAGTAGCGCTGGTAATACTCGGTCAGCTCGAAGTGTTCGGGCGCAACTTCCGACAGGCGATAGAGCCCGGTGCGCGACTGTTCGCGGCAGGCGATGTAGAACGGGTCGAGCAGGTACAGACCGCGCAGGTAATCCTGGAACAACTGGTCGGGGCTGCCATCCTCGCCAGGGCATTCGGCGAACACCTGCGGGTGCTGGTCGGCGCTGAACAGCAGCACCACCCAGCTATCGAAATCCACGTATTGATCGAGCAACCGCACGAGCTGCGTCCAGAAATTCGGCTTGTCGAGGGCGTCGATCAGTTGCCCCACCGAGCGGTGCCAGGCGATGTCATCCAGCGAAAGTGTCATGCGTCTACCCCTATCGGGTTACCCCGGCCGCGTAATTCCCTGGCCGGTTGCTTGCTGCGCATACTGGCGCACAGACACCGACCGGGCAATCTTTCTGCAACCCCGGCGCACATAACAAGGAATACCCATGAAGGTCGAACTCGCCCAATTGGCGGGCCGTGACAACGACACGGCTTACAACCTCGAACGCGCCCTGGCCGCGATTGCCGCCAGCGCCGCCGATACGCAACTGATCATGTTCCCGGAAGGCCACTTGATGGGCTTCCCCTCGGAAGAATCCGTGGCCCAGGTCGCCGAGCCGCTGGACGGCCCGACCGTCAGCGCGGTGATCGCCGCCGCCCGTGCACGCAATATCGCCGTGGTGGTCGGCATGGCCGAGAACGACAACGGTCGTTTCTACAACACCACGCTGCTGATTACCCCTGAAGGCATTGCCCTGCGCTATCGCAAGACGCATTTGTGGGCGTCGGATCGCGGGGTCTACGAGCCCGGCGACCGTTATGCCACGTGCCTGTGGAACGGGGTGCGGGTCGGTCTGTTGATTTGCTACGACATCGAATTCCCCGAGACTGCCCGCGCCCTGGCGCAACTGGGCGCCGAAGTGCTGATCGTCACCAACGGCAACATGGACCCGTACGGCCCGACCCACCGCACCGCGATCATGGCCCGCGCCCAGGAAAACCAGGCGTTCGCGCTGATGGTCAACCGGGTGGAAGCGGGCGATGGCGGCTTGTTGTTTGCTGGCGGCAGTGCGCTGGTGGATCCGCTGGGCACTCTGCTGTTCGAAGCCGGGCGCGAGGAGGGGCAGTTCGCGGTTGAGCTGGACCTGAATCAGCTGGCGGCAGCGCGGCAGGATTATCGGTACCTGGATGACCAGCGGCTGAAGTTGCCGGGGGAGATTGTTGAGCATGCCAATGGACTGCGGGAGTTACTGATTCCCAGGAACTGATCCGGTTTTTGTGTCGATCGGGCTGGCGCCTTCGCGAGCAAGCCCGCTCCCACATTTGAAATGCATTCCCCTGTGGGAGCGGGCTTGCTCGCGAAGAGGCCCTCCCAGACGACACACCTGTTTCGATCGACCAAGAACAACAACGCAACACCCGTAATTTGCGCCGAACTCGGCTCTGCCATAAATCTAATAAATTCGGAGTAGTCGCTCATGGCTCGTTTACAACGCACCCTGTCATTGGGTTCGGTGGTGCTGTTCGGCATCGCCTACATGACGCCGATCATTGTGCTCGGCACCTTTGGCATCCTCGCTCAATCCACCGCCGGCATGGTCCCGGCCGCTTACCTGGCGGCGCTGGTGGCGATGTTCTTCACCGCCATGAGCTACGGGCGCATGGCCGCCGCGTTCCCGGTCGCCGGTTCGGCCTACAGCTATGTGCGCAAAGCCATCAGCCCAAAACTCGGGTTCATCGCCGGTTGGGCAGTGCTGCTCGACTACCTGTTCCTGCCGATGGCGATCTGGCTGATCGGCGCGGCCTACCTCAACTCCGCCTTCCCGGCGGTGCCGCAGTGGATCTGGGTGCTGGCGTTCATCGGCATCACCAGTGCGATCAACATCGTCGGCCTGAAACTGGCCAACGGCATCAACGCCTTGCTGATGCTCGTGCAGTTCCTGGTGCTGATCGCCTTCGTCGCGCTGTGCATCCACTACATCGGTGGCGACGCGAGCACGCCGCTGTGGACGGTCAAACCGTTCTTTAACGGCGACATGCAAATGCCGCTGATCATGAGCGGCGCGGCCATCGCCTGTTACTCGTTCCTTGGCTTCGACGCGGTCAGCACCCTGACCGAAGAAACCCGCGACCCGCGCCGCACCATTCCACGGGCGATCATGCTGATCACCCTGATCGGTGGATTGATTTTCGTCGGCGTGTCGTACTTCGTGCAGATTGCGCATCCGTCGTTCCAGTTCGACAACGTCGACTCGGCGGCCTACGAAATTGCGCGCAACATCGGCGGTGATCTATTTGTGTCGATCTTCCTGATCGGGCTGATCGTCGGCCAGTTCGCTTCGGGCCTGTCGGCCCAGGCCAGCGGTTCGCGGTTACTGTTCGCCATGGGCCGCGACGGCGTGTTGCCGAAGTCGTTCTTCGGCACCTTGCATGAGAAATTCGGCACGCCGGTCAACAGCATCCTGCTGTGCGCGGTGGTGGCTTTGCTAGCGCTGAAACTCGACGTGACCACCTCGACTTCGTTCATCAACTTCGGCGCCTTCCTGGCCTTCAGCCTGGTGAACCTGTCGGTGATCTTTCATTACTGGATCGCCGGCGAGAAGAAAGGCCCGCGTGAACTGGTGCTGTTTCTGGTGTTCCCGTTCATTGGCCTGGCGGCGGATCTGTGGCTGATGGTCAGCCTCGATCACCTGGCGATTTACCTGGGCCTGAGCTGGCTGGCGATTGGCGTGGTGTACCTGGCGATACTGACCGGCGGATTCCGTCGTCAGCCGCCGGAGATGGATTTCCAGGAAGCCACCTAACCTCGCATAACCCTGTAGGAGCGAAGCTTGCTCGCGAAGGCGGTGTGTAAGTCACTAATAATGGCGACTGACACACCGCTTTCGCGAGCAAGCTTCGCTCCTACAGGTGTTTCAGGCTTGAGTGGTTTTTTCGACCGACTGCATTTTTTCGTGGCTTTTTTGTTTGGCATTGGGCAAGTCGTTGATGCAGTAATTGACGTAATAAATCGTAAAAAGCAGGGTGTATACCCCCTTCATTCGCAACTCGAACTTATGTTCCATCAGCGTGTAGGCACGCAACGCGTTGCGTGCGCGAAATGCCCAGACAATCCCAAGGATGGTCGAAGTGAGCAGCATCATCCCACCTAATGGCACTACGTACGGATTTGCCGAGTTCAGGAAAAGGCCCCCCAGTCCCATCAACGCCAGGTAGCAGATGAAATACCGGGAACTCATGGTTTTGATCTTGGTGACCTCCTCCAGAAAAGCGTTGGTTTTATACATCCAGACAATGCAGTAAAGGCTGGACGTAATCAGGCCCAACAGGAAGAGGTGAAGGGTTTTAAGGTTGTTTCTGTCTTTAAGTGCGGAGATGTCGGACATGCCGGTTTTCCAATAGAGGTTAAGTTATATGGCCACCGCAGACTGCGGTGCCACGCAAACTATCAAACCCCTGCGTAGGACATTTCCGTAACTGTAAGCGGTTAATTCTTCTTATTACTCTTCGCCGTTCCCCCGGAGCTGGAGTTCCAAGGTTCCACACAGTGATGCCCTTACCAGTGGCGGTTCAACTCGCCAACTTGGTCTGATGCACTGGCAACTCAACCCTGAACGTAGTACCGGTCCCGACGACGCTGCGCACCGAAATATCCCCGTGATGTTTTTTCACGATCCCGTATGACAGTGACAACCCCAACCCCGTGCCTTGGCCAATCGGTTTGGTGGTGAAGAACGGGTCGAAGATTTTCTGCAACGTCTGCGGCTCAATGCCCGAGCCCGTGTCCGCCACCTCGATCCACACTGTCTCGCCCTCAAGCCCAGTGCTCAACGTGATGGTGCCGCGTTCCGTGCCGATGGCCTGGGAGGCGTTGACGATCAGGTTCATGATCACCTGGTTGATTTGCGAGGGCAGGCATTCGATTTCCGGCAGCACCTGATATTGCTTCACCACATCGGCCTTGTACTTGAGTTCGTTGGCGACGATGTTCAGGGTCGATTCGATGCCCTGTTGCAGATTGGCCCACTGCCATTCCTGGTTGGAATCCACCCGGGAGAAGTCTTTCAAGTCCTTGACGATCTGCCCGACGCGGTTGATGCCGTCCTTGGACTCCTTGATCAGCAGCGGAATGTCCTCGCGCAGGAATTCCAGCTCGACTCGCTCGCGCAGCACATTCAGCCGGTCGATCACCTCGGGTGAGGTAATCGACGCTTCGGCGCCCCGATAGGCGTCGAGCATTTCCTGCAACTGCTTGAAGTAGCCGTCGAGGCAGCCGAGGTTGGAGGAAATGAACCCGATGGGGTTATTGATTTCATGGGCGACACCCGCCGCCAGTTGCCCCAGCGATGCGAGTTTCTCCGACTGCACCAATTGCGATTCAAGCTGTTTGCGCTCGTCGATTTCCCGTTGCAGCTCGACGCTGGCTTCCTTGAACTGCCGGGTCCGGCGTTCGACCATTTGCCCCAGATGATCCACCTGCACACTGGCCCGCTCGGTCATGTCCCATTTGGTCAGCAGGGTATTGGCCATCTGCTGGACTTCGATGTTGTCGAACGGTTTTTTCAGGATCAGCAACCGGTCGTGGGCCTGCAAACGGTCCAGCAGTTCATCCCACGAATAATCGGAGTAAGCGGTACACACCACCACTTGCAGGCGCGGGTCTTCCTGCCAGAGGTGTTCGATGGTCTGCGCGCCGTCCCAACCGTCGGGCATGCGCATGTCGACGAAGGCCATGGCGTAAGGGCGCTGTTCTTTCATGGCGAATTTGAGTTTGCCCAGGCCTTCCTGACCGCCGAACGCCGAGTCCAGTTCGAACAGTGCGCTGGCGGATTTCGCTTCAGCGCCGAACAGCGCGGCTTCCATCTCGTCCAGTTCCACGTGTTGCGGCGGTGCAGGGGTGAGGATCTTGCGGAAATCCACGTGAATGGAGGGCGTGTCATCGATCAACAAAATGCGTCGATTCGAAGGGTTGCTCATGCGTCACCTGCTACGGTTTTCAGGGGGATCTGCAACGTGAATAGTGCACCTTTGCCCGGTCCGTCGCTGTGGGCGGTGAGGTGGCCGTTCATCTCGATGGCGGCCAGGGCGCAGCTGTGCAGGCCGAAACCGTGGCCTTCCTTGCGGGTGGTAAAACCGTGGGCAAAGATTCGCGTCATGTTTTCCGCGGGGATGCCTTCACCGTCATCCTTGACGCTGACTTGCAGAATGCTCTCGTCGACGATTTTCACTCCGAGGGTCATCTGGCGTGGACGGTCGCTGAGATCGGACATGGCGTATTTGGCGTTGCTGATCAGGTTGATCAGGATCAGCAGCAAGCGGTGCTTATCGCCCATGACCCGAGGTACTTCGGTGTACTCCTTGACCACCGTGACATGGTGCCGGGTCAGGGCGCCGGAGTTCATGCGCAGGGCGTCCTCCAGCAGTTCGCTGATCTGCACCGGCTCCATCAGGCTGTTGGCGCCTGCGTAGGATTGCTGGGTCGCGACGATGTCCTTGATGTGGTCCACGCTTTTGGTCAGTTGCGCCAGTTCGTCGGTCATGCCCTGTTGTTCGAGAGCGATGGCGTCCACCAGTTGATTGAGGTAGCCGGGCAGCAATTTGCCTTTGGGGTCGTCGCTCAGAAAACTGCCCAGGTCCGCAGGATGTTCGTTGATCAACTGCATCGCCTTGCCCAGCCCCAAGGCTTTGCTGCCGCGCAGTTTGCGGGTCACCAGATCGGCGGAGATGTTCACGCTGTTGAGCACGTTGCCGACGTTGTGCAACACGTTGGTGGCGATCTCGGCCATGCCGGCCTGGCGTGCCGTGTCGAGCAGTTCGCTCTGGGTGTCCTTGAGTTCCCGGGTGCGTTCTTCGACCCGCAGCTCCAGGTCATCATTGGCGGTTTGCAGCGCTTTGTTGACGCGACTGATCTCGGTGAAGCTGCGCATCAACCGGATCGCCAGGTACACCAGCACCAGGACCAGCAGCACGGAAAACACCAGCATGTAGAAATGGTAGCGCTGATAAATCGCGTCGGACTGCTGCTGATCCTGGTTCAGCAGGCTGGTGATGTCGTCCAGGCGCTGGGCCACCGGGATGGCTTCAATGTTTTCCAGCAGGCGATTGACGATCGGTTGCTCGCGCAGGATCAGCGCAATGTGGTTGCTCAGGATATCGATGGGGCTATGGAACGCCTCCGGCAGCCGGGTTTTATTGACCCCCATTTTGTTCAGGCCCACCAG